>JBBSEZ010000178.1:0-18502 GCA_038239195.1 Gemmatales bacterium
CACCACCACCGGCAGGCCGACGATCGGCACGGCCGGGGCGTTGATGTTGACCGTGAGCATTTCGTCGGCCACGAGGGTGGTCGTGGCGGTGGCGCGGGCGTAGTAGCCCGCAGCGGACACCTCGTAGGTGAGGGCGCCCGTGGGCAGGTTGCGCAGGGTGAACGTCCCGAAGGGCAAGACGGAGTGGGTGACCCCGTTGACGGTTACGTAGGCAGTCACGGGCAAGCGGTTGGACAGACGCATCGTGGTGCGGCGGGCCAGCGGGTCGCTCGGCGTGAACGACGAGGCACTGCGGGTGATGGGCGGGGACATGCGGGCCAGCGAGCGCTCGATGCGATCGAGGCGGTCCTTGATCTGGCGCAGCTCGAGCTCCGTCGCCCTGCTCTCGGCGTCGGCGAGGCCGCGCAGGACGCCGATCTGCCTTCGCAGGTTGTCGAGTTGCCGTTGCGTCTCGCCCTTGTCGAGCTCGGGGTCGGCGGTCGCCCGCGAGGGGGCGCACAGCAGCGCGAGGGCCACGAGGGCCGTCAGACCGAGCAGTTTGCCGTGGCGCTTCATGGGTGTCTCCTCGGGTGAAAGGTCGGGGAAGCCGGCGCTCGCGTTCCGGGCGAGCCACCGCGGAAAGGGCCTGTGGGTACAGGTGTTGTAAAGCATAAAGGACGGAGAGCCTGCGTTCAAGGAAAATGCGGCCGGGACGGGCGGGGGAAGGGAGCGGCGCAATCGCTACGATCGGTACAGTTTGCGGGGACGGAAAGCCGACAGCCCGGCGGCGCTGACCTCCGCAACGCGGAGATCGGCGCCGCCGGGCTGGCCGGCGAAGAACGCGACCTCGTCAGCTCTCCTCGTACTGGGCGATGCGGTTGACCGACTCTTCCGCGTCGTCGCCGGTATCTTCGGCGAGGCGATACTGCATCAGGAAGGCGTCCTCCCCGCTGTCTTCGTAGAAGGCCCGCAGCACGCGCAGCGCCTTGAAGCCTTGCTCCTTGAAGAAGAGCTGCGCCGGCAGGTTGGTCTCGCGCACCTCCAGGGTGATGCGCGTCCGCCGGTGGCTCGACAGCTTGCTGATGAGCTTGGCGACCATCTGGCAGCCGACCCTGCCCCGACGATACTGCGGATGCACGGCGAAGTTGAGAATGTGCAACTTGGCCTTGTGCAGCTCGTAGATCATGAAGCCGACCACGCGCTCGCCCTGCTCGGCCACCATGCCGATGCAGTTGCGCTGGCGCAGGCAGCGCAGAAAGTCCTCTTCGGTCCAGCTGTGCTCGAAGCTCTCTTGCTCCGTCTGCAGGACCTCGGGCATGTCGCGCCGGATCATCCAGCGGATGTGGACGCGAACCTGCTCCTTCTCTGCCCGGTTACCCATGACTGGCTCTCCTCTCCTCTCCGCGCCCCCGGGTTGAGGGCGAACCGCCCCCAGGCCCCCCGAGCGCGAAGCCCCCTCCGTGGGTGCCACGCCTCCACGACACCTCCGGCTCACGTTCCGCGGCGAACCGGCAAGTAACACTGCGAAAGGGTGGCGGGACGTCGGGCCCGCGGCCCGGCCCTCCCTGGCCCCGGCCTTCTGCCCGACAGGGCCCTACCTTAGC
This sequence comes from Gemmatales bacterium, assembly GCA_038239195.1. Classification (GTDB taxonomy): domain Bacteria; phylum Planctomycetota; class Planctomycetia; order Gemmatales; family Gemmataceae; genus JBBSEZ01. The sequence goes on from JBBSEZ010000178.1 coordinate 1,584, forward strand.
AACGCCCCCCGCCGCGCTCAAGGTCAAGCGAGCGGCGGCGGGGCCAGGGCTCGCCCCCCGGGCCTCCCAGCCTTTGACGCAGACGCTTCGTTGCAAGCGGGCGGTCGTCGGCGCGGAGAAAAAGCGGGGGAATCCTTCCCCCTTGGACAGCCGTCCTGGCTGCCATTCGCGCCTTAGATCGAGAAGAGAGAGAGTCAACATAACGACCTGCCAACCGTTTCGCAACTGAATATTTTCGACTCGTGTAGTAATTCTGCCGGGCTCGACTAGCGCAGCAACGGGCGCTGTCCCGAGTTGGCCGTCGAGCTGCCGGTCGCCCGCACCTGCACGGTGACCTCCTGGGCCAGGGCTTGCGGCAAGCCGTTGGCCTGGAGCAGGGCCCGGAAGCGCCCGGGGCCCGCGGTCAGGCCGCGCACGCGCACCTTGTAGACGGCATCGCGGTTGGGCGCCAGCTCGGCAAGCGGGTCGAAGGCGATTTGCCGGGGGACCACGCGGGCGGCGGTCGGCCCGTTGCCGCCCACCGCTTCCAGCCCGTCGGGCAACGACACCACAAGCGTCAGGCCGGTGGCGACCACCGTTCCCGGGTTGGACACCCGCAGCTCATAAACGGCTTCGCCTTTCACGTCAATGGGGCCCTCGGCCGGATTGAGCAGTTCGAGGGCAAGTTGCGGCACCGCGTCGAGGTGGACGGCGTGGGTGGCGCGCGCCTCGGCCATGCCGACGGCGGCGGCGGCCGCGGGCAGGCCCCAGTCGCCGGGGCTGCGGCCGCGCACCTTGAACGTGACCGTCTGGCGCTGGGCCGGCGCGAACGAGCCCAGCGCCCACGAGATGACGCGGTTGCTCGGGTTGAACGCCCCACCGCTGCTTGCGCTGACGAAGTCCAGCCCGTCGGGGACGTACTGCCCCACGCGGACGTCGGGGGCGCTGGCCTCGCGGGGGCACTCCACTTCGAGGCGGACGTCGATCTCGCCCTGGATCGCCCCGGTGCGCGGGCCGTCGAGCTTGAGCGCGAGCGAACGCTGGACGACCTGAACGACCGCTTGCGCCTGGGCCTTCTGCTCGCCATCGGGGTAGAACGCGGTGGCGGTGACGGCGTTGACCTGCCGGCCCGGAGCGATGGCGCTGACTTCGAGGCTCACCAGGCGGGCCTCGCCGGGAGCGAGGCCGGTCAGCTCGGCCTCGACCTCCTTGCCCTGCGGGTGTTGCAGCCCCGCCGACAGCAGCGCCCGGAGGACGACCTTCTGGGCAGGCACGTCGCGGTTGTTGACGAGCTGGACCTGAAAGAGCAAGCGGCCCCCCGCATTGGCCGTTTCCGGGGCGGTGACGGTCGCGCCGAAGGGCGGGCGCACCACGCGGGCGCGGAGGCCCTCGATGCCGAACGCGCCGACGGGGCGCAGAACGACCTCTCCCGCATCGGCGGGACGGAGAACGATCTCGAGCCGGCGCACGGCGCCCACTTCGAGGTTGCCCAGCTGCCACGAAAAGAGGTCGCCGACCACCTGGGCGGGCGGGTTGCTGGACAGGACGCGCACGCCGGGAGCCAGCGGCGCCTCGACGTGGGCCCCGGCGATCGCGGTGGCCCCGGCGTTGCGCACCACGATCGTGCAGGACATTGCCTGACCGGGGTGGGCCTCGGCCGGCCCGAAGACTTCGAGCGACAGCATCCCTTCCGACCCGGAGCGCGCCGCGGTCGGGGCAGGTGGGACAACGTCGGGTGGCGGGGCCTTGATCGGCGCGGGCGGTGGCAGGGCCTTGGTCTTCTTGGGCGGTGGCGGGCCCTTGGCCGGCTCGGGCACGTAGGTCGCCTGCTGGAGCGGCGGCTTCGGCCCCGTCGGAGGGGGCGCCGCCACCCGGTCCAGCGGCGCCAGCGGCACCAGCCCGTCGTCGGGCGGGCGCAGGGGCCCGTCCATGGAGGGCAGGAGGGGCGCCCGCGTCGAGGCGATGACGCGGCTCCCGGAAGGAGGCGGCTGCGAGGTCGCCGGTGCGCCCGAGGGCGCCCAGGCAGGCGCCCCCTGGCCGGGAACCTGCTCGGGGACGGCCAACAGGCCGCCCAGCAGGAGAAGCAGGGCCCCGAGCAGGCTGCGCTGACGCACGACACGCCCTCCACATTAACCTGGTCCGTAGTCCGTAGTGCTTAGCAAAGACAGGACACGTCGTGGGCCCTCTTTGCTAAGCACTAAGAACTAAGGACTAAGCACTAAAGGCGATAGCGCCCGCGAACCTTGTCCGCGGGATACTTGAGCTCGTTCTTCGCCATCTTGTTGCGGATCGCGTCGCTGAGGTCGAGGTCGAGCGCGTTGCACAGGGCCAGCACGACGCCGGTCACGTCGGCGATCTCGTCGGCCACTTGTTCCCGCAGGGCGGGCTCGCGCGCCGCGGCGTGGGAGGCGTCGTTGTCGATCCAGAGGAAATGCTCCATCAGTTCGGCGACTTCAACCGCCAGGGCCATGACGAGGTTCTTGGGGCTGTGAAACTGGTTCCACTCGCGCACCGCCACGAACCGGGCCCAGGCGTCCTTGAGGTCGCTCACGTGCGTGTCGCTGTCGGGCATGGCTCCGGCTCGCTCCTGAAGCCGGCGTCGGGCCGCTCTCTTAGCGAGCGCGCCCCGGCGCCGGTCGCGATCGACCTTCCCACCACGTTGTGCTGTGGAAGCGGGCGCGAACTATAGCCGGGGGCCGATTGGTGTCAAGACGTGTCGAATCAGGGCGCGAGGAGCTCCTCCCAACTCGAGACCGCCAGCAGGCGATCCGCGAGCCTTTCCAGTTGCTCCAGGTCGGTGGTGCTTTCCAGGGCGAGCAGGCTGGCCGCGTCGGGCTCGCCGAACTTCCGCCGACCCTGGCGCAAGACGATGTCGCGGGCCCCCTGGACCTTGCCCTTGGACACGATGAGTTGATACGTGCTGGACTCTTCCATTCCTATCACTCCTCGAAACAGAGGTTCTATCACACGGTCCGCATAACGCAGCCCCATCAACACGTAGGTCGCCGCCAGCGCCTTGGCCCGCTGCGCCGGCGTCGCGTCCTTCCGCAACCGCTTGTCGATTTGCTCGACCACGCCCGGCAGGTTGGCCCCCGCCTCGTCGGTCAGCGCTGCGAGCGGCAACGTCCCCAACCCGCCGGACAGCAGCGGCCCTAACGCCTGCTCCCACACGCGGATCACCCGGTAGCGGAACACCAGGTACGGCTCGGGCTCGTCCGGGTGTTGCTGCTCCAGGACGCCCGTGAGATTGCTGGCGTTCGCCTCGCGCCGCAACAGCAGGGCCACGCTCCGCACGCGCAGGCCGTGCCTGTGGCGGAGGATCGTGCTGTACAAGTGCAGCCGCTCGGGGTAGTTCGCGTCGTAGCTCGACAGCGGATCGAGGTTGAGCAGCCACTCGCCCACCTCGTCCTCCACGCGCACCACCTTGTCGCTGGCCGCGGTGACGGTCGAGACGTCCGCGTCGATGATGGTGGTCCGAAGGATTCGGACCGACGCGCTCAGCCTCGCCCACGAGGCGCTGTCGTCCTCGATCATGTCCTTCAGCGTCGCATCGTAAGGCTTGGTAGACATCGTTGGCCCCCAATAAAGATGTTCGGCATTATACCACAGGGCCCCGCCGTCCTGGCCAGCCCGGCCCCTCCGTCCTACAATGCACGCAGGTGTCGCTAGGGGTGTCCGCGCACGGCGCGGTCTGAGAGTAGACCCTGCGACCGACCCGGGTAATGCCGGGGCGGGAAGCGAACCTGACGACCTCGTCACGTCCGTGCGCAACCACTCTCACCTCCCCTCCGTTCCAGGCCCCATCCTTTGAAGGAGGTTCGAGATGGCCACGCAACTGGAGCTCGCCCGCCAGGGCCTCATCACGGACGAGATGCGCTTCGTCGCCCAGCGCGAGGACCTCGAGCCCGAGCTCATCCGCGACGAGGTCGCCCGCGGGCGAATGGTTATCCCCGCCAACAAGAACCACCTCGCCAAGCGCCTCGAGCCGATGGCCATCGGCGTCGCGAGCAAGTGCAAGATCAACGCCAACATCGGCAACTCCGCCGTCACCAGCAAGATCGACGACGAACTGGAGAAGTTGCACACCGCCGTCCATCTCGGCGCCGACACCGTCATGGACCTCTCGACGGGCGGCAACATCGACGCCATCCGCCAGGCCATCCTCGACGCCTCGCCCGTGCCGATTGGCACCGTGCCGATCTACCAGGCGATCCAGGAGGTCAAGGACGTGGGCGACTTCACGCCGCGCCTGCTCCTCGACATGGTCGAGCGGCAAGCGCAGCAGGGCGTGGACTACGTGACGATCCACGCGGGCGTCCTCCTCGAACATCTGCCCCTGACGACGAAGCGCGTCACCGGCATCGTCAGCCGGGGCGGGGCCCTGATCGCCCAGTGGATGATCCAGCGCCACGAGCAGAACCCCTGGTACACCCACTTCGACGAACTGAGCGAGATTTTGCGGGCCCACGACGTGACCTACAGCCTCGGCGACGGCCTGCGCCCGGGTTGCCTCGCCGACGCCAACGACGAGGCACAGTTCGCCGAACTGCACACGCTGGGCGAGTTGACGCTCAAGGCGTGGGCCAGCGGGGTGCAGGTGATGATCGAAGGGCCGGGGCACGTGCCGATGCACCTCATCAAGATGAACGTCGAGAAGGAGCGCGAGGTCTGCCACGAGGCGCCCTTCTACGTGCTCGGCCCGCTCGTGACGGACATTGCGCCGGGCTACGACCACATCACGTCCGCCATCGGCGCCGCCATCGCCGGCGAGGCCGGGGCGGCGATGCTCTGCTACGTCACCCCCAAGGAGCACCTCGGCCTGCCCAACAAGGACGACGTGCGCCAGGGCGTGATCGCCTACAAGATCGCCGCCCACGCCGCCGACATTGCCCGAGGGCGCAAGAACGCCCGGCAGCGCGACGACGAGCTGTCGAAGGCGCGGTTCGAGTTCGACTGGGAGCGGCAGTTTGCGCTGTCGCTGGACCCGGAGACGGCCCGGCGGATGCACGACGAGACGCTGCCGCAGGAGGTGTTCAAGTCGGCGAAGTTCTGCTCGATGTGCGGGCCGAAGTTCTGCTCGATGCGCGTCACCCAGGACATCCGCAAGCTCGCCGCGGCGGGCTCGCTGCCGGTGGTTTGAGGTACTTCGTTCAGCGGCTGTAACCGAACGAGGCGAGCGGGGGGCGTGAGCCCCCTGTTGAAGGCGCCCCGAGAAGGGGCTCACGCCCCCCGCTCGCCAAATAGTCGAGGTGGACGTGGCCCATGGGCGCCGCCGGCAACGTCATCGTCTTCGTCTGCACGCTCGCCTTCGTGGCCGGCCTCACCGCGTTCGTCCTCGCCTACGCCGCCCACTGCTACTTCGTCGTGGTCCAGGACACCTCGGCGGGGCTCGACCGCGTCAAGTGGCCCAGCGAGCCCCTCATCGACTGGCTGCGCGGCGCCGCCCACCTCGGCGGGCTGGTGCTGATCTGGCTGGCCCCCGCCGGCATCCTGAGCCGCGCCCTCCGCCACGACTGGCTCCCCGACGCGCCGGCCCTGCGCTTTCTCCTCCTTGCCGTGCCCGGTACGTGGCTCTTGTTCCCGCCCGGCCTGCTGGCCTCGTTCGGCGGCAGGTCGCGCACGGCCTCGTTCCGACCCGGCGTCGTGCTGGAACTGCTCCGCATCCTCCCCCACGCCGCCGTCTTCTACCTCTTCACCGGGCTGCTGCTGGCCGCCTCGGCCGCGCTGTGGCACCGCGCCCTCTTTACCCGCGCTTTCTACTTGCTTCCGCTCGCCGGCGCCCTGGGCGCGGCGGTAGTGCTAATCCACGCCCGGCTCCTCGGCCGCGTTGCCTGGCTACTGCAGCAAATCGAAGGGAAGAAGGCCCCCCGGGTGGCAGCGCCTGACGCGCCCGTCCCGAAGAAGCGCCGCGCGAAGAAGGTGCGGGCGGTGGAGGTTCAGGACCCGTGGGCGGTGCCCAAGAAGAAGGCGCGGGAGCCGGACGTGCCGAAGTTGCCCGTCGAGGGCTACGGCCTGGGCGCGGCGTGGGGGGGCGAGAAGCCCCTGCCCCGGCCGAAGACGAAGGAACAGCCCGCCGAGGAGGGCTACGAGGTCGTCGAGGAACCGGCAGGAGCTGAAGCGAGGCCCGCCCCGCTCCCTGAATCGACGGTCCCTGCGGAGGCGGTGGCGCGCGAGTTGGAGATGCGCGAGCGCGCTCCGGCGGGCCCCCCGCCGAACTGGCCGCTGTTCAGCGGGGCCTACTCGTTCCCCTTCTACGACACCAGCCTGGGGGCGTGGCTGGCGCTGGCACTGGGCGGCACGGCAGTCGGGGCGGGGCTGCGCATGCTGATGGCGTTCTGGCCGTTTTGACGTCCGTGCGATGCCCGCGCCCCCTCGAGTGGGGCGGCTAAATGGGGCCCGATTTGTCCCTTCGACCTGAACGGAGCGATTCTTGATGAAGCGAACCTGTCTCGCGCTGCTCGTATTGCTGCTGGCGCCTGGCCTGGCGATCGCGGAGGCCGCGGGCCCGCTGCTGCTCCAGAAGCCGACCCTCAGCGCCACCCACGTCGCCTTCGCCTTCGCCGACGACGTCTGGCTCGTCCCCCGCGCGGGCGGCCCCGCCCGGCGCTTGACCAGCGGCGGCAAGAACACCACCCCCGTCTTCTCCCCCGACGGTAAGCACCTGGCCTTCACCGGCACCCACGACGGCAACGCCGACGTCTATGTCGTGCCGGCCAGCGGCGGGGTGGCGCGGCGGCTCACCTTCCACCCGGGCCCCGACGTCGTCGCCGGCTGGGCCCCGGACGGCAAGAGCGTGCTGTTCCGCTCGACCCGCAACCTGTCCGTGCGCGCCATGGCCAGCGGGCAACTCTTCACGGTCCCCCTTGCCGGAGGAATGCCCGAGCCGCTCCCCCTGCCCCTGGCCGACCACGGCACCTTCTCCCCCGACGGCAAGCGCCTGGCCTACGTCCCGTTCCGCCTGCCCGAGCGCATGGCCTGGAAGCGCTACGCCGGCGGGACGACCTCCCGCATCTGGCTCGCCGACCTCGCCGACTCGCGCATCGAGAAGGTGCCGCGCGACAACTCCAACGACTCTCACCCTGCGTGGGTTGGCGACCGCGTCTATTTCCTCTCCGACCGCGCCGGGCCCGTCACCCTGTTCGCCTACGACCTGAAGACGAAGAAGGTGCGGAAGCTCCTCGACAACAAGGGGCCCGACCTGAAATCGGCCTCGGCGGGCCCGGGCGCCCTCGTCTACGAGCAGTTCGGCTCGCTGCACCTGTTCGACCTGAAGACCGAGAAGGCGAAGCGGATCGACGTCCGCATCGACGCCGACCTGCCTGGACTGCGCCCGCGCTTCGTCAAGGCCGCCCGCCACGTGCAGAACGCGGGGCTGTCGCCGACTGGCGCTCGTGCCGTCTTCGAGGCGCGCGGCGAAATCCTCACGGTCCCGGTCAAGAAGGGGGACGTCCGCAACCTGACGCGCACTCCGGGCGTCGCCGAGCGGGGCCCGGCCTGGTCGCCCGACGGCAAGTGGGTCGCCTACTTCTCCGACGCCTCCGGCGAATACGAACTGCACCTGCGCTTGCAGAGCGGGCTGGGCGAGACGAAGAAGTATTCGCTGGGCAACTCGCCGTCCTTCCCCTATTCCCCCACCTGGTCGCCGGACGGCAAGAAGATCGCCTACACCGACGCCGACGTCAACCTGCACGCCCTCGACCTGGCCACGGGCAAGTCGACGCGCATCGCGACCAACACCTACAACGCCCGCACGCTCGACCCAGCCTGGTCGCCCGACAGCAAGTGGGTCGCCTACACCAAGAACCTCAAGAACCACTTCAACGCCGTCTTCCTCTACTCGGTGGAGAAGGGTACGTCGCGCCCTGTCACCGACGGGATGAGCGACGCGCGCTACCCCGCCTTCGACGCGAGCGGGAAGTACCTCTACTTCACCGCCAGCACCGACGCCGGGCCCGCGGCCGGGGGGATCGAGATGTCCAACTACAACTACCCCGTCACGCGCAGCGTCTACGCCGTGGTGCTGGACAAAGACCTACCTTCGCCCCTGGCGCCGGAGAGCGACGAGGAGAAGGCCGTCGAGGGCAAGACCGATGAGGGGCCCGCGAAGGAGAAGGGCAAGGGCAAGGCGAAGAAGGCGGTGCCGGTGCGGATCGACCTCGAAGACCTCGATCAGCGCACCTTGGCCCTGCCGATCCCGGCCCGCCACTACGTCGGGCTGCGCGTGGGCAAGGCCGGCATCGTCTTCCTGCTGGAAGACCCGCCGGCGCCGCTCGCCACGCGCACGCCGGGCCCGCGCCTGGCGCTGCACCGCTTCGACCTGGAGAAGCGCAAGGTCGAGAAGTTCCTCGACGCGATCGGCAGCGCGACGCTCTCGCGCGACGGGGAGAAGTTGCTCTACCAGCAGAAGGATCGCTGGTTCGTGGTCGGCACGGCCGCGCCGCCCAAGGCTGGCGAAGGGGCGCTCAACCTCGACGCCGCCGTGGTGCGCATCGACCCGCGGGCGGAGTGGGAGCAGATGTACCGGGAGGTGTGGCGGATCGAGCGCGATTTCCTTTACGACCCCGGCCATCACGGGCTGGACCTGAAGGCGGCGGAGAAGAAGTATCGCCCGTACCTGGCCGGCGTCGGCAGCCGCAGCGACCTCAACTACCTATTCGCGGAGATGCTCGGCGAGTTGTCGCTGGGCCACGTCTACGTCATGGGCGGCGGGGAGCCTTCGGGGCCGCCAGCGGCGCGCTCGGGCTTGCTCGGCGCCGACTACCAGGCGGACAAGGGGCGCCACCGCTTTGCGCGCGTCTACCGGGGCGAGAGCTGGAGCCCCAGCCTGCGGGCGCCGCTGACGGGGCCGGGCGTGAGCGTCAAGGAGGGCGAGTACCTGTTGGCGGTCAACGGCCAGGAGGTGCGCGCGAGCGATAACGTTCATCGCTTCCTGGAGGGCACGGCGGGCAAGTCGGTGACGCTCCGCGTCGGCCCCAGCGCCGACGGGAAGGGGGCGCGCGACGTGACGGTGGTGCCGATCGACGACGAACAGCCGCTGCGCAACCGGGCGTGGATCGAGGACAACCGGCGCAAGGTGGAGCGGATGACGAAGGGGAGGGTGGCGTACGTCTATTTGCCGAACACCGCCCTGGACGGTTACACGAACTTCAACCGCTACTTCTTCGCCCAGGTGGACAAGGAGGCGGTCATCATCGACGAGCGCTTCAACGGCGGGGGCAAGGCGGCCGACTACGTGATCGAGCGCCTGGGCCGGCCGCTGTCGAACCACTGGAGCACGCGCGTCGGCGCGGACTACTCGACGCCGGCGGGGGCGATCTTCGGCCCGAAGGTGATGATCGCGAATGAACAGGCCGGCTCGGGCGGGGACTACCTGCCGTGGGCGTTCAAGCGCGCCAAGCTGGGCCCGGTGGTCGGCACGCGCACCTGGGGCGGGCTGGTCGGCATCGGCGGCTACCCGAGCCTGCTCGACGGCGGGGCGGTGACGGCGCCGCACTTCGCCTTCTGGACGCCGGAGGGCGAGTGGGAGGTGGAGAACCGCGGGGTGTCCCCGGACGTGGAGGTGGAGCAAGATCCCCAGCTAGTGCGGGCGGGGCGCGACCCGCAACTGGAGAAGGCGGTCGAGTTGGTGCTGGCCGCGCTGGCGAAGGGCACGCCGGGGAGGCCGAAAAGGCCGGCGTACCCCAACTACCATCCGCGGAAGGGGGAGGCGGCGCCGAAACGGGAGGAAGGCGGTCGGCCTGGGGCTTTGCCGGCGCGCAAGGTGGTGCCAGGTGAGAATCGGGGCCGGCCAGGAGAGGAGTGACTCTCCCCAGCCTGCCGTCCTCGCCTCTACCATCGGAATTTCCAAGCCATCCTTCGCCTTCCGGGCTGGTAAAATCCCGAGGCGTTGCTATCTTCCGCCGTCGGTCGATGCCCACGGACGGGAGGCGCTCATGTCTCGCAAGGTGTTGCTCGCGGCAGCGGTGCTCGTCCTCGGCGCTTCGTCCGTTCGGGCGGTCGCCCCCCCTGCCCGGGGCCCGGAGTGCCCGCCCGGCCGCTGGGCCCCACTCGCGCGCGCCTGCCTGGCGGCGCTGCGGGACCAGCACGAGGAGGCGCGGGCCTACCTCGCCGAGGCGCTGCGCCGCAACCCCGACGACACCTACGCCTTCGCCCTGCGCGGCCTGGTTTGGGAGCGACAGAAGCAGTACGAGCGCGCCATCGCGGACTATCGCGAGATCGTTCGGCGCCGCCCGCGGGAGGGGTGGGGCTATGCCCTCCGGGCGGGCGCGGCCGGCTGTTGCCGGGATTACGCCTGCATCGTCGCCGACGCCGGGGAAGTGATCCGGCAGCGCCCGTCCTACGCCACGGCCTATCGCTGGCGGGCGTGGGCCCACGGCCATACGGGCAACCTCGAGCAGGCCCTCCGCGACAGCGACGAGGCGATTCGGCTGGGCCCGGACAGTTCGGACAACCACCGCACGCGCGGCGGGGTGCTCTACGAACGGGGAGACGTCGAGGGGGCCATCGCCGCCTTGACCGAGGCAATCCGGCTCGATCCCGACAACGAGAGCGCCTACAGCGAGCGCGGCGGGTATTACGGGCTCAAGGGCGAGCACGCCCGCGCCTTCGCCGACTTCGCCGACGCGGTCCGCCTCGCCCCCGACGATGCTGCGGTCTACACCAACCGCGGCGCCTTGCACATGATCCGGAACGAGCACGCCCTCGCGCTCCCCGACCTCTGCAAGGCCCTCCAGCTCGACCCGCAGATCGCCATCGCGCACAGCAACCGCGGCGAGTGCTACCGCCGCCAAGGCGCGCACGACAAGTCGCTCGCCGACTTCAACGAGGCGATCCGCCTCGACCCGCACTGTGGTCTTGCCTACGCCGGCCGGGGCGGGCTCTCCTTCGACAAGGGGGAACTGGAACGCGCCCTGGAGGACTTGCACCAGGCGCACCGCCTCTGCCCGGCGAAGGGAGAGGTGTGCGGGATGCTCGGGGACACGTACGCGAAGAAGGGCGAGCACGCCAAGGCCGTCGTCTGCTACGACCAGGCCATCGTGAGGGACGGCAAACTTGTCCCCGCCTGGACGGGCCGGGGCCGGGCCTACGCCGCCCTCGGCGAGCCGGTGCGCGGGCTGATCGACTGCGATGCCGCGCTCCAGATCGACCCGAAGTGCGTCGATGCCTACGTGGTGCGGGCGCGCATCCGCTGCCTCACGGGCGACCTGGAGAGGGCGCTCGCCGACTGCGAGACGGCGCGAGGGCTCGCCCCGAACGACTCGGACGTTTTTCGGGTGAGGGCGCTCGTACGTTCCGCCCGGCACGAGCACGATCTGGCCGTCGCGGACGCCGAGGAGGCCGCCCGCCTGGGGTGTGCCCGGCCCAACTCCCTCCGGGCCGACGCCCACGTGTGTCGCGGCCTCGCCCGGATGCTGTTGCGCGGAGATTACTACGCGGGGTGGGAGGACGTAGCTCTCGCTTGCTGGCTCGATCCTGCGGTCGGTTCCCGGTTGAGCCTCTCCAACAACGCGCCCAAACGGCCGTAGGCCAGGCTCGATAGCCTGGCCTACGCGAAGGGCCTGGTTCGATCTCTCCGCTTCGGCGCCGGGCAGGAAAAGGCCTCCCTGTAGGACGGCTCTCCTGAGCCGTCCTACAAGAAACGAGCTCCTGCCGGTCGCCTTACTCGCGCGTGCTCGTCGTCCGCTCCTCCGGCCCCTTGTCGCCGACGAACGGCCCGCCGAGCTTCTGATACTCCTGCGGCACCATCCCGCTGCCGGCCGCGTCGTAGGTGCGCCCCGCCACCTCGTTGGGCCGGCCGCGCTTCTTGCTCTTCTGCTCCAGCGCCGTCGCCCAGCTCGCGTCGGCCTCGGCGGTGCGCTTGTTCGTCTTGTCCCAGAACAGCACCTTGCCGGTCCGGTAGCTCTGCACGCCCATCGCCACGGTCGTGAACGCCGCCGCCCCCAGCTCCGGCGTGCTCAGCGTCTCGCGCCGGTTGGCCGCCACGCACTCCAGGAAGTTGGCCCACAGCGCCGCCGTGTCGAAGTTGTTGCCCCACTCCTTGCGCGTGAAGTTCGGGTCGAACTTGCACTCCACCGTCTCGTCGGCCGTCCAGCTCTTCTCCAGCCGCGCCGGCTTGCTCGCCCCACCGCCCGGGTCGTCCTTGATGATCTCGAACCCGCCGTTGACGAACTTGATCGTCCCCAGCCGGCCGCGGATCACCTCCTCGATCGGGTAGGAGTTGATCATCGTCGCCGTCACGATGAGCTGGCAGCCCTCCTCGTAGTCGGCCACGATCGTCGCCACGTCCGGTACGTCGCGCCCGTCGTACTCCAGGTAGAGCCCGCCCGCCCCGGTCACGCGCCGGGGATAGCGCACGCCCATCGCCTGGATCAGGTGCGTCGTCTGATGCACGAACAGGTCGGTGAACATGCCCCCGCCGAAGGGCCAGTAGCAGCGCCACTGCGCGTAGACGGCGCGGTCGAACCCGATCTTGGGGCCCAGCGGCGTGCCGGGGATGACCGAGAAGCCGTGGCCCAGGAACATGTCCCAATCGATGGTCTTGGGATTCATGTTCCTGAACAGCGGGTAGTAGCGCCACTGGCCCTCGAGCGAGTTGCGGAAGTAGCTGGTGGTGCCCTGGGCCACGTGGCCGATCTTGCCGCGCTTGATCGCGTCGTGGGCCTTGGTCCAGGTCGGGTCGGCCATCGACTGCACGCCGACCGTCATCACCTTGTTGTGGCGGACCATCGCCTCGACGACCTTCTGGGCCTCCTCGATGGTCTTGGTCATCGGCTTTTCGCAGTAGACGTGCTTGCCCTTGGCGGCGGCGTCGATGCACATCTTGGCGTGCCAGTGGTCGGGCGTCGCGATGCACACCGCATCGACCTCGCGCAGGTCGAGCACCTTGCGGTAGTCCTTGGTAACGTGGCGGGCGTCCTCGGGGTTGAGCCCGACCGTCCGCGCCGAGGGCTTCAGGCCCTGCGAGTAGTTGCGCTCGACGTTGCGCCCGCCGAGGCGCTTGGTGAACTTGCCCTCGTGGCCATCCCAGACGTCGCACACGGCGACGGGGGCGACCTTCTTGCCGGCCTTGCGCATCTTGTTGATGATCGCCAGGTGCCCCTGGGCGCGCCCGCCGACGCCGATGAAGCCGATGCCAATGCGCTCCATCGCCCCGTAGACGCGGTTGAAGCTGGCGGCGCTCAGCGCCAGCGCCGACCCGGCGGCAGCGCTGCCCTTCAGGAAGTCTCTGCGGTTGGTGTCCGGTTCCGACATGGGAGAGCTCCTCGCGACAGGTGACAGGAACGAACCTCGCCCCGTTTGGTGGCCTCGTTGTGTTGCGCGGGCGCGTGAGGATTAAGCTATCACGTGCCGCCTCGCGCCGCTACCGGGTAGCGAAAAAACAGACGGGCTCGACGGCGCAGAGTGCGGGGGCGCTTCCGTCTGGGGAAGGAGTGCGGGCAGAGAACCAGAATTGGACCAGAAGGCAACGAAGAGAACGAAGGCAGAAGGGAAACCGGCGCGACCGGCCGAACTGGGACTGTTCGGAGCTGGCGGTGGCCGCCGCCGCGGTGGCGGGGCCGATCGACCCCGGGGTGGTCAAGCCGAACACGGTCTACCCGCGCGACGTGTTCCTCGACAGGCCGCACGACTTCAGCGCCAGGTGGGAGGGGCCGGCGCAGTGGTCGGACGCGCCCTGACTTGTCCAGGCCCCCCAGGCGACCTTGTCTCCGCCGGCCCCTCTCTGGTACAACCGTCCCCCAACATCCCGGGGGACCACGCATGATGACCTATCGCCGGCTCGGCCGGACCAACTTGCAGGTTTCCGCGGTCGGCTTCGGCACCTGCCAGCTCCGGCTCGTCCCGGAGGGCCAGGCCATCCGCACCCTGGTGCGCGGCTTCGAGCTGGGCGTCAACCTCGTCCACACCGCCCCCGACTACGAGGGGGCCGACGACCTCGTCGCCCGCGCCGTCAAGGAGGCGCCGGGGCCGGTCCTCGTCTGCTCCCAGGGCTACGGGCCCCTCCCTCAGTTCGAGCGGCAATTCGAGTCCCTCTGCGACAAACTCGGCAAGGCGCGCCTCGAGTTGTTCGGCATCGCCTGCGTCGAGGACCGCGAGGTGCTCGGCGAGAACGTCTGGGGCCCGGGCGGCATGGTCGAGTTCCTCCTCCGCAAGAAGGCAGACGGCCGACTCGGCGGCATCTTCTGCACCACCCACGGCTCGCCCGCCCGCCTGCGCAAGCTCATCGAGACGGACATCTTCGACGCCCTGATGGTGGCCTACAACCCGCTCGGCTTTCACCTGCTGTCGTGGAAACCGCCCGAGGGCCGCGAGCTCGAAGACTTGCGCGCCACGCGCGAAGAGGTCTTCCCCCTTGCCGTCCGGCGCGACGTCGGGCTGATGGTCATGAAGCCCCTGGCAGGCGGGCTGCTCTGCGCCGGCAAGGCCTTCCCCCCACGGGGCCCGCACGCCGGCGCGCGCGCAGGGCTCACGGCGGGCGAGGTCCTGCGCAGCATCCTCACCAATTCCGAGGTCGCCTGCGTGGTCCCGGGGACCGCTTCGCCGGAGGAGGCCGAGGAGAACGCGCGGGCCGGCCACGCCGCGTCGCCGTTGCCGCCGGCGCAGGTCGCCGACGTGCAGGCCCGCGTCCGCTCGCTGGACGCGGCCCTGTGCAGCCGGTGCGGTGGGTGCGAGCCCTCGTGCAGCCAGAAGTTGCCGGTGTCCTGGCTCTTCCGCGCGGGCTACGTGAGCCTCCATCCCTCCGAGACCTTCGAGACCCCCGACGAGTACGATTACTTCCGCCTGCAACCCGAGGGCGAGGCGACCTGCTCCTCCTGCCCGGTGGTCACCTGCTCCTGCCCTGCGGGCCTCGACATTCCTGGCGGGCTCACGCGCATTCACGGACAGATGCGCGAACTGATGGAGCAACGACTCGTGCCACCCCCTCCGGCCCGGCAGCACGTCTTCGCGGCCGACGAGCCCGCCCGGGCGAGGGCCCGCGCCATCGTGCAGGACGTGCCCCGGGCGCTGGCGCCGGGCGCCAGCGCCGTCTGCCGGCTCTACCTGGAGAATGCAGGCCCGACGCCGTGGCGGTGCGACGACACGGGGCTCGCGGTCCATCTCGACGGTCAGCGCCAACACGTCGTCCGACTGCGGGACGACGTCGCACCGGGCGGGCGCGGGCATTTCGTTTTCGAGCTGACGGCGCCCTCGGCGCCCGGCCCCCACGCGCTCGACTTCTCCCTGGTCGATCCGGGCGAGGCGGGGCTGGCCCCTTTCCCCTTACGGGCCTTGAACATGACCCTGACTGTCGAGCCCGGCACCGGCTTTTCGCCGAACGACCTCGAAGGGGCGCCGGCCTACGGTGCGAACTATCTCCACCACAACTTTCCCCGACGGGCGCCCGTCGGGTCCATGCAAACCTTCTGGCTGACGCTCGAAAACCGCGGCAGCAAGGCCTGGCGCCGCGCCCCCGCCGACGGGAGCTCGATCGACCTCGCGGTCTTCCTCGACGGCGCCCTGCACACCTCGCTGCCGCTGCCCGAGGACGAGGTGCGGCCGGGGGAGCGCGTCACGCTGTTCTGGACGGCCCGCCTGCCCACGGCGATCGGGCGCCACCAGTTCGCGTTCGACCTCGTCGAACAGAACGTCACCCTTTTCAGCCACCAGGGCGTGGCGCCGCTCATCGTCCCGTTCGAGACCATCGCCCGCACCGCCAGCGGCGCGCTCCTCGACGTCGCCCTGGAGCGCAACACCTGGTTCTTCATGCCCAGCCAGGGCGTTTCGTTCAGCGGGGAGGGCCAACCCTACCCGCTCTTCGCCCGCCGGGCGCGAGGCTACTGGATCACCGACGTGGAGGGGCGCCACTACGTCGATTACGTGATGGGCTGGGGCTGTGCCCTGCTGGGCTACGCTCCGGCGCGCGTGCAGCGGGCGATCCGCCGGGCGACGGCCTCGGCGGCCGTCCTCACGCTTACTCACGAACTGGAGATGGAAGTCTCCGAGGCCCTGTGCCAGGTGGTCCCCTGCGCCGAGATGGTGCTATTCGGCAAGAACGGCTCCGACGTCTGCACCGCCGCCGTGCGCCTGGCCCGCGTCTTCACACGCCGGCACAAGGTCCTGGTGTGCGGCTACCACGGCTGGCAAGACTGGTTCGTCGAGAAAGACGGCTTCGCCTCCACCGGGGTGCCCTCGCGCCCGGAGCCGCTCGTCTTCCCCTTCCCGGTCAACGATCTGGCCACGCTGGCGCGGCTCTTTCACGAACATCGCGGGCAGGTGGCCGCGGTCATGCTGGAGCCGGCCGGCGCCGTCGAGGGCCTCAACGGCCCGCTCCGCGACGTCAGCCCCGAGTTCTTGCGGGAGGCTGCCGCCCTGGCGCGCCGCGAAGGGGCGCTGCTGATCTTCGACGAGATCATCACGGGCTTCCGCTACCCCGGCGGCGGCATTCAGAAAGCGACCGGCGTCGTCCCCGATCTGGCCTGTTTCGGCAAGGCCCTCAGCGCGGGCATGCCGCTCTCGGCCCTCGTCGGCCGCAAGGAGGTCTTCCAGGCCGCCATCGGCAAGATCTACTACGGCCCGACCTTCAAGGGAGGGGTCTATTCCTTCGCCGCTGCCAAGGAGGCCCTGGCGCTGTACCGGCGCCACGACGTGCCCGGGCACGTCTGGAAGTACGGCGAGCGCCTGAAGCAGGGCGTCAATGCCCTGTGTCGGAAGGTGGGCGCCCCGGCAGAACTGATCGGCCCGCCCTTCCGCATGGTGCTGGCGTTCCGCGAGACGGACGAGCGCCGGCTCCCGCTGCTGCGCACGCTCGTCCAGCAGGAACTGGTCAAGAGGGGAGTGCTGACCTACCGCGGCTTCATGCTGCCGAGCTACGCCCACGACGAGCGGGCCATGAAGCACACCCTGCGGGCGTTCGAGCATGCGCTGGGCGTGCTCGTCCAGGCGCTCAAGCAGGACGCGCTTGC
>JBBSEZ010000179.1:0-18473 GCA_038239195.1 Gemmatales bacterium
CACCGGCCAGCGCACCTACCGCCGCCGCACGCGCCCCCAGGCCGCCCCCCGCCCGCGGCCCCGCCGCCGACAGGCCCCCCGCCTCGCTTCGGCCACCAAGTCAATACCGGATTAAGTTTATCTAATAGTGTCGTGCGCCCAACGAGGCCTCGAGCGCCTCGCGCCCCGGGGCCTCGCCGTCTCGCCCGACCCGCTACACCTTCAGCAGCCGGCACGCCTCCGCCTGCCCCGGCGCCGGCTGGCCATACTCGCTGGCCGTTACCCGCGCCAGCGCCGTCAGGTGCCGCCAGCGGAACGCCGCCCGCGTCGCGGCGAAGTCCTCGCGCACGGTGCGGTAATACTTCTCCGCGTGCAGCGCCCCGTCCTCGCTGATGGCGTATTTCAGCAGCAGCGCGAACACCGGCCCCGGCGCCTGGCCCAGCTCGCCCAGCCGATGGACCGCCGCGCACGCCCGCGCCTGGTCCTTGTCGCGGATCGCCGTTTCGACCTCGCGCAGCAGCCCCGGCGCGTCCTTGGCCACCAGTTTCGTCCGGTGCTCGGCCAAAGGCCAGGGCTTCCACGCGAGGAAGTCCCCGCCGCGCGCCCTGCGATCCAGCGCCACCTGATAGGCGCCCAGGATCAGGCTGGCCACCCGGTTGCGCGCGTTGCTCGCCCGCGCGATGTTGCGCCAGGCGTGCGCCGAATCGCTCGCGTGGACGCCGATCGAATCGCCGTGGATGCTGCCGATCGGCTTGCCGGCCGACGTCTCCCCCCGCCGGCGGCCGACGTCGCGCAGGACGAGCTGATTGGCGGCCAGCGAGATCGCCTCGCCGATGCCTTCGGGCACGAAGCCATCCGCCAGGGCCTCGGCGACCGCCTCGGCGGCCCCCTCCGGCGTCGCCTTGAACACGGTCTGGCTCAGCTTGTCCACCCAGACGTCGTCGGCCACCCGCTTGCCCGCGGCCCGGGCCAGCAGCCGGTGGCGCTCGAGCAACTTCGGCAGCAGGGCCCGCGCGCCGCCGCCGTTGCGGTGCGCCCAGTTCTCGGCCTTCACGCAGTAGCGCACCGACTGGCGCAGCAGGGAGTGAGCGTGCTCCCTGCCGACGAGCGGCAGCAGGTCCCAGGCGCGGTAGGCCAGCACCACCCGATGCACTTCCGTGTCGTCATCGACCTCGTAGAGCAGGTGGTTGAAGGCGTCCTCGGGCGTGCCGGCGCTGGCGGCGGCGAACGTCGCCTCGGCCCGGGCGCCGTCCTTGGCGCGGACCGCCTCGCGCAGCAACTCGCCGGCCACGCGCCCCGGCGGGAGCGTCGCCGGCTTGACGGGGCGCAACACCTCACCTTTGCGACCGCCCTTCTCCTGAATGCGGTTGGCGTTGCGGTGGAGCACCTTGAGCACGGGCAGCGGCCGGCTCGCGGCGGGCAGCTCGGCCGCCATGGCGTACGCGGGGGAGAGGGCCATGAGCGTGTGGAAGCCGACGTAGTCCTCCCCGCCGAAGGTGCGGGCGTTGGCCAGGGCAGCGGCGGCGACGAGTTGGCCGAGCTCGGTGCCCTTGCTCAGGCGGGCGATCAGGGCGGGCAACAGTTTGGCGGGGGCGGTCTCCTGCATCAGGGCGACGAGCGGCTCGAGCCTGCCGAACGTCAGTCGGGCGGGCGCCTCGTCAGCCAGGGCCGAGCCGAGGCCGAGGTCGGCGACCAAGGCCGGCCCGACGGCGGCGGTCAGCATTCCGGTGCCGACGTCGTGGAGAAAGCCGCGGCGCGTGCGCGACATGGGAGTGGTCCTCCGCGAGGAAGGGGAGAGGTTCGCCGGCTGGTGCCCTCGCGCGCCAGTCTGCGCGGGCGGGTGGGATGGATG
Organism: Gemmatales bacterium; assembly: GCA_038239195.1. Taxonomy (GTDB): domain Bacteria; phylum Planctomycetota; class Planctomycetia; order Gemmatales; family Gemmataceae; genus JBBSEZ01. The sequence continues at coordinate 1,832 of JBBSEZ010000179.1, forward strand.
CACGCTAACGCGCCAGGGAGGACGACGCAACCATTTAGCCGCCGAGCCGAGCTCGGCGGCTAAATGGGGGTGGCCGGGCGCGGCACGACGAACGACCAGCGTTGCGGGCGGTTGCCTTCCTTGACGGGGTTGTTCTCGACGTAGCGGATGGCCCGGCCAACGGCCTCTTCCGCGTCGCGTTCGACGCGACCGCGGCGGCCAAGATCCAGGTCCGGCCGAACAGCAGTTAGCCCGAGGTGGCTGTCGGGAGGTCTCGAGGTTCGGTCGGGCTCTTCGGCGTCTGGTCGCGGTGTCTGACTCGAAGCCTTTCTTCGAGCACGTCCTCCTTTTGCCTTTCTCCTCGCCGCCAGCCCCCGCACCGCCGCTTCCGCCCCCCGCCCAGGCCGCAGGGCTCATTTCTCAGAGCTGCCACCCAACGCGGCGGTTGCCACCCATTGCGAGTGGGTTATCTTGGTAGGAGGCCCTCCTCCTACCCGGGCCCTCGATTGGCGGCGGTGGGAGGCGCGAGAAGAAACCATGTCGCAAATCGCTCCCGCGACGATCCTGTTCGTGGACGACGACGCGATCAACCGGCGCGCCATGTCCTGGCTGTTTCGCGACGCGGGCTTTCGCGTCCTCGAGGCGGCCACCGGGACCGAGGGCCTCCGCCTGGTCCAGCAGCGGCCCGACCTCGTCGTCCTCGACGTCAATCTGCCCGACGTCAACGGCTTCGAGGTCTGCCGCCGCATCCGGGCCGACCCAGCCACCCGCTCCCTGTCGATCCTGCAAATCTCGGCCATCTACGTCGATAGCAACGACCGCGCCCAGGGCCTCGAACAGGGCGCGGACGGCTACCTCGTCAAGCCCGTCGAGCCGCGCGAGTTGCTCGCCACCGTCCGCGCCCTGCTGCGCGTCCGCGCCGCCGAGGAGGCCGCCCGCAACGCCGCCCAGGAGTGGCGCACCACCTTCGACGCCATCAGCGACGTGGTCTGCCTCCTCAACCGCGACGGCACCATTCGCCGCTGCAACCGCGCCCTGACCGAACTAGTCCGCCGGCCCTTCGCCGACCTGCTCGAACAACCGCTCGCGCGCGTCCTGCGCGAGGGCCTCGGCCTCGACGAGGCCCCGCTGCTGGCCCTCCCGGGCGCCGGGACGGTCGGCCGGCAGGCCCACGAGCTCCCGCTCGGGGCCCGCTGGTTCCGCGCCAGCGCCGACCCCATCTTCAACGAACAAGGGGCCTGCACCGGCAGCGTCCACATCCTAACCGACGTCACGGGGCGCAAGGAGCTCGAGGACCAGTTGCGCCAGGGGCAGAAGCTCGACGCCATCGGCCGGCTCGCGGGGGGCATCGCCCACGACTTCAACAACGTGCTGACGGTCATCCTCGGCAACGCCGGGATGTTGCTGGCTTCCCTGCCCGCCGGGCCCGATCGAGAAGTGGTCCGCACCATCGAGCGCGCCGCCTGGCGCGCCGCCGAGTTGACGCGCCAGTTGCTCGGCTTCTCGCGGCAGACGTTGCTCTGGCTCCAGGCGACCGACCTCAACGATCCGCTCACCGAGGTCGGCCGGATGATCGAGCGCACCCTGCCGGCCAACGTCGCCCTGGAGGTCCACCGCGCCGCCGACCTCTGGACCGTCCTGGCCGACCCCGCCCAGATGGCGCAGGTACTGCTCAACCTGTGCGTCAACGCCCTGGACGCCATGCCCGACGGCGGGCGCCTCACGCTCGGCGTGTCCAACTGCGAGGTGAGCGAGGCGAACGCGCGGCTCAACCTCGAGGCCCGGCCCGGCTCGTTTGCCTGCTTGAGGGTGCGCGACACCGGCAGCGGCATCCCCGAGGCCGTCCGGCCACGCATCTTCGACCCCTTCTTCACCACCAAACCGCCAGGCCAGGGCACCGGGCTGGGGCTGGCGATGGTCCACGGCATCGTCAAGCAGCACCAGGGCTGGGTGGAGTGCCAGAGCGAGCTCGGCGCCGGCACCACGTTCGCGATCTACTTGCCTCGCGCTCGCCCCGACGCCGCGGAGAGCGCCATCCCCGCCACGTCCGCCATGCCCGGCGGCACCGAAACCATCCTCGTCGCCTCGGACAACGACCTGCTGCGCGCCCTCGCCGCCGCCCTCCTGGGACAGAACGGCTTTCACGTCGTCCTCGCCGAGGACGGGCCGAGCGCCGTGCAGGCCGTGCGCGTGAAGCGCTCCATTCAACTGGCGTTCCTCGACCTGGCGCACGGGGCCGACGACGTGGTGGCCCAGATGCGGGAGGTCGATCCGCATCTCCGCACGCTGTTCGCCGCCTCTCAGCCCTACCGCGAGCGCGAGTTGATCCAGGCCGTGCGCGCGGCCCTGGACGCGCCGCGACTACAATGAGGAGAGGTCGCCGGGACGGCCGGCGCCGCGCGAAACGCCAAGCAAGCGTCCCGAATGGGGCGGAGGTTCCCGTGCTAGCGAACAAGGGCCCGTTTTGTTCCATCGAGGAGGCCCTGGAGGAGATGCGCCAGGGGCGCATGATCGTCCTCGTCGATGACGAATACCGCGAGAACGAGGGCGACCTGGTGATCGCGGCCGACCGGGTCACGCCCGAGGCGATCAACTTCATGATGCGCAACGCCTGCGGCATGGTCTGCCTGGCCATGTCGGGGGAGATCTGCGACCGCTTGCAGCTCGACATCGTTCCGGGGGCCAACGTCGATCCGACCGCCACGCCCCTCACCATGAAGATCGACGCCCGCACCGGCATCACCACGGGCATCTCCGCCTTCGACCGCGCCCGCACCGTGCAGGTCGCCCTCGACGAGCGCTCGACCCCCGCCGACCTCAAGCGGGGCTACGGCCACCTCGACGGGCTGCGGGCGCGCGACGGCGGCGTCCTGGTCCGGGCGGGGCACACCGAGGGCTCGGTGGACCTGGCCCGGCTGGCGGGGCTCAAGCACGCGGCGGTCATCTGCGAGGTCGTCAACGCCGACGGGAAGATGGCGCGCCTGCCGGACCTGGAGCGGTTTTGTGCCCAGCACGCGCTCAAGATGGCCACCATCGAGGCGCTGATCCAGTACCGGCGCCAGCGCGAGCGGTTGATCCGCCGGGAGCTCGCCGTGGAACTGCCGACGCGGCACGGCAAGTTCGACCTGATCGCGTACACGTCGGTGGTCGATCCCGAGCCGCACCTCGCCCTGACCAAGGGCGGAGTCGGGCTCGAGGTGGGCGGGGTCGTGCCGGTGCAGGAGGAACCGGTACTGGTGCGCATCCACAGCCAGTGCCTCACCGGCGACGTCTTCGAGAGCGACCTGTGCGACTGCGGGCCGCAACTGCACCACGCCATGCGGCAGGTCAACGAGGCGGGCAAGGGCGTGGTGCTGTACATGCGCCAGGAGGGGCGGGGCATCGGCCTGCTGTCGAAGTTGCAGGCCTACAAGCTCCAGAAGGAGGAAGGGCTCGACACGGTGGAGGCCAACCAGCGCCTCGGCTTCGGGGCCGACCTGCGCCACTACGGCATCGGGGCCCAGGTCCTGTTCGACCTCGGCGTGCGGCAGATCCGGCTGTTGACCAACAACCCGAAAAAGGTGGTCGGGCTCGATGGCTACGGGTTGCGCATCGTCGAGCGCGTGCCGATCCAGGTGCCGGCGACCCAGAGCAACCGGCGCTATCTGCTCACCAAGAAGGAGAAACTCGGGCACCTCCTCGACGACGTGGAGGGCGGAAGCAGCACGGGGTGAGTTGGCCGCCTCCGAAACCCACACGGGCCCCGCCCTACCTCTCCGCCGCGCTGGCCATCTTCCACCTCGACCAACCTGACAGGGGGGAGCTCCTCCTTGCCGGGGGGGTAATGCGGACGGCAATGACATCCTGGCGTAGGCCGGCGCGCCGGGCCCGGCGCTCAGTACGGTTCTGAAAGTTGGCTTTCAACTACTATCGCACCCTTGCCAGCTTTTCGGCATGTTGTTGTGCCATCCGCTTTGTAAAGTACGTACGCAGCCACCCAAATCCCGCGAACGCCAAGAGCCCGGGCACGAGGATTAACGCTCCCAGCGCGACGTGGTTGGCATAAGGAATTCGATCGAACCGTTCTCCGAGGAGAGTTAAGCCACTACCGACCATGCCCATGGCCGCTGGTAAAACTTTGACGAGGTATGGCTGTGCGCGTTTCTCCCGCCGAGCGAGATAAGCCTGCACCGCTTTGCGTTTAACTTTCTCCAGCGCAAGGTCTTCCGCGAGCTTCACTCGCTCGATGGTAACTTGCTGGTGAGCCGACGCCTCTGCCTCCAAGCGTTGCTCGAGTACGTGGATTCGTTCCTCCCGCTGTCGCAAATCTTCCCCGATTTCTTGGAGAATTGTCGCGCGAACTGCCTCAGAGCTGCCTGCGTGTCGGGCAAGTTCGGACGTTGTGTCCAACTTGCTGACAATGGGCACATTTATACGTTCTGCTCATCCTCCCATTCCTCTGAAGTAAGCAACAACGCAACAAGGGCGCTGATTAGCTACAGCGTTTGGTGAGCCGATCGACCGCGCCCGGCAGCTGGAGCACGAACCGCAGTGCGTCGTTGATCGCTTCCTCCCCCGCGAAGGCTGACGCCAGTTCTGGGTCGATACGCACCAAGTTCGTGCCCGCGGCAAACCGCTTGGCGTACTTGCCTCTCACCCCACCCCGCAGGACGGTCTCATCGTATTCAGGCCTCAACTCGTCATCCACCGCGCTCATGCTCTCCCTCCTCGTACAACTTCCGCTCGCGACGTGTCGCCAGGCGAGCGCTGATGATATGGACCTTCTCGCCCCGATCCACGTGCGACAGGATGAGAAACCTCCCTTCCAGGGAGGTTCCCAGGGTAATGAACCGGTCTTCCTCTTCAGAGTGATCCGGGTCATAGAACGTGACCGATAGTGAATCACGTAGTACCGTGGCCGCTTCCGAAAACGAAACCCCGTGCTTGGCAAGGTTTGAAGCGGCCTTCTCCAGGTCCCACTCGAACTCCATCACCATGTCCTCACTTGCAGCGGGGCGTTTTGCCCCCCCTCCAGACTACCTGCGGCCCACCTGGCAAGCAACAGACAAAGGGCCCTCGTTCCCACAGCGAGGCATTTCGTCTGGTCTGGGCGCACCCGGCGTCGCTGGTCGGGTCGCGAGCCTGTTGCCATCTCACAAGCCCGCACGGCCACTTCGTTGGCGGGAGGCGCTCGCGAAATGGAAGGGCCGTCCCCCCGTCGCCGGCTCGTGGGGATCCCAGCAGTGATGGTCTCGACGCCAGCACGCAGACAACGGCGCGGGCGCGCTCGATGTGCGCGCTCGCGCCGTTTTAGGGGCTAGGCTCTGTTGATCAATCTCAGGTTGCACCAAGAATTCAGGACTTACGACTTGTCCCTTTTGTGCAAATTGCCCAACATGAAGTTGATCAACAGAGCCTAGTACGAGTGCGCGAACTACTTGCCCTTGCGCCGTTCGCCGCGCGCCGTCCAGACGCCGGTGGACGGCGTGGTATCGACGTGGCGCCAGCGGAGTTGCGTCGTCGTCACCTCGATCGTCGTGAAAAAGTTGTTGGAATACGTCACCACGGGCGGGGCGGCGAACGCGGTGGTGAACCGGACGATGCCCTCCTCATTCTGAACGCGCGCGCTCAAAGGGCCGTTCAGCACCTGCATGTTGCCCGAGGCGTTCCCCCGCGCCGTCCAGTTGGCGGTCGAGGGCGTGCCGTCGAGGTGTTGCCAGCGGAACTCCGTCTTCGTCACCGAGACCACCCGGAAATAGTTGTTCGAGAACATGACCATGGGCGCGACCGCGTAGGGGGTTGGGAAGCGGACCACTCCTTCCTCGTTGCGCACGCTCGCCTTCGTGGGCCCGGTTTGTACCAGCGGCGGGCCCATCACCGGGGCTTTCTCTTCCACGGTCACGGGCCGGGAGAGCAGGGCCACGGTCCCGCTCAGCTCGCCGCGCAGCAACGGCACCTGACGCGCCGTCGGGCCGGCGGCGTCCTTGGCGGCGTCGGGCACCTCGTTCCGGACGTAGCTGACCAGCGCGTTGAGCGTGATGGCCCCGTCCTTGCCGGCGGCCGCCCCGGCCATGCCCTTGAGCACGAAGTGGGGGAAGATGCCCTGCTTGAGCTTTTCGCTCTCGAAAGAGAATTGGCCCGGCGAGCAGCTAAACAGCGCCAGCACTCCCTCGGGCACCGCGACGTCTTGCGGGGTGGGCCGGGCCTCCAGCCGCACCGACCCCCCACTGGCGGGGCGTGCGTAGCAGGCGTCGAGGAAGGCGAGCTTGGTGCCAGCCTTGCACTTGCCCAGCTCTTTGTAGACTTCGCTGAGCGGCAGCAAGGTCTCCTTCTCGCTCAGCTCCGCGTCGATGGGGCAGAGGTGGTGGTCCTTGCTCTTGGGGAACTGCACGCCGTGGCCAAAGAAGGCGACGAGGACCGAATCGTCCCGCCGGCAGTCCTCGGTGAGGCTCTTGAGTTGTTCCTTGATGTTGCGCGCCGTCGGCAGCAGGTCGGCGTCCTCCCCGGCCGACTCGTAGGTCATCAGGACGACCCGCCGGTAGCCGGCGCCGCGGAGCGCCTCGGCCAGAGCGATGGCGTCCTTGTCGGCGTACTTCAGCGAGCGCAGCTCGTCCTTCTTGTAGTGGCGCACGCCCACGATGAGGGCGTACTTTCGGCCCTTCTTCTCCTCGACCTTCGGCCCCTCGACCTTCTTCTCCTCGACCTTCTTTGGCTCGACGAACTTCTTCTCCTCGCCTCGCTTCTCCTTGTCTTGGCCCAGGCCCGGCGCCGCAAGGCTGCCGATCAGGGCGAGCAACAACAACGGCAACAATCGCGTGCGGAACAGTGCGCTGCTCACGGGCGTTCTCCTTGAAAATGGCCAACAAAATCGCCGGGCCCACGGGGCAGACGGGTGATGGATATGAGCATACTGCCTGGGAGGGCGTCCTGCCAATGAAAATGTTTGGCGGCACCGCATGGGCGCATGGGGGCGAGGCAACGATTCCGCAAGGCCCCGCCAAGCCGCAAGCGGCGGGCCCGGCGAAATTCCGCTTGCGGCTGGGCGACCCGCGCTCTCGGAACTTGGGCCCCACCCCCCCCGCACGGCGCACCGGACTACTTCGCTCGGGGCTCGATGCTCGAGATCGCGTCCCGAGCGGCCTCGGCCACCAGATGGTAACCGCCGTACATCTCTCTCCTCGCCTTCGCCAGCACCTCGCGCAAGGCGGGCAAGCTCTTCGGGGTGCCGACCTCCGCCAGCACCTGGCAGGCGCCCTCGCGGGCCGTGTACCGTTCGTGGACGAGATATTTTCCCACTTCGTCCTCGGCAATGGGGCCCAGGGCGATCAGGGCCTTCACTGCGGGCTTGACGAGGAAAGCGTTGGGAAGTTGTCGCGCCAGCGGAACGACGGCTCGCCTGTCTTTTTGTTTGCCGAGCGCCTCGATGAGCGACGGGCCGGCGCCCACCGAGCTTCTTTCCTCGCGCAGCGCGGCAATCATCGCGGGCACCTGCCCCGGGGTGGCCCAGACGACGAGGGCCTTGGCGGCGTCGGTGCGCACGAGCGAACTGCGGTCCGCCAGGAGCCGGGCCAGTTCGGCGGCCACCTCCGCGCGGCGCGGATGGTTGGGGTTGGCCGCCGCGAACCACTCCAGGGCCTTGGATTGGCCCCAGCGGTCTTTGAGCCCGCCCAGGGCGGCGTCGAAGGCGTCCCGCTCCGGGTCGGCCCGGCCGACCTGGCGGAGCACCCGGGAGGCCTCTTCGCGAGCGAACCGATCGGGGCTCGTGAGGTATTTCCTCACTTCGCTCTCGACCATCGGGCCCATCGCGATCAGAGACCGCCCCGCCACCTCGCGCTCCCCGAAGGAGGGGAGGAACTTCGCCACGGGGGCCACCGCCCGTTCGTCCTTGAGCGGCCCAAGGGCCTGGATGGCGCCTCGCCGCACAAAGGTGCTGCTGTCGTCCAGGGCCCGCAACAACGAAGGGACCTGAGCGAGGGTCGCCCAGACGTACAGGGCATCGAGGCTTTTCTGGGCGACGAGTCGATCGTTTCCGTTCAGCACCCGCTCCAGCTCCGCCGCCACCGCCGGCTGCCGGGCGGGATCGACCGGGCTTTTCGCCAGCGCATCGATGGCGAGGAGTTGCTGCAACTGATTGCCGCGCAACGATGCCACGTCCTCATCCACCGGACCGGGATCGCCTTACGTGGTGGTCGCAACGTTGGGGGCGCTGCGCCAGACGTACCTCAGCCCACCGACGATCAACAACCCCAGGAGGAGCACGAATCCGAGCGCTCCTCCCACGGCGAGCAGCCATGCCTGCGCGGAAAAGCCAGAGGGACGCACGTCGTGTTCTCTGCGTCCCCCGCGGGCGGGCACGCCGCACCTCGGACAGACTTCGCCTTGGCGCCCCCGGTCGCGCGGGGCCCAGGAACGGTCGCAGTTCTTACAGGTCACGTTGCTCGGCATACCGGCACCAAGGGAAGAAGAGGCCCGATCGGCAGAGAGGCAATCGCGCCAAGCGCGGGCCCGCGGAAGATGCTAACCTGGCCGCTTCGAGGCGTCAACCGCGTGCAAAGAACCACGGGTTTTCGCGCAGCACTCGCTTGACCGTGTCGGCATCGGGCCGGAACGGGTTGGCCGGCACCGCCGGCATCGGCAGGCGATAGTCCGCGGCGAACGGGACAGCCGTCAACTCGGCCAGCTTGCGGTTGTAGGCGTGGACCATCAACGTCTCCAGGTTGACGGTGTCCGTCACGTTGTAGGCCAGCAGCGACTCCAGGGCCCGCGCGTTCTTGCGCTTCTTGAAGTCGTTCCAGAGCAGCACGGCGACGAAGCCATCGACGTCCTCGAGCCCCGGCCGTGCCAGCCCCAGTTGCCGCTCGCAACTCTTCAGCCCGCCGCGCACCCCAAGGCTGGCGAGGACGTGGCGCAGGTCGATGTGCGCGTGATCGAGCCGGCAGCGCAGGCAGCGGTTCAGAAACGGCACGTCGAACGACTTGCCGTTGTAGGTGACGAGCAGACGATACGCCTCGACGTCGCGCACGAAGTCGGCGAGGTTCTGGCCCTGGACGTAGGTCCGCACGGTTCGCCCGTCGTAGAGGGCAATGGTGGTGACGTGGTCGGAGGCGTCCATCCCGGTGGTTTCAATGTCGAGATAGGCGCAGGAGGAGCGGAAGTCGGCAAACAGGCGCCACGACTGGGCGGCGGGCAAGCGCTCGGCGAACCACCCTGGGTCCGCGCTGGCGTGGCGCGCGCTCGACTCGCGGAGGAGCTCGGCCGGCAACCGGCGGGCTGGGGCGCGCCGGCGCGGTTGTTCCTTGTCGAGGACGGCCTCCCAGGTGGTCAGGCCCGCGGCCCACAACTGCAGCTCCGTTTTCTCGCCGATGCCCGGGAGGTGGCAGAACGTGTGGCGGAGCATGGCGGTCTCCTCGGGCGGCCGGCGCCTCCCACCGGCGGGAGCTGAGGAGTATTGTACCCTGCGGGCCGGGTCGCCCAAAGCGCCAATTGCCGACCGTAGCCGAGAAGGGAGGTTGGTGGGCTCGGAAGAAGAGGTGTCAGGGGATCGATGCCTTCCGCGGGGAGTGCAACCGCTCTTCTCGCGGATGCGGGCAGCGCAAGCTCAGACCGTCGGCGGCCCGCGCTTCCCCATCACCAGGGACAAGACGAAGAGGATGAGGAAGACGACGGCCAGAACCCAGGCGATCTCGGTCGCCATCCACTCGACCCGAAACAGCCCCAGCGCCCCAGCGATCAGGGCGATAATGAGAAACACGATGGCCCAGCGTAACATGGCAAGCTCCTTCCAGACGTTGGAGGTAGAACAGCGCTTCTCCGCTCTGTTTCAAACGAAGCAAGTCTCGTGCCGGGTGCCGATGGCCGGACGGCGGAGGAGGGCGTTTCGTGACTTGCTGCTGTGCCGGTAGAAAGGGGTGAGGCAACAATTCCGGGAGGGCCTGCGAAGCTGCAAGCGGAAGAGCGCCAGGGCCCGCCGCTTGCGGCTTGGCGAGGAGCTCCCGAAATAGTTGCCCAACGCCCGCGCTCGGGGTATCACGATAGGCATCGCTCCCGCTCTCCCCTCCGAGGCCTCGCCATGCGTTCTCTCATTTCCTCCTGTCTCGCCGTCGCCGCCTTGCTTGCCGCGGTGAGCTTGCAGCCGCCCAGCGCGGCCCTCGAGGCGCCCAAGGTCAAGAGCGCCTTTCCGACCTTCCAGACGCGCCAGATCGAGAAGGGCCTCGACATCGGCTACGCGGTGCTGCTGGCGGACGTCGATGGCGATGGGAAGAAGGACATTGTCGTGGTCGATACGCACCGTGTCGTGTGGTATCAAAACCCGACCTGGAAGCAGCGGACGATCCTCAAGGGCCAGACGGCGCGCGACAACGTCTGCATCGCCGCCGCCGACGTCGATGGCGACGGCAAGCTCGACCTCGCTCTGGGGGCGGGGTGGGGCCCGTCGAACACGAAGTCGGGCGGGACGCTCCAGTGGCTGAAGCGCGGCAAGACGCTGGACGAGCCGTGGAAGATGTATCCCATCGGCGAGGAGCCGACGATGCACCGCATCCGCTTCGCCGACCTCGACGGCAACGGCAAGCCGGTGCTGATCGCCGGCCCGCTCTTCGGCCGGGGGTCCACGGCCGCCAAGAACCACGTGGACGGCTCGCCGGTCCGGCTGACGGCCTATCGCATCCCCAAAGACCCGACGCGCGACCGATGGGTGCCGGAGGTGCTCGACGAGAGCCTGCACGTGATGCACAACTTCCAGCCGGTGCAGTTCGGCCGGCGCGGCGGGCTGAGCATCCTGACGGCGAGCTACGAGGGGGTCAACCTCATCAGCCGCGACGACAAGAAGTGGCGGCGCGTGAAGCTGGGCACGGGCAACCAGGAGACGCCGGCCGGGAAGCGCGGGGCGAGCGAGATCAAGCTGGGCCGGCTCAAGGGCGGGCAGGAGTTCATCGCCACCATCGAGCCGTGGCACGGGCACCAGGTGGTCGTCTACGTGCCTCCGGTGGGGGGGAAGGGGCTGTGGCAGCGGCGCGTGATCGACGACAAGCTGCGCTGGGGCCATGCCGTGTGGTGCGCCGACCTCGACGGCGACGGCGGGGACGAACTCATCATCGGCGTGCGCGACAACCTGAGCAACAAGCCGGGGGAGAAGTGCGGGGTGCGCATCTACAAGGCGCTGGATGGCAAGGGCGAGAAGTGGGAGCGCCACCTGATCGACGAGGGCGGGGTGGCCGTGGAGGACCTCGCGGCGGGCGACCTTTTCGGCGACGGGAGGATCGACATTGTCGCGGTGGGGAGGCAGACGAAGAACGTGCGGGTTTACCGCAATCTCGGGAGGAAGTGAGCGGCCTCTCGAAAGCGCCGGCGTGGGCCGTCTGCTGCCTTGCGCTCAAGGCCCGCCGGCCCGGCGCTGGAGCGCGGACTTGCAGTAGTCCAGCAGCCCCAGTTCGAGCAACTCCTGCTCCAGCGCCTCGGGGCTGGGTTGCGGGAGCGAACAGGCCACCTCCTCGATCAACAGCTCGGCGAAGTGGTCGCGGGCCCGCTTGAGTTGCTGGCGGACCGCTTCTTCGCTGAGCACCTTGCCCAGCTTCGGAGCGAGCAGGGCGGCCAGTTCTGCCGAGCGCAGTTCCGGCTGTTCCGTCTTCAGGCGCAGCAGGGTGTGCCAGACGGTGCCGGTTTCCTCCTGCGCCTGGGCCAGCGCTTCCCAGGTGCGCGCCAGGAGCTCCTCGCGCCAGGCCTGCACGAACGCCGGGTCGCTCTCCCCCGGGCCCTCTTCCGCAGCGGCGACCTCCAACTTCTCCGGCAGCGGTTGCGGCCCCCGGTCCCTGGCGCGATTCTGCTGCTCCCAGTGGTTGTGGGCGAGGTGGCGGACGGCGGTCCGGAGGTAGTCCCGGAAACGGCCTTTGCCCGGGTCGGCCCCCTTGAAATCGCCGCGCAGGAAACGCACCGCAAAGTCCTGAGTCAGGTCCTCGGCGGCGGACGGGTCGCGCAGCGTCCCCAGCAGATAGCGATAGACCGCTCCGTGGTAGCGCAGGAGCAACTGGCGCCGGGCGTGGTGGGCCTCCTCGCCCTCGGCCTGGTGGGCTCGGAACACCTTCGTCCAGAACGTCTTGAGCCGGCTGAGGCGGTCCGCGCTGTCGTTGGGGGCCACGTGTCGTCCTCTCGCGCCCGAACTTCCCAACCACCCTACCGCGCCGCAGGGGCGAAAGGAAGTCTTGAAGCCTGGCCGGGAGCCGGGCCCGCCCTCTCACGCCCGACCGGGGGGGCTGAGAGGAGATCGATCCAAAAGGCGGCAGGGGGAAAAAAGCGCGACGGTGGCGTCACGGTCAGGCGGGAGCCGGTAGAGGAAGGTGCAAGCAGGGAGACGGGGCAAGCAAGAACAGCGGGGGGCCAGCGTGGCCCTGCACAGTTGCCATCGCCTTTGCGTCCGGAAGGCCAGCCCCGAGCGGCCAGGCCTTTCCTCGACCCCTGTTGCCGAACAAGGAGCTTTCCATGAAGTGTTTTTCGTTGACCGCCGGCGCCCTGGCCCTGAGCCTGTTGCTGGTCGGGCTGGTACGGGCCGAGACGCCCGCGGAGCGCGAGGCCGACCTGGTCCCGGTCGCGGCCAAGACCAAGGTGAAGTTCAAGAACCGGACCAAGGTCAGGCCCAAGCCCAAGCGGCCCCCGCAGAAGAAGCAGGTCCACGGCCACAGCCTGCTGTCCAGGGACCGGATGAAGAGCCTGCGGAACGGGACGCACCACCTCCGCACGGGGCGGTCCGGGCACAGGGCCCACGTCACGCTCAGGAACGGCAAGGTGGCCGGCATGAAGGTGGCCGATCGGAACGGCCGGAACGTCCTCGTGAGGCGCTACAAGCAGAGCGGGGCCGACCTCCGGCGCCACGCGTCGCAGCCGGGTGGGGAGGACGTGCGGCTCGTGTCGCTGGCAAAGGACGTGGACGTGGTGCCGGTCTCGCTGACGGTGTACGTCGTCTTCGTCTACTACAACCCGGTCCTGCACAGCTACACCTACTTCTTCTGGCCCGTGCGGTCGTGCTCGCCGAGCATCGGGGGCAGCGGCGGTGGCGGCGGGGACGACGGCGGTGGCGATGATGGCGGCGGGGACGATGGCGGCGGGGATGACACGGCGGTCTGATCCGGGCGCCGCAGGGAACCACCAGGGGCGTGCCCCCGCCCCCCGGCGGGGGCGCGCCCGGTTGCCGGGGCCGTTTCGGATAGCGACGCTGCGATCCCTGCCCCGACGCCAACTTGTCAGGGAGGACAAGCGGGGTGATAATGCTATTGACTTGCCCTCCTCTCCGGAGCCGCCATGTTCCAGCCCCTTCCCGATCTCGGCAGGCACCCGCCCGGCCCGGGGGTGCCCGTCCCGACTCTCGGCGCCGGCGAATCGAATGACCTGCTGCCGCCCCCGCAACCGGCAGCAGCCCCTGCCCTGGACCTGACTGCTCTCGCGGCCTGGCCGGAGGGGCCGCCCCGTTCGGCCGGTCCGCTTCCCGTCGTGCCCGGCTACGAGGTGCTGGGACTGCTTGGGGAGGGCGGGATGGGTATCGTCTACAAGGCCAGGCAGGTCGGGCTGAACCGCACGGTCGCCCTCAAGATGATCCGGCCCGATCACCACGCGGACGAGCAGGTCCGGGCGCGCTTCCGCCGCGAGGCCGAGGCCGTCGCCGCGCTCAAGCACCCGCACATTGTGACCGTCCACGCCGTGGGCGAGCACGACGGCCGGCCTTACCTCGCCTTCGAGTTCGTCCCCGGCGGCTCGCTGGCGGACGGGCCCCGGGGCCAGCCCCGGCCGGCCCGGGTTGCCGCCGCTCTGGTGGCCGACGTGGCAGGGGCCGTGCAGCACGCGCACCAGCGCGGCATCCTGCACCGCGACCTCAAGCCGAGCAACGTCCTGCTCGACGAGCGGGGGCGGCCCCTGCTGACCGACTTCGGCCTGGCCCGGCCCCTGCAACCCGACGCCGGCCTGACTGGCAGCGGGGCGCCTCTGGGGAGCCCTGCCTACATGGCCCCCGAGCAGGCCGGCGGTAGGCCCGAGGCCGTCGGCCCGGCCACCGACGTCTTTGGGCTGGGCGCCATCCTGTACGAGTTGCTCACCGGCCGGCCCCCCCACCAGGGGGCTGACCTCCTCTCCACGCTGGAGCAAGCCGCACGGGGAGCGATCCTTCCGGCCCGGCGCGTCAACCCGAAAGTCCCCCGGGCGCTGAACGCGATCTGCGCACGTGCCCTGGCCCCCGAGCCCGGGCAGCGCTACGCCTCGGCCGCGGAGATGGAGCGGGACCTGCGCCGCTACCTGGGCCGGCCGCGCCGGCTCGCCCTGGCCGGCGTCGGGGCGCTGGTGCTGATGCTGGCCGTGGCGCTGCTGCCCTTGCTCCGGCGGAAGCCCGCCGTTGCGCCGGAGCAGGCGCCCCTATCCGGCGAGCTGGTCGTGCGCATCTGGTCGATGGACAAGCTGGGCAAGCGCGGGCTGAAGGTGGAGGAGGCGGGCGCCTTGCCGGCGCGCAACGGCGAGGCGTTTCACGTCGAGGCGCGGCTGAGTCGCCCCGCCCACGTCTATCTGGTGTGGCTCAGGGGCGGAGGGGGGATCGAGCCGCTCTACCCGTGGACCGGCGACGAGCTGACGGGCTCGCCGCCGGAAGCGTCGCCCGAGCCCGTGGTCCACAGCCCGCCGGAGCTGGACCGGGGCTGGAAGATGGACGGGCCGAGCGGGCTGGAGACGGTGCTGCTGCTGGCCCGAGCGACGCCGCTGCGCGGGGAGGTGCCGCTGGCGGACGTGCTGGCGAAGGTGGGGCCGGCGCCGTTGCGCGATCACTGGGAGGTGGCGGTGCGCGGCTGGGACCGCGACCGGGCCCTCGAGCCGATCGACCTGTTCCGGCCGCGCGGCAAGCAGACCCAACAGATCGACGACCCGCTGCTGCGACTGATGGAGAGACTGCGAGGCCACTTCGAGGTGATCCGGGCCGTGCGCTTCGCCCACCTGGAGTGACGGAGGCAACCGGGACAGAAGGAGCAGGCGATGAGAGTAGCGACCGGCTGGCTACCGCTGATGGTCGTCGTGGCGCTGTGCTGGCCGGCGTCGGGGGCGGCCCCTCCGTCCCGCCCGGCGCCCCCGGCCGCGAAGGTATTGAGCGCCGCGCAGCGTCAGCGCCTGGCGGAGGCGAGGAAGCTCAACGCCGCGGGGCTGGCCTTGGCTGGAAAAGGTCGGCATGCGGAGGGCCTCGCGTTGCTCCGCGAAGCGCTGGCCATCCGCAAGGCGGTCCTTGGGGAGAAACACCCGCTCTACGCCAACAGCCTGCACGACCTGGCCTCGCTGTACTGGGACGTGGGGAATTACGCCAAGGCGGAGCCTTTGTGTCGTCAGGCCTTGGAGATCTGCAAGGTCGCGCTGGGGGAGAAGCACCCCGCCTATGTCACCTGCCTGAACAATCTGGCCAGGCTGAACCAGCAGATGGGGGACCACGCCAAGGCGGAGCGCTTGTATCGCCAGGCGTTGGAGGCCCGCAAGATCGCGCCGGGGGAGAAGCACCCCGACTACGCCGCCAGCCTGCACAACCTGGCCTCGCTGTACCAGCAGAGGGGGAATTACGTTAAAGCGGAGCCCCTGTATCGGCAGGCTTCGGAGATCTACAAGAGCGCGCTGGGGGAGAAGCACCCCGCCTACGCCAACAGCCTGAGCGACCTGGCGTTGCTGTACCAGGACATGGGGGACCACGCCAAGGCCGTGCCATTGTGTCGTCAGGCGTTACAGATCTGCAAGAGCGTGCGAGGAGAGAAGCACCCCGACTACGCCACGATCCTGAACAACCTGGCCTATCTGCACCACATGCTGGGGAATTACGCCGAGGCGATGCCTTTGTATCGCCAGGCTTTGGAGGCCCGCAAGATCGTGCCGGGGGAGAAGCACCCCGACTACGCCAATAGTTTGAACAACTTGGCCTCGCTGTGCCAGGAGATGGGGAAGTACGTCAAGGCGGAGCGTTTGTATCGCCAGGCGTTGGAGGTCTACAAGGGCGTGCCGGGGGAGAAGCACCCCGACTACGCCGGCACCCTGAACAACCTGGCCTTGCTCTACCAGAGAAAGGGAGACTACGCGAAGGCCAAGGCTTTCTTCCGCCAGGCTTTGGAGGTCTGCAAGGGCGTGCTGGGGGAGAAGCACCCCGACTACGCCGCCAGCCTGAACAACCTCGCCTTGCTCAACCAACAGATGGGGCACTACGCCAAGGCGGAGGCGCTGCTCCGGCAGGCCCTCCCCATCTACCTGCAGCACCTGGACAACACCTTCACCGCCCTGAGCGAGCGCCAGCGCCTCCTCCTCCTCGCCCGCCTCCGCTCCACCCTGGACGACTACCTTAGCGTCGCCGCCGCGGTCGAGGTGCCCCCCGAGCGCCTGTACGCTCACGTCCTGGGCTGGAAGGGCTCGGTCGCCGCACGCCAGGCCGAGGACGGCCTGGCACGCGACCGCCCCGACCTCGCCGGGCAGTTCGGGCAGCTGCGCCTGGCCCGCGCCGGGCTGGCCCGCCTGGCCGCCCACCCGCCCACGCCGGCCGGCCAGAAGGACTGGCTGGCTGTGTCCTTCGATTTGGCCATTTGAGACTGGGCGGAGAGTTTATTCTGATCGTTTGTCCACTTGGCGCTCGGCGAGGCACGGGCCCCTGAACGAGCAAGGCTCGTCCCCCTACGGTAACTCTGCCAAGAGACCACCG
>JBBSEZ010000180.1:0-18455 GCA_038239195.1 Gemmatales bacterium
GCACGTCAACGACCGCGTGCTCAAGCGCATGCAGCGCAAGGTGAGCCGGGCCGCCACCGAGGAACTGCTCGCCAAGCTGCGCGGCGCCATCCCCAACCTGGCCATGCGCACGACGTTCATCGTCGGCTTCCCCGGCGAGACGGAGGCCGAGGTGGCGGAGCTCGCCGACTTCGTGCGCGACGCGGCCTTCGAGCGCGCCGGCGTCTTCCCCTACTCGCTCGAGCCCGGCACTCCCGCGGCGCGCCTGCCCGATCACCTGCCCGAGGAGGTCAAGGCCGAGCGCCGCGCCCGCCTCATGGAGATTCAGCAGGGCGTGGCGTTCGCCTGGGCGCAGAAGCAGGTGGGCCGCGAACTGGAAGTGATCGTCGATGGCACCGACCCCGAGGTGCCGGGGCATTACCTGGCGCGCAGTTACGCCGACGCGCCCGACATCGACTGCGAGGTGCGCCTCAAGGGCAAGGGGCTGCGCCCCGGCGACCTGGTGCAGGCGCGCGTCACGGGCGCCGATGGCTACGATCTGGCGGCCCGGGCGATTCGGTCCCGTTGAGCGAGGTGCTCCATGGTCCAGGCGCCCCCCTTGGTCCCTCCCAAACGGCCGCCGTCGGTCTTCAACCTGCCCAACCAGTTGACCGCGCTGCGCCTCGTCCTCGCCTTCGTGCTGTTCGGCCTCATCGCGGCGGGGGCCTGGCCGTGGTGCCTGTTCGTCTTCGCCGTCGCCGCCTTCACCGACTGGCTCGATGGCTACCTGGCGCGCGTGCAGGGGCTCACCAGCGCCCTGGGCAGAATGTTCGACCCGCTCGTGGACAAGGTGCTCATGTGTGGGGCCTTCATCTTTCTCCTCCCTTACGGCTCTCAGGAGAAGGAAAGTTGGCTCACCCCCTGGATGGTCACCGTCGTGGTCGCCCGCGAGCTCCTCATCACCGGGCTGCGCAACTACCTCGAGACGCTCGGCGTCTCCTTCGGCGCCGACTGGCTGGGCAAGCTCAAGATGGGCCTCCAGTGCGCCGCCGTCATCGCGGTCTTCGTCGTGCTGCTTCCAGCCCCCCCCGACCTGGCCCAACTCTGCGTCTACGCGCGCGATGGCCTCATCTGGGCCATGCTGCTGGCGACGATCCTTAGCGGGGCCCAGTACGTGTGGCGCGGCGCCATCATTCTCCGCAAAGCCGAAAAGGCGCCTCTTTGAAAGTGGGCCAACGGTGACTTCGTCTTCTCGTCCCCTGGGCTTCGCCATCGTCGGCTGCGGGATGATCGCCCGCTTCCATGCCCGCGCCCTCGCCGAGGTGCCCGAGGCGCGCCTGCTCGCCCTCGTCAGCCGCAGCGAACGCAGCGCCCGCGCCCTGGCCGACGAACTGGCCCTCCCCTGCGACCTCTACACCGACCTGTCCCAGGCGCTGGCCCGCCCCGACGTCCACGTGGTCGTCATCACCACGCCGAGCGGGGCACACCTGGAGCCCGCCGTCGCCGCCGCCGCGGCGGGCAAGCACGTCGTCGTGGAGAAGCCGCTGGAGATCAGCACCGAGCGCTGCGATTGGATCATCGAGGCGTGCGACCGCAACAAGGTCAAGCTCTGCACCATCTTCCCGTCGCGGTTCGGCGACGCCAACCTCGCCCTCAAAAACGCCGTCGAGGCGGGGCGCTTTGGCCGGCTGACGCTGGGCGAGACGACGTGCAAGTGGTGGCGCTCGCAGGCGTATTACGACGAGGGCGGGTGGAAGGGGACGCAGGCGCTCGACGGCGGGGGGGCGCTGATGAACCAGGCGATCCACAACGTCGATCTGCTCCAGTGGTTGATGGGGCCCGTGGCCGACGTCGTCGGCTTCACGGCCACGCTGGCCCACGAGCGCATCGAGGTGGAGGACACCGCCGTCGCCTGCCTGCGCTTCGCCAACGGCGCCCTCGGGGTGATCCAGGGGACGACCAGCGTTCATCCGGGGCTGCCCAAGACCATCGCCGTTCACGGCGACCGCGGCACGGCAGTCATCGAGCAGGACGACGTGCTGCGCTGGGAACTGTCGCCCGAGACGGACGAGGACCGCGCGGTACGGGCGCGGTTTGCCCAGAAGACGGGAGCGTCGGGCGGGTCGAGCAACCCCGCGGCCATCTCGCACCAGGGCCACGCACGGCAACTGGCCGATTTCGTGCGCGCCGTGCAGACCGACACGGCACCTCGGGTCGATGGCCGCGAGGGGCGCAAGGCGGTGGCGATCATCGAGGGGATCTATCGGTCGGCGCGGACGAGGCAGGCGATTTCGTTGTAGGAAGAAGAGACCGATTGCTAATTTGCAATCTCTTGTGTGGCAAAGGAGTGTCCGACATGGCAAAGGCTCGCAAGCCCGTGAAAGAGTATGCCGTCTACCTGGCCGTGCGCATCGCGGCCTGCTTCTTGCAAATGCTGTCCTATGAGGCCTCGCTGCGCATCGCCCGCTTGCTGGCCTGGCTGATCTACCGCGTCGATCGGCGCCATCGGCTCGTCGCCGACGACAACCTGCAACAGGCCTTTCCCGGCGAACTGAGCGAGGAGCAGCGCGACGAGATGGTGCGGGAAGTCTACTTGCACTTCTGCACGCTGCTGATGGTGATGATCCATCTGCCGCGCAAGCTGCGCCCGACCACCTGGAAGGACTACCTGGAGTTGCCGGAGTCCCCGGTGATGCTGGAGTGGATGCTGTCGGGCAGGCCGATGTTGCTGGTGACGGGCCACTTCGGCAACTGGGAGATGGGCGGTTACGCGATCGCGATGTTCGGGTTCGCGACGCATGCGATCGCGCGCGCCCTCGACAACCCCTATCTGGATCGCTATTTAAGAGAGCTCCGCCAGCGCACCGGGCAAACGATCCTGGACAAGAACGGCGACTTCGACCGAATCCAGGCGGTGCTCGACGCCAACGGGCCGCTGGCCACGCTGGGCGACCAGGACGCCGGGCCCAAGGGACTGTTCGTGAGCTTCTTCGGCCGGCCGGCCTCGACGCACAAGGCCATCGCCTACCTCGCCCTGGAGCACGACGTGCCGATGCTGGTGGTGGGGGTGCCGCGCATCGGCGAGCCGATGCGCTACCGGATCGAGGTGGAAGACGTGATCTTGCCGGAGGAGTACGCCAGCGTCGGGCGGGCCGACGCGGCGCGGGCCATCACCGAGCGCTTCACCCGGGCGCTGGAGCGCCTGGTCCGCCGCCACCCCGAGCAATATTTTTGGTTGCATCGGCGCTGGAAGCACCAGCCGGTGGCGCGCAAAGGCAAGCGCGCCGCCTGAGCCGATTCACCAACGAGAGGAGCAACCGTGTATCGACTCGGATCGGCTCTGCTGCTGTGGGCCCTGCTGTCCCTGGTCCTGACGGGTTGTGGCGGCAAGGGCAACGGGAAGGAAGAAGGCGAGAAGCCCGCCCCCGTGGGGGGCGACAAGGAGAAGGACAAGGGGCCCACCGGGCCCACCAAGAAGTACGAGTTCTCGTTCACCTTGCCCGCGAGCGAGGCGGCGCCGACCTACGCGAAGGAGCGCGTTTCCAAACTGACCATCGACGGGCGCGACCACTCCGAGCCGCGCGCCGACAAGCGCACGGTCAAGGCCGCCATCCCCGCCGCCAAGACCAAGGTGAAGGTCGAGTTCAGCTTCTGGCCGAACACCTACACCAACATCGTGCGAGGCCGCGAGGTGGCCCTCGTCGAGGGCAAGGCCATCGCCGTCGATTTCACGAAGAAGGAAAAGACCGACTCCGAGCTCATCAAGCCGATCTACGTGCCGACGCCCAACGCCGTGGTCGAGGAGATGTGCAAGTTGGCCAAGGTCGGCAAGGGCGACGTGGTCTACGACGTCGGCTGCGGCGACGGGCGCATGGTCATCATGGCCGTCAAGAAGTTCGGCGCCAAAAAGGGCGTCGGCATCGACATCCGCGAGGAGCTCGTCAAGAAGTGCAAGGACAACGCCAAGACGGAGGGCGTGGACGACAGGACGGAGTTCCGCGCGGCCGACGCGACCAAGATCGAGGACTTTTCGGAGGCGTCGGTGGTGCTGCTCTACCTGGGCGACTACCTCAACCTGGCGCTGAGGCCGACGTTGCAGAAGACGCTGAAGCCGGGGGCGCGCGTGGTGTCGCATCGCTTCCTGATGGGCGATTGGAAGCCGGACCGGACGGTGGGCCTCAAGGCCAAGAACCTGTCCGAGCTCCCGGAAGAATACAAGCTCCACCTGTGGACGATCAAGAAGCCCTGAGCCCCGATGCGGAACGGGGGCGGCAAGGAGAAGGCGTGGACGGCCACGACGTCATTCTGGTCTTGAAGGTCGCCGTCGTGGCCGTCACCGTGCTGCTGCTGGCGTCGCTGGTGGCGCTGGCCCGCGGGCGCTATCGGCTGCACGGCCGACTCAACGTGGCGTTCTTCACGCTGACGGTGATCGCCGTGCTGGGGCTCGAGGTGATCGTGCGCTTGACGCACCCCGGCGTCTTCGCCTACGTGTGGGACGACGACGTCCGGCGGGCCCGCATGGTGACGCACCTGTGGTTCTCGGTGCCGTCCGTGTTTCTGATGTCGGCCATGCTCTACACGGGCATGCGTGGCCGGCGCTCGGGACACGTGATCCTGGCCGGCGTGTTCGGCGCGTTTTGGGTCGGGACGTTCGTCACAGGCATTTTCTACCTGGATTGACGGAGAAGGCGCCCCATGAACGACCAGGGCAGCGAGCGCAGCGCCTCCCCGCCGCCGCTGGAGCGGATCGTAGAGGCGCTGTTGTTTCTGGGGGGCCCGCCGCTGACGGCGGCGCGGGCGGCGGAGGCGGTGCGAGGGCTGACGGCGGAGCAGTTCGCCGAGGCCCTCGCCGCGCTCAACCGCGACTATCGGGCGCAGGGCCGGCCCTACCGGATTCAGCCGCGCGACCAGGGGCACGAGCTGGCGCTGCGCCCGGCCTACCGGGTGGTCCTCGACCGGTTGCACGGGGCGAAGCGCGAGGCGCGGCTCTCGCAGGTGGCGCGCGACGCCCTGGCCATCGTGGCCTATCGCCAGCCAATCGGGCGCCAGGAAGTGGACGGCGTGCGCGGCGCCGACTCGACGGGGGTGCTGCGCCAGCTCGTCCGGCTGGGGCTGATCGCGGTGCAGCGCGGCGATGGCGGGCCCGGCGAGGCGCTGTATGGCACGACAACGCGGTTTCTACAGCTCTTCCAGTTGCGCAGCCTCGACGACCTGCCGCGCACCCAGGACTTGCAGAAGCTGTGACGGGGCGGCCGTTGTTCGAGCCGGTTTCTCCCGGCTTGCCAGGCACGACGCGACGAACCATTCCGCGAAGCATCGCTAAACTACAATGCGGGTGGGCGACATCCCTCATCCTTCCGACGAACGGGTGCGGACCATGACCGAAGCAACGCCGGCCCCGCAGGATCGGGCCTTCCTCCTGGGGCTCCAGCAGCAGTCCCTGCGCTACTTTCTCGACAACCAGGCAGCGGGGGGGCTCCTCCTCGATCGCCAGGCCAACCACGGCCCGCTCCGGCCGGGGGGCTGGTGTAGCACCTCCGCCACCGGCATGGGGCTTATCGCCCTCGCTGTCGCGACGGCCGAGCCCTACCGGCTCTTGACGCCTGCCGATGCGGTCGGCCGCATCCGCATCGCCCTGGAGGCCGCCCTCGACCGCCTCGCCAACGAGAGCGGCATGCTCCCGCACTTCGCGAGCCCCAACAACGACGAAACGCGCGGCCACGATGCCTTCAGCACCATCGACTCGTCGTGGCTGTTCGCCGGCGCCCTCTGGGCCGCGTCGTTTTTGCGCGACGCTCGCCTGGAGGGCCTGGCGGCCCAGCTATACGAGCGCGTCGATTGGGCTCACTGGGCCGTCTCCGAGGGCGAGAAGCGCGGCCTGGTCCGCCACGGCAAGGGGGCCGACGGCCACTTCCTCCCCTTCGCATGGGACCGCCTCGTCGGCGAGAGCGTTTTCATGTACGTGCTCGGGGCTGGCGCGGCGCCCGGTCGCGCGCTCGCGCCGGAGGCGTGGTCGGCGCTGCGCCCGTTCTACGGCACCGTGGAGGGCCTGCGCTTCAACAACGCCGACCTGGGGCTGTTCGCCTTCGAGTATGGGCTGGACCTGCTCGACCTGGCGCGCTGGCACGCACCAGGCGAGATCGACCTCGCGGCCGAGGCGCGAGTGGCAACGCGGGCGAACTACCTGGCCTGCCGGGCGGCCGCGGAGAACTTCGCCACCTACTGCCGGTTCTGGGGCCTGTCCGACGGCGATGGCCCGGGCGCTGCCCCTGGGACCGACGCCTATCGAGAGTACGCGCCCGGGCGGCCCCTCGATGGGACCGCCCACCTCACCGCCACGCTCGCCGCGGTGGCCAACGCGCCCGGGGAGGTTCTCGAGAACCTGCGCGAGGCCGACCGGGACCAGGGGCTCGGCGCGCGGGGGCGCTACGGCTTCAGCAACGTCAACCTGGACCGGCACTGGCTCAGCCGCGACGTGGTCGGCATCGACGCCGGCGCGGCCGTGCTGGCCCTCGACAACTACCTGATGGCAGGCCGCGTCCGCCGCGTGTTCCACGCCTTGCCCTGCGTCGCGCGCGGCCTGCAGCGCCTGGGGCTCACTCCCAGGGAGGAGCTCGGCGCGATAAGCTGACGGGGCAGGCGATGCAGGACACGATCCGGAGGCCCCCAGTGAACGACCCCCTTCCGCGCACGATCTCGCGCCCGCTTCAGTTCGAGAACGGCTGTGCCATTGGCATCAGCAACCGCTGGTCCCGGGGGCAGTATTGCACGATCCTGACCGAGGCCGGCCTCGTCGGCTGCGGCATCTACGACGTGAAGACCGCCGCCGAGTTCGGCCAGGCGGTGGCGATCGCCCGCGGCACCCCGGAGAAGCCGCTCGTCGATCCCGAGGACCTGTTCGACGCTCGCATCGTCGAGGCCACGCCTCAGGCCCAGGAACTGGGCGTTCGGATCGGCATGACGGGCCGCGACGCGGTCGAACTTCTGCTCGCCGCGTCGGCGCGGGCCGCGCGATCCGGCGAGCCGGGGGCGTGACCCCCGGAAGGCGCACGCCTCCCGCTCGCCGCAGGATCGCGTCTGGCACGTCAATTGCTCAACTCCTCTCCAATCAATCAGGGGCCGCACGCGGAAGTGCTGCGTGCGAGCTTTCCTACAAAGTCGATGTTGAAAGGTGGTCATCCCGTGGGCTTGATTCTCCTGATCGTGTTGCTCGTCGTGCTCCTGGGCGGCCTCCCCACCTGGCCGCACAGCCGCACCTGGGGCTATCGCCCCAGCGGCCTCGTCGGCTTGCTACTCGTCGTGCTCCTCGTGTTGCTGCTTTTCCAGATCGTCCCGTGGTGGGGCTTCGGGCCGGGCCCCGCGCCCGTCGGGCCCTGAACCGATACCCGAAAGGGCTGCCGGAAAGCTGCGACCCGAACGAGGAGAAGTCGCGGCGGGCTTCTCCTCCCCCTTTCAATCGGGCGTCCTTTGTTGGGATGATGACGCCTCAATTGCTACATTCAGCCGTGGGCCTTCCAACTACTCGACAACCGCAACGGGGCACGTAAAGTCATGCCAGCATCGTCCGCTTCCCGGCCGAGCACTTCGAGGTCCATCCAGGTCCTGGGAAGTTTGGTCCTCATCATCGCCTGCCTCAAGATCGCCAAGCAGGTGTTCATCCCGCTCGCGCTGGCCGTGCTCTTGACGTTCATCCTCTCGCCGCTGGTCATCCGCCTGCAACGTCGCGGCCTGGGGCGCACCTCGTCGGTCCTCCTGGTCGTCCTGATTACCTTTACCGTCCTCGCCGGCCTCTGCTGGGGGATCGCCGACCAACTCCGCCACTTGCTCGTCGAAATCCCCAAGCATCGCGACGACATCGCGACCAAGATCTCCGGGCTGAAAGGCACGGGAGCGGGGCCCGTGGCAGAGCTCGTCGAGATGATGAACGACATCACCGAGTCGGTTCACGGGGACTCGCCGAAAGTGCCGCCGGGGGGGAAAGCGCCCCAGCAGGTGGTGATCGTCAACGACAAGGCGCCGAGCTTCTCCTGGTTCGCCGGCGCGGTCGGCCCCGCCTTGGAGGTCGGCCTGAGCGGCATCTTCATGGCCATCCTGGTCGTCTTCATGCTCGCCTACCGGGAAGACTTACGCAATCGCTTCTTCCGGGCGGTGGGGCACGGCCATCTGACGACCACGACGCGGGCGGTGGACGAGGCCGCCCAGCGCATCAGCCGGTTCCTGGTGACGCAGTTGATGATCAACGTCGGCTTCGGCGTGCTGTGGGCCCTGTCGCTGCGCTTCGTCCCCGGCGGGCCGCAGGGGCTTGGCGTGCCCTACGCCTTCCTCTGGGGGTGCCTGGCCGCGGCGCTCCGCTTCGTCCCCTACATCGGGACCTGGGTGGCGCTGGCGTTCCCCCTGGTGCTCAGCATTGCCCTGTCGCCGATCGACCAACCGTGGCTCCAGCCGATCTTGTTGACCGCCATTTTCGTGGCGCTGGAGATGATTACCGGGAACGTGCTCGAGCCGTTGTGGTTCGGCCACAACACGGGCGTTTCCCCCGTGGCGCTGCTGGTCGCGGCGGTCTTCTGGGCCTGGCTGTGGGGGCCCATCGGGCTGGTGCTGGCCACGCCGCTGACGGTCTGCCTGGTCGTGTTCGGCAAATACGTCCCGCAACTCGTGCTCTTCAACGTCTTCCTGGGCTCGGAGGCCGCCCTCGGCTCGGAGATCAGCTACTACCAGCGGCTCCTGGCCCGGGACGAGGACGAGGCTGCCGACCTCGTGCAGGCGTACCTCAAGGAGCGGCCCCTGGAAAGCGTCTACGACGAGGTGCTTCTGCCTGCCCTCATGCTGGCCAGGCGCGACGAGGAGCGCGGCAGCCTCGATCCAGGGGCCGACCAGTTCATCCGCGAGGTGACGCAGCGCGTCATGGACGAGATCATCGGGCAGCACGAGCGCATCCGGCTGGTCGCCACCGGCAAGGGCGAGATCGACGCCACGGGCGAGCTCGTCGCCCCCAAGGGCGGGGGCAAGTTGCTAATCCTCGGCTGTCCCGCCCGGGCGGAGGAGGACGAACTGGCCCTGCGCATGCTGGCCCAGCTCTTGCAGGCCGACAACTACGAGATGGAGGTCGTCTCCGCCCAGTCGCTCACCTCGGAGGTCGTCGCGCGGGCCCGCAAAGAGGGGCCCGCAGTCATCTGTATCGCGGCGTTGCCCCCGGGCGGGGTGGCGCCGGCCAGCTACCTGTGCAAGCGGCTGCGCCTGAGTTTGCCCGACGTCAAGATCATCGTCTGCCGCTGGGGCCAGAAGGAGAACCTCGAAAAGTTGCAGGAGCGCTTGACGGAGGCAGGGGCCAACAAGATCGTGGCCTCGTTGCAGGAAACCAGGCTCGAGGTCCTCCCTCTCGTCCGCGTGGCGACGGGGGGCGCCCCCTCGAAGGACGGAGCGAAAGCGGAAGCCAGCCAGCTCGGGATCGCCCAGAAGAAAAAGAAATGACTCGAGGCCCGGTACGTTTGTCGGGCCCGGTCCGGATCAGGAGATTTTCTCGATGAAGATCAACTCGCTACAAGACTTGCTCGTGGACCTCGTGAAAGACCTGTACAGCGCCGAGAACCAGCTCGTGAAGGCGCTGCCCAGGATGGCCAAGGCGGCTTCCTCGGCCGCCCTGCGGAGCGGCTTCCAGCTGCACCTGGAAGAGACGAAGCAGCAGGTGGAGCGGCTCACGCGCGTCTGCGAGCATCTCGGGGCAACGCCCAAGGGCAAGAAGTGCAAGGCGATGGAGGGCCTCGTCGAGGAAGGCAAGGAACTGATGGAAGAGAAGCCCGAGGCGGCGCTGCTCGACGCGGGGCTCATCGCGGCCGCCCAGAAGGTGGAGCACTACGAGATCGCCGGCTACGGAAGTGCCTGCACCTGGGCCGAGCAACTGGGCCTGAGTGCGGTCGCGAAGCTGCTCGGGGAGACGCTCGCCGAAGAGAAGGCGACCGACGAAAAGTTGACGGAACTGGCCAAGCAGAGCGTCAACGTGAAAGCGGAGAGCGCCAACGAACAGAGCGCCAACGAACAGGCCGGGGCGGGGAGCAAGGCCGGGAAGGGGAAGAAGCCCGGCAGCAAGAAGTAGAAGAACCCAAAGGGAGGGATCGGAGCCATGGAGAACGCCAATCGGCGGGCCGTTGAGGCCCTCAATCATCTGCTCGAGACGTGCAAGGACGGGGAGAAGGGCTTCCGGACAGCGGCGGAGGCGGTCCAGATGCCGGACCTCAAGCAACTCTTCGACTCCTATGCTTCGCAACGAGGCGTCTTCGCCGGGCAACTGCAAGCGGAAGTCGAGCGCCTGGGCGGGGCCCCCGAGAGGAGCGGCCACGTCGTCGCCACGCTGCATCGGGGCTGGATGCGCATCAAGTCGCTCGTCGCCGGCCACGATCCGTCCGGGATCATCGCGGAGTGCGAGCAGGGCGAGGACGCGGCGATGAAGGCGTATGAAGAGGCGCTGAAAGTGAGCTTGCCGGCCGAGGCCGAGGCGATGGTCAAGTTGCAGTTCGCACAGGTCAAGGACGCCCACGAGCGCGTGCGGGCGTTGAAGGCAGCGGCGAAGCCCTGAGGCTCGGCGACAAAGTAGTTAGCAGAAGGTAGAAGTTACAAAGGGGAGGCTGTCTCGGCTTCCTCGTTGTAACTTCTCCTTCTGCGAGAGCATGGGGTGGGCACCTGGGTGCGCTCCGTCGTGCTCCTGTGCTTCCCATCTCGGGGCGTGCGGGGCAAGGAACGAAGTTCCCGCCTCCTTCACCCTCCCGAATGCCTCGTCCCGGGGGCCTCCCCCGCTCGCCCGTTGATGGCCCGGGCCCCCGCGGCCTTGAGCCGTTCGAGCAGGGGCTTGGGCTCGACCAAGACCACCACTTGTTGCCGGTAGACGTCCTGGCCTCGTTCGCAGGCCCGCCAGCACTTCAGGTATTCGCAGCGCGCGAGGCCTTTGCCTTCGCGGGGCAAGGCCTGGCAGAAGGCCTGCCACTCCCGCGCCGAGGTCTCGGCGCCCACGGCCTCGGCGGCCTTGTGCAAGGCCGCCTGGAAAGCGTCGCGGAGCGCCTCGTCTGGGGTGCGCCCCACACCTTCGGCGAGGACCTTGTAAGGCTCGACCTTGGGCGGCAGGAGGACCGGGCAAGGTGCGGCCTTCGTCGCGGGGGCCCAAACTTCCTCGGGCTCCTTCACCCGGTCGCAGACGAAGTGGACCAGGACTGGCGCCACGACGCTGGTGAAGACGGCCGTCACGATCGTTCCCACGCAGCCGCTTTGTTTGTTCGCCATCGCTCTTTCCTCCATGCCGAGCAGATAAAGGGAGGGGCCGTCAGGGCCACCCGTCCCACTCGGTTGCAAGTGCGGCGCCATACGCCCCGGCCAAGGGCCAGGAGCGGAAGGTTCTCGGTGGGGCCGGGCAGGGCCTTCGGGGTTGCGCAGGCGAGGAAAATCAGGAAAGCCGGGGGCCGAGTATCCGCCCTTTTGGCGCAAGCGCCGCCGACAATCGCGTCCCTCCCTGGGAGGGCTGAGTGACCTCGCCCCCTCGGCGGCGCCCCTGACCAATCGCGGAATCGCGCCAAGATTCGTCGGCCAGGAACGAAACGCCTAAAGACTGCTCCGCGTTGCGACGGCGCCCTCCAACTTCACTCCCAAGAGCTTCATCCCGGGCGCGGCACCTTGCGGCCCGCTCCTTGCACGTTCGTCAACGGAACACCCGTTCAAGGAAGAACACCAACGAAGGGACAGCGCCGATGTCCGCAGCTCTGACTCGCAAAGTATTGATCGCGTTTGGCGGGGCCTTGATCTTGCTGGGGCTGATCGGCCTGTTCTCCTGGCGGAGCACGCACCGGCTGACGGAAGCCTCTGTCCAGGCAACGCACGTTCACCAGATACACGTCGCGGTGGACAGGCTGACCACCGCCCTGGACGAGGCGGAGGCCCAGCGTTGCGAGTACGTCCGCACCGGGGAGGCCAGCCATCGCGAGGCCTTCCGAGCCGTTCGCGAGCTCGCCGGCGACCACCTGCGCGAGCTGCGCAATCTGGTCGGCGCGGGCTCCGAGCAGGGGCATCGGCTGGAAGCGGTCGAGCGGGCGGTAGCGGAGAAGCTGGCCCTTCTGGAGCGCTCGTTCAAGCTGCGAGGGCGCAACCGCTTCGACATGCGCGGTCAGTGGGCCCTGACCGTTCGCCTCCGGGAGTCGGCGCACGGCCTTCGACGCGGGCTCGAAGAGGTGAAGGTCGAGGAGGGGGCACGCCTCGCCCGCTGGCAAGCGCGGGCCCAGGACGCCGCCGGACAGACCTTTGTCCTCATCGACGTGGGAAACCTGTTCGCGCTCGCGGGAGTCGGCCTGGCCGTCTTCGGCATTCGGCGCGACCTGAAGGCCTGGGGCCGCAGCGAGGGCGACCTGCGCCAGGCCCACCGGCAGACGGTGGAGGAGGTCGAACAGCAGCGCGGTCAACTGGCGGTGGTCCACGAACGGCTCGACGAGCAGGCCAACCGCTGCCGCCAGTTGGAGGACCGCTGCCGGCAAACGGAAAAGCTGAGCACGGTCGGCCGGATGACCGGGGAGGTAGCGCACGACTTCAACAACCTGCTCACGGTGATCCTGAACTGCGCCGCCGTGATCCACGCCAGGCTGACAGTCGGCGAGCCCATTCGAGAACTGGCCGGCCACGTGGTCCAGGCAGGGGAGAAGGCCACCGCATTGACGCGCCGGCTGCTCGCGTTCACCCGCAACCGGCCGACGCGCCCGGGGCCGCTCGATCTGACCGCCGTCGTCGCCGAGATGGCCACTCTGGCCCGCTACCTGATCGGCCGGAAAATCGAAGTGACCACCGCGCTGGCCGCCGACCTGCGACCGGTACTGGCCGACCGCGGGCAGATGGAACAAGTGGTGCTCAACCTGATCGTCAACGCCCGCGACGCCATGCCCGACGGCGGAAGGCTCCTACTGCAGACGCGGAACCTCGGTGCCGAGGAGGCGAAGCCGTTGAGTAGGGGGGTGCTTCTCGCGGTCGCCGACACCGGGTGCGGCATGGACGAGGCCACGCAGGCCCGCGTGTTCGAGCCCCTCTTCACGACCAAGGGGGAAGGGAAGGGGACCGGGCTGGGGATGGGCATCGTCAAGGAGATCGTGCAGGGCAGCGGCGGGCACGTCCGCATCGTCAGCGCGCCGGGCAAAGGCACCACGGTCCAGATCGTGCTGCCATCCGCCTGCGGCGGCGCCGGCTTGCCAGAAGGCCCGCCGCCTTGCAGCGTGACGGTCCTGCTCGTCGGCCCGCAGGGGCTGGTCGAAGACCCGCTCCTCCGCGTCCTGCGTCAACTCGGTTACACCGTGCTCCAGGCGGCCGGGCCGGAGGCCGTCGCCCTGGTCCAGGAGGCCCGGCAACCGATCCACGTCCTGATTGCCCCCCTGGGCGACACCGTAGGGGCCGACCTGGTCCGGCAGCTCGCCGCCCTTCGTCCCGAGATGCGCGTCCTCTACGTGGCGGAGGGGGCGATCCCGCCTCACGTGCGGCGGGACGTCGTGGGGCCGGAGACTTCGGTGCTCCCCAAGCCGTTCACCCTGGAGGGCCTGCAACGCAAGCTGAGCGAGGTACTCGGCGCGAAAGGGTAATCTCGAGAGGGCCCGCCACGCCGCACGTTTGCCGCTTGCGGCTGAGCGAGGCGCTGGTCGAACGCGCCCGTCCGCGAGGGGCGAGCGCTGGCACGCAAGATGCAGTCTGCAACCTCCACGTTCCCGCCGTCGTGGGCCGCGCCTGGCTCGGTGGGAGCGAGGGCGAGCCACGCGCCCGATCTCGAGCTGTGTCAGCTCCTTCGAGGTCTCGTGGCGAGCGGGGGCAACGACCATGCGCATTCCGGACCAGCCCAACCGCCGTGCGGGCGTTCCATCGACCGCTCCACCCCGTCCGGGGATGGAGGAGTTCGCTCGCCGCGCGCTGGTGGCAGTGCTGCTCGCCGTCCTCGTCGTCGCCCTGGCCTATCTCCTGTGGCGCGGACTGCACGTTCTCCTTCAGGCCTTCGCCGGTGTGCTCTTCGCGGTCTTCCTGTCCGCCCTGGCCGAGTGGCTGAGCAAGAACACCCGGCTGTCCTACGGTTGGTCCCTGGCCATCGTCGTCGTGGTCCTTCTGTTGGTGGCCGGCGGGGGGGGCTACCTGCTGGCCAACCATCTGGCCGTCGAAGGCGATAAGTTGTCGAAGGAATTGCCGCAATCTTTGAACAAGCTTCGCGCGGACCTCGGGCAATATCCCTGGGGCCGCGTGCTGGTGGAGCACGAGGCCCACGCCCGGGACTCGCTGGCCCAGATGGGCGCCGACGTTGGCTTCGGCGGCCTCCTTTCCGGCGTGACCAGCTTGCTGGTGACGGGCCTCGTCATTGTCTTCGTGGGCATCTTCGGGGCGGCGGAGCCGGGCCTCTACCGCGCCGGGCTGCTCCACCTGGTGCCGCCCGCGCAGCGCGAGCGCGCCGGCGAGTCGATCGATGCGCTCACCTTCAATCTGCGCTGGTGGCTCGTGGGACAGGCCGTTCTCATGGTCGTCATGTGGGGAACGACCACGGCCGGGCTATGGGCGATCGGCCTCCCCTTCGCCCTGACGCTCGGCCTGATCGCCGGCATCCTGGAACTGGTCCCCTACGTCGGCCCCTGGCTCTCGGCCATCCCGGCCGCGCTGATCGCCCTGACGGCCGGCCCGACGGCCCTGATGCTGACGCTGGCGCTCTACCTCGGCCTCCACGTCCTCGAAGGCTACGTCCTGCTGCCATTGGTGCAGCGCCGCGCGGTCCACTTGCCCCCGGCCCTGACGCTGGTGGCGCAGGTGCTACTCGGCGAGTTGCTCGGCTTGATGGGCCTGTTCGTGGCCGCCCCGCTCACGCTGTGCGCCGTCGTGCTGCTGAAGATGCTCTACGTCGAGGACACGCTCGGCGACGAGGCCATCGACGTGCCCGGCGCGCCGGGCCACGCGGAGAAGCAGGAGGCGCTCCAGGATGGGGAGCGCCTTACCGGGGCGAGCGAGCCGCGGGCGGCGAGCCCGCCGGCGTAAAGGCGGCGGCTCGCCCCGCGCGCTCTTGACGCCACTCGACCACGCCACTGTAGGACCGCGCTGGCTTATCGTAACGCGGCGGGGCGATGAAGGTGCCCTCGAAGACCCAAACCAACGACAGGAGCCGGCCGGCCTTCGCGTCGTAGGTGCCGACCCCGGTCAGCTGGGCCTTGCCGTGGCACTTGCCCCGGTTGGACTGCGTCTCGTGGGAGCCGGCGATCTCGCCCTCGTAGGTCACCTGCGCGATCCCGCCCACCACCGACTTCACCTTCCCGACGAAGCGGACGGACTTCACCTCGTTCGGTCGGGGCATCGTGTTCTCGTCGCCGGGACCGAGGACGCGGCAGAACTTGCGGCCGAGGGCCTCGGACAGCTTCCACGCCGCCCCGGCCTCGACCTTCGCGGGGGCAAGCTCCGCGAGCTCGCCCGCAGTGAGCACGAGGCTGTCGATGGTTGGGTTCGGCAGCTCGCGCAGCGGTATCCCCTTGATCGAGTAGCGCAGGAAGACGGCCAGGCAAGCCCCGCGGTCCTTGGGGGCCCCGACGCCGCGCTCCGGCAGCGGATCGACCAGCCGGGCGTTTCGAGGCTTAACTTCCCCGAACGCCCGGAGCCCCGGTTGGAGGTCCGCCAGCAGCTCCCTCGGCCAGGTTTTGTGGCTCTTGAAGTTCTGGTGGCTCGCCAGCACCTTGCCCTCCGGCCGGACGAGATAGAGGCCCTGGTACTGGGCGGGGCGCTGCTTCTGGACGTTGCGGAAGAAGTCGCCACCGAGCCCTTTGGCCTTGCGCACGACGTAGAGGTTGAGCGCGACGGGCACGCAGTTATCGGCAATGAAGCGGCTGACGGCATCGTCGGACAGGGGGCCCTCACGGAGCCCGTGCACGTAGCCTCAGCAACGCTCCAACGGGTCGTCGCCCGAGACCCAGAGCAACAACGGCCGCTTCTCTTTCTTCGCCGTCCGGATGCCCTCTTCGAGGTCGAGCAGCCACGCGATGCCGTCGCGCCATTTCGTCGGGCGCGGGAAGAGGGTCGTGTCGGCGTAGAGCCGGGCCGCGGCGGCCGGCAAGCGGGCCACGTCTTGCTTCGAGGATACGGGGTGGACGTCGGCAAGGGCCGGCAGCGAGAGCAGGCCGGTCGCGGCCAGCGCGAGGAGGAGCGCGGTGGGGGAAAGTCGAACGATCATTGCTGCTTCCCTCTGTTGGGGGGGCCAGAAGCTAACGTACAAAGTTTGCCCGGTGGGCCCCAGAGGGCAGGGGCCCTCTCGTTCCCGAAGGGCGGCCGGGCAACCACCCTCGCCTTTGGGGGGTGGACGTGATACCTTGCTGCGGAGGGCCTTCTTCTCGTGCCCGGGAGGCGGTCATGCCATTCTTCCACCAACTGTTCGAAGGTCATCCGTACTACGCCGTTTTCGCCGTCCTCCAGGGCGCGCTCACCGTCTGGTTGCTGCTCGACTGCCGCAACCGCGGCCAGGACCAAACCTGGTTCTGGGTGATCCTCTGGTTTCAGCCGTTCGGCGCGTGGGCCTACTTCGTCGTGGTGAAACTCGGCGACTTCCGAGGCCGTCAGGCGTTTCAAGGGGGCTCGTGGCTGGCTTCCCTGTTCGAGCGCCGCGCCTCGCTCGACGAACTGCGCTACCAGGCCGAACACGTCCCTACGTTGACCAATCAGTTTGCCCTCGCCCAGCGCCTGATGGAGCAAGGGGCGCACGAGGAAGCCATCCCCTTCCTGGAGGCGGGGCTGAAGACCGAGCCCGACCACGGGCAACTCCTCTACTCGCTGGCGCTGTCTCGCGTCCGGCTGGGGCACGCGGACCAGGCCATCCCTTCGCTGGAGCGCCTGGTGGCCCGCGACCCGCGCTGGCACAATTACGACGCCTGGCGATTGCTGATCGAGGCGCGCGCCGCTCGAGGGGATGGGCCCGGGGCCCTGGAAGGATGCCGGGAACTGAGGCGGCTGGCGCCGACGCTGGAAAACCATTGCCTGCTAGGCGAGCACCTGCTCGCTCAGGGCCGGGCTGAGGAAGCGCGGCTTCTCCTCGAGCGCTCCCTGCGCGACCACGACTTCGCTCCAGGGCCGATCCGCCGCCGCAACCGGCCCTGGGCGAGCCAGGCCCGCCGCCTGCTGAAAAGCATCGCGCCGGGCTGAAAGGCCCGGCGCCGGTCAAGAAGTGCAGACCTCGGTCTGTTCCAGACAGTGCTTCAGCGCTTCCAGGGCGACGGGCTTGACGAGCCAGCAATCGAAAGGGGTCTCCTCGATCCGCAGGCCCATGTCGCACGGGTCGTACGCCGTATAGGCGACGAGCACGATGGCCGCGCCCAGCGCGTTGCGCAGGCGCTCCGCCACCGCGCACCCGTCCAGTTTCGGAAGGCCGATGTCGAGCACGACGACGTCCGGGCGCTGTCGCAGGGCCTTACGCACGGCCTCCAGCCCGTTGTCCGCGACGTCGACGGAGTGGCCCAGGGCGCGCAGCAAGAGGCGGAGGGCCTCGCGCCCATCCGCCTGGTCCTCGACGACGAGCACCCGGCGCGGGGTGGTGGCAGGGGAGTCAGCATCGTGGCGCAGCATCGGAGGCCCCCTTCGCTCGCGCGATTGGTGAAATGGAGAGGCGGAGGGCCCGAAGTGTCGGGCCCCTCTGTTCCGTTGATTGAGTTTTTGCAAATACTGTGCCAGGGCGAAGAGCTAGCGAGTGCGCCAAAAGAGTGGCACTCGATTTGCATCGTTGCAGAGAGGCCGAACGATTCAACCAGATCCATCAGCGGGAGGAGGTCATCATGCCGGCGAAGAAGGGCAGAGCGTGGAAACTCGAACGGGCCAGCGTCCACATCGAGGGGGAGGCTCGCCCGCGATCCAACAAGTATTCCGCCTCGGACGGCGACAAGAAGCCTGCCCCCGGCACGCGCTCTCGCGTCTGGGTTGGCGGCTACGTGCGTGCCGACGGCAAGAAGGTGCGGGGGCACTACCGCTCGACGGGCCACAACGAGACCGCTCCGCCTGCCCCGCCCGCTCCGGTGAGCGGGGAAATGATCTAATCGGGAGAAGAGGGGCCCGCCTGATGGGATTTCCCCGGCCGGGCCCTTCTTGGCTTCGTGTCGCGTTCTCCATCCTTGAGTCAGGCGGAAAAGGGGGCCCTGATGCGCATCCTATGCTTGGTGTTCCTGGTCGTGATTGTCGTGGCTGTCGGCGGCTTCGCGTGGCAAAACCACGAAAACGTGTCGTTGAAGTTTTGGGAAGAAAAGGTGGACGTCCCCCTGGTGGGCGTTCTGGGCGGAGTTTACGTCCTGGGCATGCTGACGGGCTGGAGCGTGATCGGCTTGCTTCGTCGCTCGTGGGACACGGCCACCGATTTCCGCGCCCGGGAAACGGCGCAGACACGGTAGGGCACGTCGCGGGCCCCGAAACCCGCCGGGGGGGCCAAACGGGGCGGGGGGGGGGGGGGGGGGGGGCCCCCCCCCCCCCCGCGTGTTCCCCGCGCCGGGGTGCCC
>JBBSEZ010000181.1:0-18220 GCA_038239195.1 Gemmatales bacterium
CAACTACGACAAATTCCACACCGCTATCCAGCAGTGCCTCAACGATCTCCCTTCCAAGCACAAGGCCGCTATGGACACCCTTCTCACCCACAACTTCCAGACCTTTGAGAATGTGTCACTCATCGCCGCGTGAAGTATAACTCAAGCGGTCCGTCGCCGCGGCAAAGGATAGTCGAGCACCTCCATCAGCAGTTCCGCCTGCGACGGCTGCGCCAGCAGCGGCAGCACGTTGGGCAGCGCGTAGTAATCGCCGCGGAACTCGAAGACCTGCGCCGCCACGCCCAGCGCCCGCGCCGCTCGCTCCAGCGTGTCGGTCGCCTTGCCGACCTTCACGATCGCCACGCCGGGCCGAACGCCGAGCTCGCGGGCATACGCCTCATACGCGCTCTGGAATAGCGGCGCCGTGTTCTCGTCCTCGTCGGTGACGAAGACGAACTGCTCGACGCGCTGGCGCTGCCGGCGCATGGCGTCCAGCGCCACGCCGCACGACGTGCCACCGCCCGCCTGGACCTTGCTCAGGGCGGCCTCCCAATCCGCCAGGCTCGGCCCTTGCGGCAAGACAGGGCATGCCGCGGTGTCGAAGGCGTACGCGAACAGCTCGCTGGTGCAGACGGCCGAGATCATGGCGCCCAGGCGCTTGCCGACCTCGATCGCCTCCTGCATGCTGCCCGACTTGTCCAGCAACAGCGCCGTCGGCCTGCCGATCTTCCCGCGCGCCTTCAACCGGGCCTCCGTGACCTCGGTCAGCGCCTCGCCCATCTCGCCGGCGGCCTCCGCGGCCACCCGCGCCTTGTAGGCCGAGACGCGCCCGTCGCCGCGCGCCCCCAGCAGCTTGGCGTCGATGCGCGACTTGACCTCGGCGTCCTCCAGGGCGCCGCGGCGCTTCAGGGCGGCGAGGTTGTTGATGACCTCCTGCGGGCTCATGCTCTCCACGAGGGCGCGCAGCACCTCGGGCGTCATCTGCCGCACCACCGTCGTGGCGACGCGGTAGGGGACGCGGTGTTCGACGATGGCGCGCGCCTGCTCGGCCGGGCTACTCGCCCGCGCCAGCGCCTTCAGCGCGAACAGCCGGCTGTCGGCGGGGGGCTGTTCGTCGAAGAGCACCTTCTGGGCGCGCTCCCCCGGCTTGACGTGCAACAGGGCGTAGAGCCGCTTCAGCGCCTTGCGGGCGACCAGCGCGGTGCTGTCGAACCAGTCGGCGTCGGCCTCGCGCTCGCGCAGATAGCGGACAACCTCGGTGCGCAGCGAGCGCGGCGCGTTGCGGAACAGGCCGCGCTCCTGCACCTCGGGCTGGCTGCCCTTCGCCTTGCGCGTGGACTTGCGGCCGTGGATGAAATCGACGACGCGCGCCACCTCGTAAGGCGGCAGGCCGCGCAGCAGGGCAAGCCCGACGTCCCGGTGGCCGGGGAACTCGCTCAGCACGAGGTTGATGACGAACATTTCCTTGTGGTCGCGCACCTCGCCCTTGTCGAAGTACCACGCTGCCAGATGGGGGTAGAAGCGCGGGCCCTTCTCCACCATCTCGCGGTGGACGGGCCACGTGCGCTCGAGCTGGCGGTGGGGAGTCGTGAGGAGCGCGTTGAAGACGTCGAGGTAGAGATCGCGTTCGCAAGCCTGCATGGGGCCGGTCCCTCCGGTTGCGCGGTTGTTCCGTGTCAACAGGAGGGACGCCGGCCGGCAAGGGCGGGCTCGCGGGAAAAAGCCCGGGCCCCGTACGCCCGGCTTTCCAGCCGGACTTGGGCCCAGGTGTCCGGCTGGAAAGCCGGACGTACGCGTCAGCGCTTCGGCACCCGCAGGCGGATCAGTCCCGCATCGATGTACTGCCCGCCCGTCCGTTGCAGACAGTGAATGGCGAGAACGTTCTTGCCTGGCTTGAGCGCCGCGAGGGCCTCGGGACGGATCGCGAACTCCTGATAGCTCGAAGTCCACGCCGCCGTCTTCACCGCCAGCACGCCGTTGAGGTAGACCTCGGCGTCGTCGTCGTGGTGCATCAGCAGCACGAGATCGTTGTGGGCGCCCTTGGGCAGCGCGAACGTCCTTCTCGCCCAGATGTTGTTCGTCTTCCACTCGGTGCGCACCGCGGCGCCGGGCGTGCCCTTGGTGCCAAACCCGCCGACGCCCGACTTCCACTTCGAGTCGTCGAAGTCGGCCTTGAACCAGTCCCCGGCCGGCTTCTCGAGTGCGTAGCGCCAGGGGAGGCCCTTTTCCTGCGAGGTCGGCACCACCACCTCGACGACGGGGACGCGCGAGAGGTCGCCCCGGTTGACGGCGGCGATGCGGTCGAGATCGACCTTGATGACGGCGCGGTCGTAGGTGAGCAGCCCGTTGGCCTCGCTCTCGACGTCGGTGATCTGCGTATAGACCACGGCGCTCAACTGGCGCTCGCGGTGCAGCTTCCAGCACCCTTGCAGAAGGCGCTCGTACTTGCGCGTCAGGTCGGCCTTGCTGGCGGCGCCCTGGTAGCCCCACGTCTTCTTGGTCCAGGTGTGCCCATCGACGCCCAGCCCCAGCCCGCCGAACTCGCCGAGCACGCCGGCCCGCTTGTTGCTAAACGGCGGAGCGCTGGGGCCCGGATAGTCGTGAACGTCGTGGACGTCGCCGACGCCCCGGTCGTTCCAGCCGCTGGCGCAATCGACCAGGCGCGTGGGGTCGCGTTTCTTGGTCCAGGCGGTGATGCGCGCCGTGTCGTATTGCCCCCAGCCCTCGTTGAACACCACCCACGTGACGATGCAGGGGTGGTTGTGCAGCCCGTCGATCATGCGATCGAGCTCCAGCTCGTACTGCTTCGCCGAGGCGGGGGAGCGCACCATGTCGGCCTTGCCGGGGTCAACGCTCTTGTCGCCGGAGGGCATGTCCTGCCACACGAGCAGGCCGAGCTTGTCGCACCAGTAGTACCACCGGGCCGGCTCGACCTTGACGTGCTTGCGCGTCATGTTGAAGCCGAGCTTCTTGGTGATCTCGACGTCGTACTTGAGCGCCGCGTCGGTCGGCGCCGTGTACAGCCCGTCGGGCCAGAAGCCCTGATCGAGGGGCCCGACCTGGAAGACGGCCTTGCCGTTGAGGAGGATGCGCGCCTGGCCCTTGCCCTCGGCCTTTACTTCGATCTTGCGGAGCCCGAAATAGCTCTCGACCTTGTCGAGCGTCGTGGCGCCCTTCCTCAGCTCGACGGTCAGGTCGTAGAGGAACGGCGCTTCCGGCGACCACAACTTGGGGCTGGGCACGGGCAGCGTCAGCATTTCGCCGTGCAGCCCGCTGACCGTGGCCACCACTTCCTTGCCGTCGCGTGCCGTCAGGCGCACGCTCGCCTTGTCGCTGGTGTGGACGGTCACGCGCACGCTCTTCTTGTCCACGTCGGGCACGATCTTGAGCTTCTCGATGCGCGTGCGCGGCACCGGCTCGAGCCAGACCGTCTGCCAGATGCCCGTCGTCGGCACGTAGTAGATCCCGCCCGGCTTGCGCACTTGCTTGCCGCGCGGCTGGAAGCCCCCGTCGGTTGGGTCGTAGACGCCGACGATGATCTCCTGCGGCCCTTTGGGCTTGAGGGCGTCGGTTATGTCGAACGAGAAGGGGTCGTACCCGCCCTCGTGGGTGCCGATCAGCTTGCCGTTGACCCAGACCTTGGTCTCCCAATCGACGGCGCCGAAGTGGAGGACGACGCGCTGATCGGCCCACCCGGCGGGGACGGCGAAGGTGCGCCGATACCAGACGCGCTCGGCAGGCTTCATGATGCCGGAGAGGGCTGATTCAACGGGAAAGGGGACGAGGATCCGCTCGGGCAGGTCCTTGCCGAAGGGGACCGGATCGTCCTTCTTGGCGAAGGCGAACTGCCAGACGCCGTTGAGGTTGAGCCACTTCTCGCGGCGGAGCTGTGGGCGCGGATACTCGGGCAGGGGCGCCTCGGGCTTCACGTCCTTGGCCCAGCGCGTCATGAGGGGGGCCTTGGCGGCCTTCCACTCGGCGGTGCGGGCGGGAAGGGGAGAGAGGACCAGGGCGGCGAGGGCCGCAGCGAGGGCCAGGCGGTGCATGCGATGCTCCTGTCGGTTGCGGAGAGGTGCGACGGTTTCGCGAGAGATGATTTACCGCGAAAGGGCCCCGTCGGACAGGCGGCTTGCCTGTCTCTTCCGCCGGACAGGCCGCCTACTTCTTCCGCCCCGCCTCCCACTTTTTCCACTTGGCGACAGCGCTGTCCCGCGCCGCTTCGCTGGCGAACCCGAAGAACACCGGCGGCGCCTGGAGCACCCCGATGCCCGGGCCGTTCTGGAAGTAGGCGAAGCCGTAGTCGCCGAGCGACTGCCCGCCGACGTGCAGCAGCGCCCCCAGGACCACGTCGCCCAGTCGCGTGTGGCACGTCGAACCGCCGATGTGGGCCTGGCCCAGGCTCGTCGCGTCGGCCACCAGCGGCGCCAGTTCCTTCATCTGCTCGCGCGTTCCGATCGCCGCGACGAACAGCACGGCGGAGCTGCGCGAGTAGCCGTCGAGGCCCTTCTGATTGGCGGCGCGCGCGGCGAACGGCACGCCCTCCTTGAGTTGGAGCGCCCGGGCGAGGGCGAGGACCTGGTAGACCGAGCCCGCGGCGATCGGCTGCGACGCCGACGCGGTCAGATACTTGCGCAGGGCGGGCTTGACCGCGTCGTCGGTCACGTCGTTCAGGCCGAGTTGCTGGGCCAGGTTCTGCACCTGCTGGATCTGCGCCAGGGTGGGCGAGCCCTTGAGCACGTCGGCCGCCCGGCGCTTGACCAGGGGCTTGAGGGTGTCGCGGCTCAGGCCCGCCAGATCGACCGACTTGGCCAGGTGGGCCGCCTGGGTGAGCTGATTGAGGTCGTCGGATTGCTCGAGCATCGCCAGCACGTGCTTGCGCACGGCCGGCTTCAGGATCGCCTCGCGCGCCTCCATCAGGCCCAGGTTTTGCGTCACGTAGATCGCCTGCTGGAGCTGGTTGCGGTCCGCGGGGCGCGCGGCAGCCTCGATGACCATCTTGCGCCCGGCCACCTTGAGGGCGGCGAGCGCCTCGGGGGCGTTGATCGAACGCGCCAGGTAGAACGCCCGGTAGAAGGCCGCCTGGTCGGAGGGCCGCTCGGCGACGGCCAGCGCCAGCTTGAGCGCGCCGGGCCGCAGGACCTCGTCGATGGTGTCCTGCATCTTGAGGCTTTGGAGCAGGCTCATTACCTGGTAAATGCGCCCCTGGTTGTCCGGCTTCTCGACGACGTCGCGGGCGAGCTGGCGCGCGACCGGCTTGACGCGCCCCGCGACCTCGCCCTCGAGGCCGAGGTTGGTGGCCAGGCTGACGGCCTGGGCCAGCTTGTTCAGATCGGGCGGCTGGGTGAGGGCCGCGCGCACCTGCGCCAACACCAGCGGGCGCAAGGCGCTGTTCAGCTCCGTCAGTTCCAGCATGCGCGCCAGGTAGGCGGTCTGGTAGAAGGTGTTCGGCCCCGTGCCGTGCTTGAGGAAGGCGCGGGCGGTCAGCCGGCGCAGGGCCGGGTCGTTCTGCACGTGCGACCGGACGGAGGGAGAGTAGAAGACGTTGACGAACTGATAATACGTCTGCTGGGGCATCGCCTGGGCACACGTGGCCGCGAGGAGCAGTCCCGCGACGTCGGCGGAGCGCACCTTGGGGGCGGGAGCCACGCCGCCGAAGCGCACGAACGAACTTTGCTGGAGGCGCTGGGCGCGGGCGGTGACCTGGGCGCCCGCCTGGGCGGGGCCCTGCTCGAGCAGGTCGAGCAAGGCCCGGTCGGTGCGGTAGAGCTCGACGTAGAGCTGGCGGGCCTGGCGGTCGTGGCCGGCGACGGCGTGGAAGGTGGCCCAGCCGATCAACTTGAGGCCGTCCTTGCTGGCCTCGTCGGCGACGAAGGCGGCCAGGCGGCGGTCGAGGTCGCCGGCCAGCACCTGCGGGAGCAGTTCCCGGCAGCGCCGCCGCACTTCGAGATCGCGCGACTTCAGGCCCTCTTTCAGCGCCGGCGCCGCGGCAGGCCCCAGGCGGAGGAGTCGCCGCGCCGCCTCTTCGCGGGCGTCGAACGAGCCGGCGCTCAGTTCCCGGACCAGATCGGCGGCCCGGCCGCCATCGCTCGCGGGCGGAGCGGCAGCCTTGGCTGTCAGGAGCAGGCCGGGGAGCAGAACGAGGGAGAGAATCGCGGTGCGAGCCATGATGTTCGTGGTTCCAGCAGGCGGGAGGGACAAGCACACATCTTAGACGAGACAGAGGGGCTTATCATTCCGGAAAAGGGAGCGAGGAGGCCGTTTCGCGCCGTCTTTTTCCTCTTGCCTTCGCCCTCCCCCCGGATAGAATACGGAGTGTGAGGCGGGAATGAAATGCCCCCTCGCACTTGCGGGTGTAGCTCAGTGGTAGAGCGTCACGTTGCCAACGTGGCTGTCGTGGGTTCGAGCCCCATCACCCGCTCTGCTGTCATCGACGATCAACCGGCCTCTTTCGATCTCAACCTCTCCGAAGAGGGGGGCACGGACGCGAGGGGCCGGTCGCGTTTTCCCCCTCCTGCGCATCAACCAGATGACCGTTTCGTAAATCCGCCGCCAGTCGGTCATGCCACCAATCCAATGCGATCGAGGCCGCTGCTCTTGGCGCAGCAGGGCGCGAAGAGGGCGCAAGGGCGGCGGAACCGCGGTAAACCTACCCTGGCTGCGCATGGCTCTCGGCCCTTGTCGTGGGCCTCCGGCCGGCATAGACAACGGGAGCACATTCCGGGCGAGGAGGACGCGAGCGATCCCCCCTTCGACACGGAGGCGCCCACCCCACCAGAGACAAGCATGAGTTCGATCTTCCTGCCCGCCGAGGGGTTCACCGCGGCCGACGACCGGGTGAACTGGAAACAGCTCGGCACTGTCACCGCGGTCCTGCGGAACGGGAACGTGTTCGACTTCACGATGGATGTCGGCCCCGCCCCGCGCCTGGTCTTGCTGTCGCCCCACGCCTTCCGGGTGCGGTTCAGCCCGGCCGGCAACTACTCCACGGACGTCAGTTACGCCGTCGTGCCGCAGCCTGCGGCCCCCGTTGCGGCCACCGTGAAGGAAGACGACCTGGCGCTGATGATCGACACCGGAACGATCGTGGTCCAGGTGCTCAAGGAGGCGTTCCTCGTCACCGTCCTCAACAAGGACGGGGACCAGATCTGCGCCGACGCGGGGCGCGGCATCGTCTACGCGGGAGAAAGCGTCGCCAACTTCAAGGCCCTGGCCAACGGCGCGTTCTACTACGGCTTCGGCGAGAAGGCCGGTCCCACGCTGAACAAGCGCGGCAAATCGATGACGTTTTTCAACTTCGACAACTTCTCCTACCCCACCGACGACAAGGAGGCGATGTACGTCTCCATCCCCCTTCTGATCGAGTGCAACCCGATTGCGCCGAAGCCTTACTGCTACGGGCTGTTCCTCGACAATCCCTCGCAGACCTACGTGGACCTCGGGCAGCGCCTCCCGGGGCAGTACTACTTCGGGGCCGTCTACGGCGAACTGGACTACTACTTCCTCTTTGGGCCTTCGCTCGCCGAGGTGATCGAGCGCTACACCGGGCTGACCGGGCGCATGCCCCTGCCACCCAAGTACGTGTTGGGCTACCACCAAGGCTGCTACGGCTACGACGTGGACGTCGGGACCGGCGGGCTCGGGGCGTCCCGCCAGGACGTCCTCGACGTGGCCCGGAAATACCGCGACAACAACATTCCCTGCGATGGCCTGCACATCGACGTCGATTTCCAGGTCAACTACCGGATGTTCACCGCTGGCCCTTCGCCGGATCGTCCCGAGGTGAGCTTCGGCGATGCCAAGGCCCTCCTGGACAAGCTGCGCCAGCGGGGCTTCAAGTGCAGCACCAACATCACGCCGATGGTCAAGAACGACGGCGCCGTCCCGGGGCCGTACACCACCCGCGACCAGGGCTTCGCCGACGGCGTGTTCTTGCGCGACCCGCGTACCGGGGACTTCTACAAGGGCGTGGTGGACTACGGCACCGACCCGATCCGAGACAACGAACAGTTGGGGGCCGAGGGCTTCTACCCCGACCTGACCCTGCCGAAGGCCCAGGAGTGGTGGGGCCGGCAATACGCCTTCCTGTTCCAGGCCGGCCTCGAAATGATCTGGCAGGACATGACCGACCCGGCCATCGCGCGCGAGCACTGGGGCGCGCCAACCGACGCCAAGACGCTCTTCGGCGGCGTCGTGCAGCACGACTTCGGCCGCAACACGCCCCACGTCAAGATCCACAACGCCTACGCCCAGAGCCTGCTCCACGCCACCTCCCAGGGGATCGACGCCTTGCGCCCGGGCAAGCGCAATTTCATCATTGCCCGCGGCGGCTACGCGGGCCTCCAGCGCTACGCCGGCGTGTGGACCGGCGACTCTTCCTCCGACTGGGCGCACTACCAGGTCAACATCCCGATGGTCCTGGGCCTGGGACTGTCCGGCGTGCCCATTTCCGGGTGCGACGTCGGGGGCTTCGCCAACGGCGCCGTCCATGCGGGCGAGAAGGTGGACGCGGAACTGCTCGTGCGCTGGATGACGCTGGGGGCGTTCTTGCCCTGGTATC
Organism: Gemmatales bacterium; assembly: GCA_038239195.1. Lineage (GTDB taxonomy): Bacteria > Planctomycetota > Planctomycetia > Gemmatales > Gemmataceae > JBBSEZ01. The sequence continues at coordinate 8,537 of JBBSEZ010000181.1, forward strand.
GCAACCACTACGACAGTTACACCAAGACCGCCCAGGAGCCGTACAGCTATCCAGAGGCCCCCGAGGTCCTCGCGATCTGCCGCAAGTACATCGAGGTTCGCTACCGCCTGCTCCAGTATCTCTACGACGCGCTGTGGGTCGCCCACCGGACCGGCTTGCCCATCGCCAGGCCGCTGCTGCTCAACTACCCCGGCGACCTCAAGTGCTACGAGCGGACGGCGTCGAGCCAGGAATTCATGGTGGGCGATAGCCTCCTGATCGCGCCCGTCCTGCAGCAAGGGGCCCTGGGCCGGACAGTGTACGCGCCCGCCGGGGACGACTGGTACGCGCTCGACCTGGACGGCAAATTGAACGCGCCCCTGAAGGGGGGAAAGGCCTGGATGCAGGAAGCCGGGCTGGACACAGTGCCCGCGTACGTCCGGGCCGGCGCCATTATTCCGCTGCGCGAGGTCGAGCAGTTCGTCGGCGAGAAGGAGCAGGGCCCGCTCACGGTGCAGGTCTGGCCGGGCCCCGATCGGTCCTACCGCCTGTTCCTCGACGACGGCCTGACGACGGACTACGTGCAAGGGAATTTCCGCGAGACAGAGATCGCGACCGCCACGGCCGGCAACAAGCGGACGGTCCGTTTGACGCGCCAGCAGGACGGATTCACGCCGAAGGAGCCGTTCTTCTTCGTCAAGCTCCTGGGCCAGGACAAGGCGCCGTCGGCGGTTACCGTCGGCGGGGCCAAGGCCCCCGCGGTCGCGGGGAGCGCGTTGACCGGGAGCGCCGGGAACGCCTATTTCTACAACGGGGCCCTTCAAACGGTGCTGATCAAGGTCTTCGACGTGGCCCCCGACTTGACGGTGGCCGTCACCGCCTGATTGGCGTCGCGTCATCCGCCGGGGACGAACACGAGCACGCTGTTTGCCGGGACGACAATCGTTGCCGAGTGCGGCATCGCCTCCGTCGCGGGCCCGCTGACGTCCACAGAGCCGCCGTTGCCCGCCACGTGCGGGCTCGGGTAATTCTCGTAGACGTCGCGGTTGAAGACCTCGGCCCAACGGCCGGGGAGGGGAAAGCCCAGGACGTAGTTGGAGTAGGTGGTTTCGCTCAAGCTTGCGACGACCACCACGTCCCAGCCCTCGAACTCGACCCAGCGGTGAAAGGCGAGGACGCGGTTCCCCGGGTTGTGGTAAGGGCGGGAGGAGAGGCCGCGAAGGCCCCGGAGCCTTCTCCTCAGGTGTACCACTGCCTGCGTGAAGAGGAGGAAATCGCCGACCGGCGTGTTCGGGGCGAGCTCGTTCCAGTGGACGAGAAAGTCGGGGTGGGCTTTCGGGTTGTCGTTCCAGGGCCGATACTCGAGGAGCTCCTGCCCCATGAAGAGGTGGGGGACGCCCGGCGCCGTGAGAAGAAGCGCCGTCGCCACCCGCGAGCGACTTCTCGCGTACCAGGAGCGGGCGTCCGCCGAGTCCGCGAGGTGGGCGATACGCCCGCCCTCGTTGTGGTCGGAGTAGACGAGGTCCTGGTTTTCGACGCAGTTCACCGACCGCCACGCCTCCCCCGGCCCGAAACGGGGGAAGAGGCTCGCGTGAAGCTCCCCGAGGTCGAGCGCCCCCCCGAAGGAGGTGGCCGCCCTGCTCACGGCGTTTCGGATGGCGATTCGGGGCACGTCGGACAGGACGGCGTCAAACCCCGCCCCCTGGTCCCGGGTGGCCTTGAACACCCAGGACGGGTCGGACCGCCAGTATTCGGCGATCTTCACCCGCTCGGGGTGGGAGGAGCGAAGCGCGTCGGTCAACTGCTGGCAGAAGCCCCAGCCGCCGTTATTGTCGATGACCGTCACCTCGTCGAAGCGAAAGCCATCGACGTGATACTCGTCGTAAAAGAGCTTGGCGTTATCGATGAGAAACTGCCGGACCGGAGCTTTTTGGTAGGCAAAGACCCGGCCGCCGGCCTCGTCGTGGTCGGTGAAGTAGAGGCTGTCGTTGTCGGAATGGCGGACCTGAAAGTCGAGAAAGTAAAGGCTCTGGTCGTCAAACATCTTCCCGCCGGGCGCGCCCGCGCCAGCGTGGTTGTAGACCACGTCCAGGATGACGGCGAGGCCAAAGAGGTGGCAGACGTCGATGAACGCCTTGAGCTGGTTCACCTGGCTTCGAAGTGCCTCCACGGGGAGGTCGGGCTTTCCTTTCGAGCGGAGGAGGCCGTTTACGAGGTCGAGGTAGCGGTCGAGCTCGGGGCCGGTTATCGCGTAGCGCATCTCGGGGGAGAAGAGGTCGGCGCCGTTGTACCCCATGCTCGTGTCGCTCTCGAACTCGACGACGGGGAGCGGTTGGAGCGCGTTGACGCCGAGGCCAAGGAAGTGCTGGAGCTTGAAGAGGACGTCCAGGAACGTCCCGCCCCGGGTGGCCCTGCGGTCGGAGCCATCGGGGCTTGTAGCGTAGTAGGTCCCGACGTGGAATTGGTAAATGATGAGGTCGCGGAAGTCGGGCGGCCGAAAGCCCTGGTCGTGCCAGGGGTAGGAGCTCGGGCTGCGGACGATGCAATCGCAGTCGGGCCAGGCGGGGTCAAGCCCCAGCTCTCGGGCGTAGGGGTCGCGCTTCAAGCCCTTGCCGCCGGGGCCCACGACGAAGAAGCGGTAGTTGTCCCCGTCTTGCACGCCGGCTACGAAGCCGCCCCAGAAGCCACCGGCATCTTTCGTGAGGAGCGTCGCCGGGCCCGGATGAAACCCGGCGGAGGGCGCGTTGAGCTTCAGATGGACCTGGGAAGCGGCAGGCGCCCAGACGCGAAACGTTCCGCCGCCCGCGACCAGGTTCGCGCCGAGCGGGGTGTTCCCATCCACGTGGTCTTGCGTGATCGTGGGCACGGGGCTGCTCCGGGGGAGGACCGAGCGGGTTGCTCTTGCGATGAGGAAAGGCTATGCTGCGCGGCAGGAGTTGGCCAGGCCGGGTTGAGCGGGCGAACTAACTGTTGCCCCCGCTTCCTTCAGGGCCTGGAGCAGCGCGTCCTCATCCGCACCTTCGCCGCCGCTGCGCCTTGCGGACGTGGCGGCGGGCCTCCGCGGTGTGCGGAGGGCGCAATTGTCCCCTTGCTGGGTGCCGTTGGCGCCGGCCACGCGTCTCGCCGTCAACTCCTCCTCGAGCGCCGGCCGAACTCGGGCCTGTCTCCCCAGGATGCCCAGGGGCTGCTGGTCGGGGTCCGCGAGGCGGACAGGGCCCTTCCTCGACCGGACTGGCGGGCCAGTTCACGGGGGAGCAAACGCTCGCCGGCTGCCCGGACGTCCGAGCCGGGCAGCGTCAGCAGAAACGTCCTGCCTAGGCCCCTTCGTCCTCACTGCGCGGCCTTCCAGTGCGCCATCACCTCTCCCGGACGCAGGACGCGCCCGTAGATGGCCACCTCATCCAGTCCGCCGTGCAAGAAGCTCAGCAGGTCGCGCGTTCCCAGGCGGACAGGGGCCTTGCCGTGCCTGGGCACGATGCCAAAACTGCTGTAGAGCGTGCCGGCCGCGGGCGGCCCCTGCCTCAACACGCCGTTGACGTACAATCGCACCCCGGCCTGGGGCATGTTCTTGTCGCCAGGCTCGAAACAGGCCACGACGTGCAGCCACTCCAGCGCCTTGACGGGGCCTTTGAAGTGGGCCCCCGCGCCAAGGCCGCCCGCGGCGTTGAAAACGTACGCCGAGACCCAGTTCGGCCGCGTCTTCGATTTCTTGCTGTAGAACCGCAGGGCCCACTCCTGCGCGGCCGGCCCGCCCTTGCCGAGCCAGTGAACGTACGGGCCCTCGGGGGCGTCGCCCTGACCATCGAACGCGAGGTTCTTGTCCGGCCTCATCCAGGCCTCGACGCTCAGGCCGGCCCCGCTGGTCGGCTGACTGAACGCCTTGCGGTCGGGGGCCTCGACCCAGGCCTTTGCCTTCACCTCGATGGCCTTGTTGGGGCCCGACTTGATGGCCCCCGGCCGGCCGAAGCCCATAGGGCCGCGATACTTCCCGGGGTGCTTCTTCATTTCATCGAAGGCGGTCGGGCCCATCGTCTCACCCAACCGCCACCACGCGAGCGGGGCACTCGCCAGGATCGCTTTGCGGTAGGCCGACGGGAGTGGCGGCCGCCCCCGCTCGGCAACCTCCGGGGGCAGTTGGCCGGCCCGCATCGAGCCGGCCGCGCCCAGCATGACCAGCCCGGCCGCCCCGGCCCCGAGCAGTTCACGACGAGTCATCTGTTGGTTGTCCACGGTCATTGCCCTCCTTCGGGCCCCTGGGCTTCGGCGGACGAGACGGTCTCGTGTCTGGTCTCGTTGTACAGAGACGAGTGCGAGGCAATGGGCCTGCTTGCCTCGGGAGCGCTCGCCGCTCCGCCGGGCTATCTGGCCCTCGCAGCTCGGCGCGCTCTGCCAAACGGCCAGCCCGGGCCCCGACTTTGCGCGCAGCCCTTCTCTCTGCGCCCGCCCTGTCTAGAATACAGCAAATGACCTTCGAGCCTCACGCTCCCTTCCGGGAGGACGAGGGCGCGGCCGGATCGCCCGCTCCGGGGAGGCAGGATACTTGTCTCGCCAGGCCGTGCCTCGCGGCTCCGGCACAGGAAAGCAGGGAACCATGAGCGAAGAAAATCGGCCGGAGGAGACCGCGGTCAGCACCGAAGTCGCCAGCCCGCCCGACGAGCAGGCCAAGCAGCCCGTCAAACTGACCCAGACCGTCGAGATGCGAGACGTCGGCCCGTGCCGCAAGCACATCAAGGTGGCCGTCGATCGCAAGGACATCGAGGCGCGCCTCGGCGAGCAGTTCAGCAAACTGGTGAGCGAGTCCAACGTGGCCGGCTTCCGGCCCGGCAAGGCCCCGCGCAAGCTCGTCGAGAAGCACTTCGCCAAGGACGTTCGCGACCAGGTCAAGAACGAGGTCCTGCTCGCCAGCCTCGAGCAACTCGCCGACGACCACGACGTCGCGCCGCTCGCCCCGCCCAACATCGACCCGCGCAAGATCGAACTGCCCAAGGAAGGCCCCCTCACCTACGAGTTCGAGGTCGAGGTCCGCCCGCAGTTCGACCTGCCCCCCTACAAGGGCCTCAAGCTCAAGCGGCCCGTGAAGACGTTCACCGAGGACGACGTCGAACTGGCCCAGCGCCGCGTCCTGTCCCAACACGGCCAGCTCGTCCCCAAGCCCGAGGGCAACGCCCAGATCGGCGACCTCATCACCGTGGACGTCACCAGCCGCCTTGGCGACCGCGTGCTCGGCAGCGCCAAGGAAGCGACCATCCGCGTCGAGAAGCAGCTCGCCTTCAAGGACGGCATCGCCCGGCGCTTCGCCGATCAGATCGTCGGCGCCAGCGCCGGCGACTCGCGCATTGTGGACGTCCAGTTGTCCGACTCGGTCGGCGACGCCGCCATGCACGGCCAGACGGTCAAGACGACCTTCGACGTCAAGGACGTCAAGACGTTGAGGCTGCCCGAGCTCACCCACGAGTTCTTGCACAAGTTCGGCGTCCACACGCCGGAGCAGTTCCGCGAGCGCATTCGCGTGCTGCTCGGCCGCCAGCTCGAGCACGAACAGCGCCAGCGGGCCCGCGAGCAGGTGCTCACGCACATCGCCGCCGCCGCCACCTGGGAGCTGCCCGAGGACATGCTGCGCCGCCAGGCCCGCAAGGCCATGGCCCGCCGGGTGATGGAAATGAAGTCCGACGGCATCTCCGAGGAGGAGATCGCCCGCCGCGAGCGCCTGCTCAAGCAGGACATCCTGGCCAGCACTGCCCTGGCGCTCAAGGAACAGTTCGTCCTGCAGAAGATCGCCGAGGTCGAGAAGATCGAAGTGGACGAAAAGGACGTCGAGGACGAGATCGAGCGCATGGCCGCCCAGACCGACGAATCGCCGCGCCGGCTGCGGGCGCGCCTCGAGAAGGACGACCTGCTGGAGACCCTGGCCGCCGAGATGGTCGAGCGCCAGGCCCTCGACCTGATCCTCGACACGGCGGAGTACGAGGACGTCCCGCTCGACCAGACCGAGCAGCTTTCGACCGTCGAGGCCCAGGCCATCGACGCCCCGATGCAGGACCCCAGCAACGAACCGCCCGCTTTTGAAGAAGGGGCCCCGCCGCCGCCCGCGTAACGATCGCCCCCGCAACGATCGCCTGCGGACCACGAACCACGGAAGGCACCGTCAAGCCCTTACAGGAGCACTGTCATGTTCGAGCTCAATCAACCGCTGTCCGGCCCGATGGGACAGCGCTATCGCGAGTACACCCGCCAGCGGCAGTACGGCACCGGCGACATCCTGCTGGACAACCGCATCATCTTCTTCGGTTGCTCCGGCACCACCATCTACGAGCCGGTCATCAACGACCTGACCGCCAACGTCGTCATCCAGCAGATGCTCTACCTACAGTACGAGAACCGCACGCAGGAGATCCACTTCTACATCAACTCGCCCGGCGGGTCGGTGTCGTCCACCCTGGCGATCTACGACACGATGCAGTTCCTCGAGTGCCCGGTGGTCACCTACTGCATGGGCATGGCCGCCAGCGGGGCCGCCATCCTGCTGGCGTCCGGCAGCAAGGGCAAGTGCTATGCCCTGCCGCACGCCAAGGTCATGATCCACCAGCCCTGGAGCCAGGGCATGTCCGGGCAGGCCTCCGACGTCGAGATCGAGATGAAGGAGATCTTGCGCGAGAAGCACCGCCTCAACGAGATCCTGGCCCGCCACACCGGTCGGCCGCTCAAGGACGTCGAGACCGAGACCGAGCGCAACCGCTACTTCACCGCCCAGGAGGCCAAGGACTACGGCCTCGTCGATGAAGTGCTCGTCAAGCTCGCCGCCGAGAAGAAGGCGCCCTGACCGCGCCTTCGCTCGCGAAACGACAGGCCAGAAAGAGTGCCTCTCTTGCCGGTCGTTTCGCGAGCGCCCATCCGACCCAGTCCCGGCGGGGCCCCCCCCCGGGCTGTCTTCCTACATTTGCTTATCTTTCCGCGCCCGGCTGCCGATCCAACAAGAGGGCGCCGGGCAGGCCAAGGAGAACAGCGCCATGCCCTCCATCCCCTACGTCATGGAGCAGAGCGGCCGCGAAGAGCGGGTCTTCGACATCTACAGCCGGTTGCTCAAGGACCGGATCATCTTCCTCCAGGGAGAAGTCGATGACGACAGCGCCAACGTGATCGTGGCGCAACTGCTCTACCTGCAGTTCGAGGACCCCAAGGCCGACGTCCACATGTACATCAACTCGCCCGGCGGGTCGGTGACCGCCGGGATGAGCATTTACGACACCATGCGGTACGTGACCTGCGACGTGGCCACCTATTGCACCGGGCTGGCAGCCAGCATGGCGGCCACGCTGCTCGCGGCCGGGACCAAGGGCAAGCGCTACGCCCTGCCGCACGCCGAGGTGATGATCCACCAGGTGCTGGGCGGGTTCCGCGGGGCGGCGACCGACATCGAGATTCGCACGAGGCACCTGCTGCGCACCAAGAAGACGATGAACCGCATCCTGGCCGACCTGACCGGCCAGCCGCTCGAGCGGATCGAGAAGGAGACCGACCGCGACAACTTCATGTCCGCCGCGGAGGCCAAGGAGTATGGGCTGGTGGATGCGGTGTTGGAGCGGCTCTCGCCCAGCCAGATGCCGAAGCGGACGCAGGGTTAGGCTAAGCCCTCACCCCCTCTCCCAGACCGAACGGGAGAGGGAAAACGGCGAGGGAGCCCCATGAACTGGCGCATTGGAATCGACACCTAGGCAAGGAGCCCGCCTCATGCGCTGGGCCGTGGCGTTGTCCCTGAGCGTCCTACCGATCGTCTGCGCCGCCGGTTGTCGCAGCAACGGCGGCGACGTGGTCGAGTCCGAACTGCGCGCTCGGGAGAGCGACGTCCGCGAGCTCAAGGAAGAGCTCGACAAGGCCGAGTTCTACAACCATGCTCTTCAGCGCGAAGTGCGCGCCCTGCGCGGTGAGCCGGGGCCCGACGGGCACGTCGAGCGCCCGGTCGAGGCCTATCCCGTGCGCGCCCTCGTGCTCGGCCAGCGGACGGGTGGGCGCCGCAGCGACACGGCCCCAGGAGACGACGCGCTCGAGGTATTGGTCGAGCCGCGCGATCCGCAGGGCCAGGCCATCAAAGCGCCCGGCACCCTCTACGTGGAGGTGCAGGAGGTCACGCCCGAAGGGCAGAAGCGGCCCCTCTCCGTCTGGGAGGTGCCGCCCGAGCAGCTCGTCGCGAAGTGGTCGCCGGGCCTGTTCACGACCGGCTACTTCCTCACCCTGCCCTGGAAGGCCTGGCCGAGCACCGAGAAACTGCGCGTGGTCGCCCGCTTCCGGCTCAACGACGGGCGGGTCTTCGAGGCCGACAAGGACGTCACCGTGCGCGTCGCTCCCGCCCTCCAGCGGCGCGCTCCCGCCTTGCCCCCCTCGCCCGGCCCCGCCATCCTCCCAGCACCTGGCCTGCCCCTTTCCCCCCCACCCGCGCCGACCCCCGCGCCCCTGCCCCCCCCGCTCCCCAAGAAGGACGTGGTGCCCGCCCCGACCCCGACCCCGACCCCGACCCCGACCCCGACCCCGAGCCCGACCCCGACCCCGAGCCAGTCCGCTCCGAGCGGCCCCTCGCTGGACCACGCGGCGCTCTACCGCGATGCGGCCCTCCGATTGCGGCCGGCCGTCGAGATGTTGAAGCCGATCGCGTGTCCGCCCGAGAAGTGATGGTGCTTTAGCCGCCCCGCTTGCGGGGCGCGCCGGCCTCACACGCGCAGAAACCAGCGCATCGTGAGGAGCGCTCCGCCGAGGAGGTTGGCGGCGAGCAGCAACAGGCCCAGCGTCACCAGCCAGTTGCCGACCTCGTTCTCGGGCGCGACTGTCTGGGCCAGTCGGCGAGCCAGCTCTCGTTCGATCTCCTGCCGCAGAAGGGAGGAGGCGGGCTCCCAGCGCAGCGTGACGTGCCGCAACAGCGGAAACGGCTCGATCTCGAGGATGGCCGACTGGCCCAGAAACTCCTCCCCCCTTCCCTGGGGCAGCGGGGGCGGATGGGGGGGGCGCGGGGCGCCTCCGAGGACGTGCGGTCCCTGAATGCCTTCGCTGGTGCCGAGGCGGCGCCCGGATTGAAATTCCTGCACCAGGCCGAACAGGTACAGGGTGCCCGAGCGCACCGGCGCGAGCCCGAGCCGATCGCACGTGCCGGCCAGGGCTCGCTCGACCGTGGCGAGGTCGGCGTTGTAGACGCAGGTGAGGTGGCGCTGGCGCAGAAACTGGTGGGCCGCGCCGGCCACGACGGCCATGAAATAGAGGGCGGAGAGGAAGACCCAGAACGGCCAGGTGCCCAGCGAGCCCAGCGCCCCGCCACCGCCCTGGCCCAACAACCAGAACAGCCGCCAGCGCTCGTACAGGCTGCTCAGGATGGCGGGGCCGCCGAAGAGGAGAAAGCCCGAAGCCGCGCCCAGGATGCCGATAAAGTCCCAGGTGCCCGAAACGACGACGGCACGACGGCGACGATTGACGAGCCCCACGCCGACGAGATAGCAGGCCAGGGGCAGAAAGAATGCCAGGAAGATCAACGAACGGCCCTTCGCGAACCACCTCGGAGATGCACTCGTTGGGCATTGTAGCCGGCGCCGCGGGCGAAGGCCAACCGGCGGGGCGCGAGCAGCCCGGAGCGGGGGGGGGGGGGGGGGGCGCCGGCCCCAGCCACCCCGCCCGGGGGGGGTGGGGTCCCACCCCCCCCCCCCACCCCACGGGCCAACCCCCCCG
>JBBSEZ010000182.1:0-18192 GCA_038239195.1 Gemmatales bacterium
AAGCCGCAAGCGGCGGGCCCCGGCGCTGTTCCGCTTGCGGCTTGGCGATCCGCGCTCCCGGATCTTTGGCCCCACACCCGGCAGCCAGGCCGCAAGTCGCGCCTCCCCCTCCTGGCTCACGTCGTGCAGCCGATTTCGCTGGTCGCACCGACCGCGAGCCCCCTGGCCCCCCCGCGCGGAATCGGGCTTTTCCGATCCGATCTGTTTTGCGATACTCCCCACCCACCCACCTCACCGCAGCCCTGGAGAGGGCTGACGGGTGCCGGGGAAGGCTGCCAACGTCACCATCGCCGAGCGGCACCAGGAACACTTCCCGAAGCGATTGCCCGAGCGACGCGCGCCCCGCGGGGGCCGCTGCGCCCCGCACGCCCTGTCGCGAGCCAGCGAGGAGCTCCTCCACAATCTGCCCGCCGGGCAGAGGCCTTATTTCGAGGTGTCGCATGAATCTGTCCTCCCTGTTCGGGGCGCGCCGCCGGCCTGCCTCGCGTCGCGTTCCCCTGTCGCTGGAGTGCCTGGAGGACCGCGTGGTTCCCGCTCTGCTCGAGGTGGTCCCGAACGTGGTCGCCAACGGCTCCACCGCGTTCCCCACCCTCAGCCAGGCCCTGGCCAAAGCGCATTCCGGCGACACGATCCAGATCGAACTGGGCTCTGCCCCCGGCAGCGCCACGGTCTCCGTGGACAACCTGACGATTCAGGGCAACGGGCCCCTCGGCGGGGCCGGCGCGCTCCAGGCCAGCGGGACGATGGTGGCGAGCCTCACGCTTGCCGCCAACAACACCACCGTGTCCAACCTCTTCCTGGGCGGCGCGACGATCGGCGCCGGCAAGACCGGGGAGAGGATCAGCAACTCCATCTTCTCGGGGAGTGGCGGCGGCGTCAGCCAGACATATTCGTCCGGGGCGGCGACCACGACCAACGGCAACAACACCCTTAGCGGCAACCTTTTCCTCGCCGGGGCCACGGTTCAGTTGGGCAACACGGTCGGGAGCAACAACAACACCGCCTCCAACGACACGATCGCCAATAACCTCTTCCTCAACTCCGCCGCGCCGGCCGTGTTCGTCGCCAACGAGTCGAGCGGCCTGACGATCGCGAACAACCGGATCGAGTACACCAGCCCCTCGGGGGGGTCGGCCATCCTGACCGTCGTGGACAGCGTGGGCACCATCACCGGCAACGTCCTCCACGCCAACGGGCTGAATTTCGCGGGCCTCGCCATCGACGACGTGAGCGGGGACGCGCGCACGACCAATCTGACGGTGAGCAACAACGTCATCACCAGCAGCAGGATCGGCATCGACGTGCGGCACGTTTCCACCACCAATGCCTTCAACGTGTCGCTGACCGGCAACTCGCTGGCCGGCTCCCCGGTGGGCCTGGCCCTGACCGGCAACGGCGCGGGGGGCAACCACGACTACGGGACGATCGACGTCAGCGGCAACGACTTCCGCGGCTACACCGGCACCTCCGGCAACTTTGCCATCCAGGCCACCGACTCCGCGAAGAACACGACCGCGGTGCCGGCGCAGGGCAACACGTTCGGCGTCGCCAACCCACAGAGCGCGGTCTCGACGGCCAACGCTCCCGGCACGACGATCGACACGAGCACCGCCCTGTCGGGCGGGCCGGCGAGCCTCGCGGCGATGTTCGAGGCGCTGGGCGGGGGCGCGCCGACGGCAGCGCAGCACAGTTCGTTCGACGGCGCCAGCGCCTTGCAGCAAGCCCTCGCCGCCGTGCGGAGCACGCAGGCCGCCAAGGCCCTCGTGGACGGGCTGTACGTGTCGCTGCTGGGCCGGGCCCCCAGCGCCGGAGAGGACCAGGCGTGGGTCAACGCCGTGGTCGGCGGGATGAACGAGGAGCAGGTGATCGTCGGCTTCCTTTCCTCGGGGGAGTATTACGAGCGGGTGTCGCAGGGCAGCGCGAGCCCCAACGGGGCGTGGGTGCAGAGCCTGTACGTGAACCTGTTGGGCCGGCAGGGCTCCACGGCGGAGGTCAACGGCTGGGTGTCCTACCTCAACGCGAGCGGCTCGGCGGGCCTGGCCGTGGCGACGCAAGCCTTCGTGAATTCGGTAGAGTTCCGGGGCGCCCAGTTGCGGGTGATGTACGGGAGCAACACGGCGAGCTTGATTCCCACCCCGGACCTGCTCAAGCGCGCAGCGCCGGTGTCGGCGGGCGAGGTGAGCGGGTGGGCCAACTCCGGCCTCGACCTGCTCACGATGACGGCGTACCTCCTGAGTAGTGGAGAGTTTGCCGCCAACGGCTGAGCGCCGCGGTCGGCGCGATTTGCCTTCCCGCGCGGGGCGCCTCGTCACGACGAGGGGCCCCGCTTTCGCGCGCCGGCTCAATTCGGCGCCCCGGGCGCGAAGGCCCTCACCCGGCGAAGCGCGTCGGGAAGGAGAAGGCCCGCCCTTCGGGCTTGCTCGCCGGAGGACGGGCGCAGCTAATGTTGAACTGCCAGGCGCGCTGGCCGCGTTGTTCCGGGCGATGCTTGACCTCCCTCGCGAAACGTGGATAACAAGGGAGGCATCCTCCCGCGAGGAGAGGGGCGCCCCGACGAGGTGAACCGTGGCCGAAGTTCCAACGCCCGCGACGTGCTTCGTCTGCCGGTGTCCGGCGACGGGGGCCTGCGACCGCTGCGGGACGGCGTTCTGCCCAAACCACGGCGCGAGCCCCTGCCAGGAGTGCCGCAACGACCGGCGCGAGCTGGTGGCCGGTGCGCTCGTTCTGACGCTGGCGCTTGCCGTGGGCGGACTGCTCGCCTGGGCCGGCGCGCGGTTCTTCCGTGCGATCCCGAAGCCGCCCCCCAAACCCGGAGGCGCCCCCCATGAGCGACCCGAGCCTCCCTTCGATCGTGAGCCCTGACGCGCGGCGCACCGAGCGCCTCCCGCCCAACCAGGTGCTGACGCGCAAGTGGCCGGTGTTGCACGTCGGGCCAACGCCGACCTTCGACCGCGCCACCTGGTCGTTTCGCATCTTCGGCGCCGTCGAGAACGAGTGGCGGTGCGGCCACGACGAGCTCCTGGCCCTGCCGCGCGTGCAGGTACGTGCCGACATGCACTGCGTCACGCGCTGGAGCAAGCTCGACAACATCTGGGAAGGAGTCAGCACGCGCGAGGTCATGGGCAAGGTGAAGGCACTGCCGGGGGCGCGATTCGTCCTGGTCCACTGCGAGCACGGCTTCACGACCAACCTGCCGCTGGCCGACTTCCTGGACGAGGATTGTCTGTTCGCCTGGCGCCACAACGGGCAGGAGCTCGACGCCGAGCACGGCCATCCGCTGCGGTTGGTGGTGCCGAAACTCTATGCGTGGAAGAGCGCCAAGTGGGTGCGCGGCATCGAGGTGATGGAGGAGGATCGGGCGGGCTTCTGGGAGAGCTGGGAGCACGGCGGGTATCACATGCGCGGCGACCCGTGGGTGGTGAACGCCCAGCACCCGCACGGCGAGCGCTTCCGCGAACGGTGAGCGCCTGCCCCACGTTGGCCGCTCGCGCCCTCCCCAAATCTCCTTGTCCCTTCTCGCCGCGCACGTTAGGCTGGAGAGGTTCCCTCGCCTCCCGGAATGGCCCTTCCCCGCGCCGCGCCAACGACCCGGGCCGACGACGGGTTTCGTTCCTGTCCCGCGCGCAATTTTTCTCGCGGCGGCAATCCGGCACTCGCGTTTCCTCGTCTGAGAGGGTGACGGTATGAGTAGACCAGCCACGAGCGTCCGTGCCCTGCCGATCAAGGACGTCGCCATCGAGCCGTCTCAGACTGTCCCCGAGCCGTCGTCGGGGCCTCGCCCGGCCCCCCGTCCGCACTCTGTCCAGGCTTCCGGGGCCAAAGGGGGCGCCGTGGAAACGAAGGGGGCGGCCAACGGTGCCCATACCGGCCCTCCCACCGGGCCGGGGCCAACCCCGGCGGACTGGAGCGCCTTTTTGCTCCACACGTTCAACGGGCTGCGCGAGGAGCTGGTCAGCACGCTCTGGTTTGTCCTCGGCAATCGGGATGACGCCCAGGACGTCGCCCAGGAAGTGTTCCTTCGCTGCTGGCGCACCCAGGAAGGGCTGCCCGACGTCCGGAACCTGCGGGCCTGGATCTTTCGCGTCGGGCTCAACGCCGCCAAGGACTTGCAACGCAGCGCCTGGCATCGCCGCGTCAAACCCCTGCTGGGGGCCGAAACCATGCCGATGGTGGAAAGCGCACCGCCGAACCGCGAACTGGAGGACCGCGAAGCCATGCAGCAACTCCGCGACGCCCTCCTGCACCTGCGCCCCGAAGAGAAAGAGGTCTTTCTCTTGCGCCAGAACGGCGACCTGACCTACGAGCAGATCGCCGAGTTGCACGACCGACCCGTGGGCACCGTGAAGACGCAGATGCGCAGCGCTCTCCAGAAACTGCGCAAGGTCCTCACCTGACCCTGGCCTTCTTCCAAACCCGACGCGACCTCTCGACCTCCCTCTCGTCGATGCACCCGCCGGGGCGAGCGCCCACCCGCCCCCTTGACCGGAGAGACCCATGCTCGGCTGCGAAGCCTGTCAGGCCCAGATGCTGGAGCACCTGTACGACCTCCTGGACGACCAGGAGCGCCAGGCCCTCCTCGACCATCTGACGACCTGCTCCCCTTGCCAGGCCGCCCTCGCCTCGGCCCAGCAGAAGCAGCGCCTCCTCGCCACCGCCGCGCGCATGGAGCTCCTCCCCGCCTTTCAGTTCGTTCCGCCCGCTCCCGCTCCCAAGGCCATGCAACCGTTGCCGGCCGCCCCCGTTCTGCTCGCGATCCCGGCGCGAAAGCCGCGCCAGCGGGTGCGCTGGCGCCGCTGGGCCGTCGCGGCGGGCATCGTGCTCGCTCTCGTCGGCCTGAGCGTCCCGGCCCGCGAGCACGCTCGCGCCTACGCGGAGGCGCGCGACCGCGCCCACCAGCAGGAGCTGGCAGTCGCCGACGCACGCCACCAGATGGAGGAGGCCACGCACAAGCTGGAAGAGGCCGACGAGAAGCGCAAGGACGAGATCAAGAACATTCACCGCACGGTCAAGGCGGCGGGCTTGGTGCTCCGCGTCGAGGGGGCGGGCACCTTGCAGTCCGGGGCGCCCTCGGTCTACCAGGTGAGCACCTCCGACTTCGACCGCAACGCCGTCTCGGCGAACATCGTCGCCCAACTGGCCCAGCAAGACGCCCCGGTCGATGCCCTGAAGCGCCTCCACGAACGGGCGCCCGCAGCGCCCGGGGGGGTCGCGGGGATCGGGAAGGGCGGAGGCAAGCAGGGCGTCGAGGGCGCTGCACTCGGCAGCCTGCGGGACGACGCGAAGGCCGCGCGCCCCCGGGTCACTTCGCTGGAAGTGCAGCGGGTGAAGGAAGGGCTCTATCGGGTGACGGTCCCGGCCAACCTGGCGCTGCCGCCCAACCGGCGGGTGACGCTGCTGGTCTCGGCGAAGCGCGACAGCGGGTCGGAGGCGGAGCTCCGCGAGACGCTGGCGCTGACGGCGCCGGTCTACCTCACCCACCTGACCACCGACAAGCCGATGTATCAGCCGGGCGAGATCGTCCACTTCCGCTCGCTCACGCTCGATCGCTTCAGTCTCGCCCCCCCGCGCGACGACTTCCGGCTCCACTTCGCGCTCGCGCTCCCCACCGGGCAGGTGCAGCCGATCCTCTCCGGCGGCAACGCGCTGGTGCGCGACGTCAAGGGGAACGTCGCGCCGATCCTCGGCCCGGACGGCCAGCCGGTCAAGGGCGTCGGGGCCGGCGAGGTGTTGCTGCCCGAGAACGCGCCGGGCGGGGAGTACGCCCTGACGGTGCGCGAGGAGCGGCAGCGCTTTCCGACTCAGGTTCGCAAGTTCGTCGTCAACCGCTACCAGAAGCCCCAGCTCGACAAGAAGCTCGACTTCAACCGCTCCTCCTACGGCCCCGGCGACGAGGTCCAGGCCGCCTGCAAGGCCCACCGCGCCAGCAACGGCACCGCCGTCGCCAATCGCCCCGTGCGCGTCGCGGTAAACGTCGATGACAAGACGTATGGCGCCGATGGCCAGGAGAGCGCCGTCCCGATCCTTTTCCGCACCGACGAGGAAGGCCGCGTCTTGGTGCGCTTCAAGCTCCCCGCGAAGATCGAGAAGGGACAGGCGAGCGTGGCGGTGACGTTCGACGCCGGCGAGGTCGCCGAGCCGATCGTCCGCACCATTCCCGTCGTGGTCAAGAAACTGCGCGTCGAGTTCTTCCCGGAGGGCGGGGAGCTCGTCGCGGGGCTGCCCAACCGGGTCTACTTCGAGGCGCGCACCCCACTGGGCAAGCCGGCCGACCTTCAGGGGCGACTCGTCGAGGGCGGCAAGGTGCTGCCTCTGAAGGTGGCCACGCTGACCGACAAGGAGCGACCGGGGGTCAATCAGGGCAACGGCGCCTTCAGCTTCACGCCCCGCGCCGGGGTGAGTTACGAGCTCCAGATCGACTCGCCCAGCGGGATCGAGCCGGGGCGCGTGGCGTTGCCCAAGGTGGTGGCCGATGGCGTGGTGATGACGGTATCCCAGAGCGTGGTTGGCCCCGGCGCCCCGATCCGGGTGCAGGTGCGCAGCACGCGCGAACGAGCGCTGATGGTCGGCGCCTACTGTCGGGGCCGGTTGCTCGATTCGGTGCGCCTGGAGAAGGGACAGACGGAGGCGGTGCTGCGGCCGATGGTTGGCCCCGCGGTGGCGGCCGGCGGAGTGTGTCGGGTGACGGTGTTCGAGGAAATGCCCACGGGCGGGGCCCGGCGCGACTTGAAGCCGGTGGCCGAGCGTCTGGTCTACCGCCATCCGCTCGAGCGCGTGGACGTCGACATTCGCCCCGACCAGCGGCGGTATTTGCCGGGCGGGAAGGTGAAGCTGTCGCTGGCGACCACCGACGAGAAGGAGCGCTTCAAGCCGGCGTTCGTGATGCTCGCGGTGGTCGATGAGAGCGTGGTGACGCTGGCGGACGAGAAGACGGCGCGGCGGATGCCCACGCACTTCCTGCTGACGACCGAGGTGCGCCGGCCCGAAGACCTCGAATACGCCGACTTCCTGCTCGACCCGCACCCCAAGGCGGAGCAGGCGCTCGATCTGCTGCTGGGGACGCAGGGCTGGCGGCGGTTCGCGGAGCAGGGGCCCGAGCGCTTTTTGAAGAAGGTGGCCGAGAACGCCGACCGCCTGGCGGGCGACGACAAGCGCCGCGCCCAGGAGGAGGCGGAGCGGTTCCTGGTGATGATCGGCCAGGCGACGCCGCGCACGGTCGATTTCACGCAGGAGAAGGTCCGCGAGAAGATCGAAAAGGTCAACGACGACTTCGACGCAACGGCCGGGGCCCTCGTGGAGAAGCACGACGAGGCGCGCGCCGTGGTCGCCAAGGCGGCCGACGACGGCGAATATCGCTCCGCCCTCGCGCTCCTGGGCGCCTACCACGACAGGCTGGAGCGGGCCCGGCGGATCGGGGCGCCGCTGCTGTTCGGCGTGCTGGCCCTGGCGGGGCTGATCGCCCTGTGCCTGGCCTGGGCCCGACCACTGGCGCAGGCCTGGCCTCGCTACGTCGCCGTGGCGGCATGTGGCGCGGCGCTGTTCCTGCTGACGCGCGGGCTCGGCCCGATTGCCCCGCCGCCGACCCCGGTGGGCGCAGGCAGCGAACTGGCCGACATCGTGGTCCCGGGGCCGGATGCGGATGGCGAGGACGGCATGCCTCCGGACACCGGGCCAGCCATTCGGCTGCTCGACGAGAACGAGGGAAGGGGCGATGGCGACATGGCCGGCGGCGGGCAAGGCAAGGGCGGGCACGCCCGGCGCCCGACCCCGATGGCGCGAGGAACGACGCGGACAACGGGGCGGGCCATGCCGGCGCCTGGCATGCCGAGGCCTGTGCCTCCGATGGCCCCGGGAGGGCCCGCCCTGGCGCTTCCGGACGCCCAGCTCAAAAACCTGGCGGGGATGCCGCATCTGCGCGCCGAGGCCAAGGAGAACCGCCAGGCCGCGAACCTCCAGTTCCGGGCCCTTGCTGCGAAGGCCGACCGCGCGGAGGCAGCCGGTGGCAAGGGCAAGGCGGAGAAAGGCCTGGCGGAGCTCGAGCAGCAACGCTTCGGCGCGCCGGGCCGCCGAGCTTTCGCGCGACTCGACGCGGAGGCGGCTCGCCGCCTGCGGCGCGGCCTGGATCGGGATGGCTGGGCGGTCGCGCCGATGGTGGTGCGCGAGTACGCCCACCAGCGCGACAGCAATCAGGCCGCCGGGCCGCGCTCCGACTTCGCCGAGACGCTCTACTGGCACCCGGTGCTCGTGTTGCCCGACGGGCGCGGCAACGTCGAGTTCGACCTGTGCGATTCCGTGACGACGTTCCAGGTGACGGCCTTCGCCCATACCCTCGATGGCCGACTGGGCGCCGCCACCCGCAAGATCGAGTCGCGCCTGCCGTTCACGCTGTCGCCCACGCTCCCGTTGGAGGTGACGGCCGGAGACGTCGTCGAGGCCCCGCTCACCATCACCAACAACACCAACGAGCCGCGGACCGTCGAGGTCCTTTTGAAAGAGCGCAGCGGGCTCGAACTGCTCGACGGCACCGAGAGCGCACGTTCCGAGGTGCCGGCGGGCTCGTCGGTGCGGCGCGTCTACCGCTTCCGCCCGACGCTGCGCGAAGGCACCGCCGTGCTGGTCTTCGAGGGCAAGACGGGGCCGTTCGCCGACTCGGTGCGCGGGACCATCAAGGTCGTGCCCGACGGCTTTCCGGTGACCGATGCGCGGAGCGACCTGCTCGAGGGCGGGCTTGGCGTTCAGAACGTCGAGCTGCCGGCGCGGCTGATCAAAGGGTCGCTGCAGTTCCGCGTCGAGGCCTACCCCTCGACGCTGGCTGACCTCCAGCGCGGACTGGCGGGGCTGCTCCGCGAGCCGAACGGCTGCTTCGAGCAGGCCTCGACCAGCAACTACCCCAACGTACTCATCCTCGACTTCCTCAAGCAGAGCGGCCAAGCCAGCCCCGAGGTCGAGCGCCAGGCCCGCGAACTGCTGGCGCGAGGCTATCAGAAGCTGACCTCCTACGAGTGCCAGGAGGGCAGCAGGAAGCGCGGCTACGAGTGGTTCGGAGGCACCGCCCCGCCGCACGAGGCGCTGACGGCGTACGGCCTGATGCAGTTCCGCGACATGGCCCGCGTTTACGAGGTCGATGCGGCGATGGTGAAGCGGACGCGCGACTACCTGCTGAAACAGCGGGACGGCAAGGGCGGGTTCAAGCGCAACGCCCGGGCCATCGATACGTTTGGCCGGGCGCCCGACCACGTCACCAACGCCTACATCGTCTGGGCCCTGACCGAGGGCGGCAAGGACGAGGACGTGTCGGCCCAGTTGACGGCGCTGCAAGAGCGGGCGAAGACCTCGGCCGACCCGTACTTCCTCGCCCTGGTGGCCAACAGCCTCATCAACCGCGGCCAGACGCGCGACGCGCTGCCGCTGCTGAAGAAGCTGATCGACGCCCAGAAGGACGATGGCCGGCTCGAGGCGCTGGAGACGAGCATCACCGGCTCAGGGGGCCGCGATTTGCAGATCGAGACGACCTCGCTGGCGCTGCTGGCGTGGCTGAAGGCCAACCCGGCGACGTTCAACGGAGCGATCCGGAAGAGCGTGCGCTGGATCGGCCAGCAGCGCGGCGGGCACGGCGCCTTCGGCTCGACGCAATCGACGATCCTGGCGCTGAAGGCGCTGATCGCTTACACGAAGGCCAACAAGCGCAACGTGGAGGCAGGCGAGCTACAGCTCTACGTCGGTGCGGACCTGGTGGCCCGCAAGGCGTTCCGCGCGGGCGCGACGGAGGCGATTTCGCTGGAGGTGGCCAACGCCGAGAAGCACCTCAAGGCCGGCAAGAACCGCGTGCGCCTCGAGGTAACGGGCCGCAACGCCTTCCCCTACACGGTGAGCTGGTCGTACCGCACGGCGACGCCGGCGAGCGCGGCAGGGGCGCCGGTGCGGCTGACGACGACGCTGGTGAAGAAGGCGGTGGGCGAGGGCGACGCGGTGCGCCTGACGGTGCGGGCGGAGAACGCCAGCGGCCGGCCCCAGGGCATGGCGGTGGCCATCGTCGGCCTGCCGGGCGGGATGGTCCTCCCGGCCGACCTCAAGCAGTTGCGCGATCTGACGCGCGTGCCGAGCGAGGGCCGGCCAAAGCTGGGCGCCTTCGAGGTCCGCGGCCGCGACCTGGTGCTGTACTGGCGCGACCTGGCGAAGGACGAAAAGGTGGAGGTGCCGATCGACCTCGTGTGCCGGGTGCCCGGGACGTATCGCGGGCCGGCCAGCCGGGCGTACCTCTACTACAACGCCGACCACAAGCACTGGATCGAGCCGTTGCAGGTGACGATCGCGGCGAAGGCGGAGTGAGCGGAACGTGCGACGCATTCCCGGACGTCGGTGCTCTGGGAATCGTCGCCTTGACAGCGCAAGTCGCGGCCGTGCGTCTTACGGCTTGCTCAGTTTCGCGATCGTTGTCGAGGCGACGTCTACGGACATTGCGCCTCCGTATGCCATCGCGTCCAGAAGCCCCTGGGCGTGGGGAGGGTCGGTCTTCCGGCCGAGATAGATCAGCGCGATCAGCGGCCCGCCGTCAACGGAGATGGCATGGTGAGAGACCCAGTGCGAGACGTGGTTGTCTTCGAGGAGCTTGCGCACCTGCCCGAGTTGGCCCACGGGAAGGCTGATGGAGGGGCCTGCGCTATCGACCGAGACTCGGATCGGCTTGTGGTTTGACGCATCAACCATCGCTCGTTCTCCTTTCCCCGTTCTCTCGTCCCTCCCCCATTCTATCGGTCCGCACCTCTGTCGCGAGGAACGTACTCGGCAGTCCAAAGGGGCCCCTCTCTACGCAGGCGTTTGCCCCGCCAGCCGCGCCACGAACGCCGCATGCTCCGGCGTGGCCAGCCCCTGCTGGAGCACCGCGCGCACGCCCGCTCGATCCAGGCGCAACAGCGCGGCTGGATCGAGCCAGAGGCCCGGAAACACCTCGGAGCGAAAGATGCCGTCGGCCCCGAGCGGCAGTTCCGCGAAGGTGCCGTTGCGCAGTGCCCACCAGATCACGCGAGGGCGGCGCAGCACCACCACCACGTACTCGCGAACGCCGGCGCGCTGGTAATCGTCGCGCTTGCGGTGCAGATCGATGGCGTGAGGGCTCGTCGCGATCTCGACGATCAACTCGGGCGCGCCGACGATGTACTCGTCCTCGTCGCGCGTCTGGCCGATGCTCGGCGTGGCGATGAGGAGGCAGGCATCGGGTTGCGGCTCGCTCTGGGGGCCAAGAATGTTCGTGGCGTTGTCGTAGGCTTCCGTGCCCGGCGTGGCGTCCTCGTAATCCAGCAACCACTGTAGCACGCGGGGGTGGCTGCGCCCGTGCGGTCGTTTGAGTGGGGACGCCATGAACACGATCCCTCCGATGAGCTCCGCCCGAACCGTCTCCGGCATCGCCTCGTAGCGCTCGTGAAACGTCTTCTGGTCGAGGTGATCGCCATTCTCCAGCGGCGGCAACTCCCGGGACGGGGAAGCCGCGCCGTTGCCTTCGCTGCCGGTTTGCGGGGCGCCTGTCGTCATCGTTTGCTCGGACACGATCGACCTCCCAGAGTTACCAGTTCGCGATCCGCCCTGTCGCGCCCTGCCCTACGCTCCGCTGCGCGTCGCGGCTACACGGGGACAGTCTCTCATGCCCCCTACCCAAGTTTGATTAGACCGTGCCGCGCCGCCCCTGTCGAGAGGGGGTTGTTCTTCGGGCCTTGCGTTCCATTCCAGCGGTCCAGGCAACTGTCGCGGGCCGGGCGGATTTCGACGACAACGCGGATCGCAAGTCCTGGGTCGAGCCGCTCCAGACGCCGAGCGCGAAGTGCGCGCGCGAAACGCCAAGCAAGAGAGGCCCTCCCACCCTGGAAGGGCCGCCTCTTGCTTGGCGTCTCGCGGCCCCCCTATTCGAGGCTCGCGACGTAGCTGACGAGGGCGGCGAAGTCCTCCTTGCTGAGGCCCTCCACCAGCCCGTCGGGCATGCTGGACTGCGCGATGAGCTGATGGCTCTCGACGTTGCCCTTGCTCACCCGGAGCCGCTGGCCGGTGGCAGTAATGATCTCCAGTTGGTCGTCGTCAATCGCGTTCTGGAGCCGGCCGACGAGGACGCGCCCGTCGTGGGTGGCGATGCGGATGCGCTGCCAACCCAGAGCGATGCGCTGCGACGGCTCGAGCACCGAGCGAACGATCTCGGCCCGGTCGTGCCGGGCGGCGATGCCGGTCAGGGCCGGCCCGTTCTTGCGGCCCTGGCCGCTGCTGCCGTGGCAGGACGCGCAGCTCAACTCGCCGAACAACTCGCGGCCCCGCGCCAGGGCCCCTTCGTTCTTCAAGGCGTGGGCCCGCAGTTCTTCCCGGTTGCTCGTCGCGGCGGCGATCGCTCGCCCCGCTGCCAGGACCGCCAGCGCCAGCCCGCCGATCAGCAGCGGCGCGCGCAGGTTCTTCAAAAGCGACATGGTCTCTCTCCAGGGTAAGTTTTCGTGGTTGGGTGAGCCAACGAAGAGGGGGCCGTTCGGCTCCCGGTCGTTGTTGTCCGGTCTCAGGGGGCCTCTCGTCGTGCCCCCTGTGCCCTGGTAAGCGGAAGTGGGAAGGCGAAGACGACGCGGATTTTGGAGAAAAGGTGTCGGCGGCCCCCAGTCGGCTTTCTCGCTCGCGATGCGGCGACGCCAGAGAGGCTCGAATGGCCCTTCCCCTCCCCGCCCGCTATGCTGGCCGTTGCCCTCGCGGACCACGTGAAGAGGAATTGCCTGTCATGCGCCCGTCAAACCTTGTGGCCCCGCGCTGCCCGCTGGTCTACCTCCCGGGCCTCGACGGGACCGGGCGGCTGTTGCACCGGCAACCCGCCCTGCACCAGCAGTATGAAGTCCACTGCGCGAGTTATCCCCAGGACCACCCATCCACCTACGCCCAGCTCGCGGGCCTGGCGATCCGGCACCTGGAGAAGGCCGGCCCGGGCGTGCTGCTGGCCGAGTCGTTCGGCGGGGCCGTCGCGTTGACGGCGGCCCTGGCGCGCCCCGAGCTGGTGCGGCGGATGGTGCTGGTCAACACGTTCGCCTACTACCCTCGCCAGCCCGTCATCCGCCTGGCCGCCTGGCTCGGCCGTTGGCTGCCGCACAGGCCATCCCACCCGATGACGCGCGGCCTGCGCGGCGTATTCTTCTTCCCTCCCGACGTCTCCGCGCCGGAACGCGCCGAGTGGTGGGACCGCACCGCCGACGTGCCCATGAGCGCGTTCGGGCATCGATTCCCGATGATTGCCGCGCTCGACTTGCGCGAGCGCTTGCCTTCGATCGACGTGCCAACCCTGGTCCTCGCCGCCCGCAATGACCGGGTGGTGCCGCCCACGGCAGGAAAGGACCTGGCCCGCCGCTTGCCGCGGGCGAGGCTGATCCAGCCGCCCGTCGGGCATGCGGCACTGATCCATCCGCTCATCGACGTCGCGCGGCTGCTGGCCGATGCGGCATACTGGCCGCCAGAGGCGTGAGGGACGGCAACTATTCGGGGAGGGCATCGCCAAGCCGCAAGCAGCGGGCCCGCGAAGTTCGCCGCTCCTCGCCAGGCCCCTCGAGGTTCGGTTGCCCCTTTCAACCCAGCGCTTCGAGGAGCGCCCGGGCATCGATCAGGTCGGGAGTCTGGGCCCCCTCCGTAAACCACTCGCAGACTTCGCCAAGCGCCTGCCGCGCCTCCGCGCGCTTCCCTTGCCTCTGCCACAGGCGGCTGAGGCTCATCGCCGACCGCAGCTCCCACGCCTTGCTGCCCTGTCGGCGGGCGACGTCGAGCGCGTGACGGAAACAGGCCTCGGCCTCCTCGTCCGCGGAACGGGACAGCAACAGCTCCCCCCGGGCCCGGTGAAGCTCCGGCTCCTGGAAACGGTCGTCGTTCTTGGCGGCGAGCGCCAGGGCCTCCGCCACGGCGCTCAGGCCCTCCTCGGTCTGTCCCGCCTTGGCGTGCGCCTCGGCCAGGATGCTGAGGTAGAACGGCAGAGCGAGCTCGGCCCCCAGGGCTCGGTAGGCGGTTAGCCCCTGCTGTAACTGGGGCAACGCTTCCTCGTGCCGGCCTTGCAGCACGAGGCCCGCCGCCCGGTAGAGCACGCCCGTCGCGCGCCACATGGCGAACCCTTGCTCGACGGCGAGAGCGAGCTGTTCCTCGCCCAGGGCCTGGGCCTCGCGCCCCAGCCGGCAGTGCTGGTAGAGCCAGCCCGCATGGTGCAGCGCGTACTCCAGGCTGAAGGGATGGGCGACTTCCCGCGCCAGGGCAACCGTCTCGCGGCTGAGAGCCAGGGCCTGGTCCGGGTGGCCGAGGTGCCACAGCGCCAGGGCCAGGTAGCAGCGGTGCGTGACTCCCGAGTTCTGCCCGGTGTGCCTGGCCCAGAGCTTGCATCGCTCCCTGTCGTCGAGGGCGAGCCCGCGCTCGCAGTGATCGCGGGAGCCCTTGTGGTCCCCGCGGTAGAGCAGGGTAAGCGCGGGGGCGAAATGGGCCTCCATGGTGATGCCCGGGTCTTGCAGCGACCGGGCCAGCTCCAGCATCTCGGCTCCCAGGTCCATGCACAGGCGGAAATCGCCGCGCACGACGTGCCAGGCCCAGGCCCCCCACATCACCGCAAATAGGTGGGGCTTCTCGCCGGTCTGTTCGCACAGCGCGCGGGCTCGCGCGAAGACCGGGCCGGCCTCGGGGGCCGAGTAGCCCTTCGAGGCCAGAAGGGCGGTGCCCAGGGCCGCCTGGAGCTGGAGCTCTTGCCGGACGCGCTCGGGCGCCTCCTCCAGCCCCGCGAGCAGTTCGAGCCCCTTGCTGAGGTGCCCGACCGCCTCGGCGCTGGCGGAGCGCTCGCGGGCGTTGTGCCCGGCCTTTTCCCACAGCGCGATCGCCTGCTCCGCGAGCCCCGCCTCGGTGCAGTGGTGGGCCAGGAGCTCGGGTTGGGCCTCGACGGTCTCCGGGTAGCGCGCTTCCAGCGCCTCCGCGATTCGCCGGTGGTACTGCTGCCGGGTGCTCTTGAGCAACGACTGGTAGGCCGCGTCCTGGACGAGCGCGTGCTTGAAGAGATAGCTGGCCTGGGGCGGCCGGCCTTTGCGGAAGAGCAGCTCCGCCTCCACCAGTTTCGCCAGTTCAGCTTCCAGCACGGGCGCGTCCAGGGGCGAGGCGGCCTGGATCAGCTCGTGGCTGAACTCCCGCCCCAGCGCGGCACCGAACTGGGCCACCTCCTTGGCCGTGTCCAGCCGGTCGAGCCGGGCCATCAGCAGGTCGTGGAGGGTGCTGGGGATCGCGCCCTGGCGCAGGGGGCCGGTCAGCACGTACGCGCCCTCGACCTCGCGCAGCAGCCCCGACTCCAGCAGCAGCCGGGTACACTCTTCCACGAACAGCGGCACGCCATCGGTCCGGGCGGCCACCTGCTCGGCGACCTCGGGAGGCAGGGGCTTGTTCCCCGATTTCCTCCCCACCATCTCCGCGACCTGGCGCCGGCTCAAGCGCGGCAGGGCCACCTGCGTCAAGTGCGGGCCGGACCACGGGGCGGCGAACTCCGGACGGAAGGTTAGCAGGACGAAGACGCGCTCCGTCTGCGCCTGTTCGATCAGCAGGCCGAGCAGCTCCCGGGTCGAGGCGTCCACCCAGTGAAGGTCTTCCACGACGAACAGCACCGGCCGTTGTTCGGAGGACTTTCGCAGCCAGTCGATCAGGACTTCCAGCGTCTTCTGTTTCTGTCGTTCGGGGGTGAGGGCCGGCGCCGGATAGCGGTCGGTCGGCGGCAGCGACAGGAGCGCGGCGAAGAGGGGCACCGCCTCGGGCAGCGCAAAGCGGAGGTCGGCGAGCAGGCGCTCGAGCCGGGCCAGCCTCTCCTCCGCAGCCAGTTTGTGCCGGAAGCCCAGGTGCCGCTGTAGGTAATCGGTCACGGGGCTCAGGCTGCGGTTCTGGTACTGCGGGGCGCAGCGACACTCCATCACCGTTCCCGAGCCTCGGGCGACGTGTTCTTCGAGCACGTGGACCAGGCGCGATTTGCCGATCCCGGGCTCCCCGCTCAGCAGGACCACCTGGCCCCTGCCCTCCTCGACGAGTTCCCAGCGGTCGAGCAGGAGCCCGACTTCCCGGTCCCGACCCACCAGCGGAGTGAGCTCGCCGGGGCCGGCCCACTCGATCCGGCTCGCGAGCTCCTTCTCGCGGAGGGCGCGATACGCGCTCACCGGGCGGGACACGCCACGGACGGCATGCTCGCCCAGCGGTTCGCAGTCGAAGAGCCCCTGGACCAGCCGAAACGTGGCGGCGCTGAGGACGACGCTGTCGGCGGCCGCCGCGCTCTCCAGCCCCGAGGCCACGGTGCGCGCCTCGCCCACGATGGCCAGGGGCTCGCCCGTCTCCCCCACCATTTCGCCGGCGACCACCAGCCCGGTGTGGATGCCCACGCGCACGGCCAGCCCGCTGCCGTGTTTCTCTCGGCCCTTGCGGGCCCGCGCCAGCTCCTCGACCAGGGCGAGCCCCGTCCGCACCGCGCGCGGGGCGTTGTCTTCGTAGGCGACCGGATACCCGAAACAGACCAGCAGGCTGTCCCCGAGCGACTGGACGAGGGCCCCGTTGAAACGGCCGACCACCTCCGCGCAGGTCTTCTGGTAGGAGCGCAGCAACTCGTGGACCTCCTCGGGCCCCAGTTGCTCGGCGAGGGCCCCGACGTCCGCCAGGCTGCACGACAGGACGGTGAGTTGCCGGCGCTCGGCCTCGCGGGCGCGCCGGGTGGCGGAGGACTTCCCGGACAGGGCGCTGCTGCTGTCCGCAGCCGGAGGGGAAACGGCGAGCGCGGACGGCTGTTCGGGTGTCGCCTTCCCTTCGGCCGGTGCGAGGTGTACGCGCCGAAGGTCTTCCGCGAGGTCCGCGGCGGTCGTGTAGCGCTCGGTGATCCGCTTGGCCATCGCCTTGAGGCAGATTCGTTCCAGCTCGCGGGGCACGTCCGGGACGACCTGCCGGGGCGGCTGCGGCTCGTCGCGGCGCACTTGCCGGAGCAGTTCTTCCACATTGGGGGCCCGAAAAGGCGGCCGGCCGCAGAGCATCTCGTACAGGAGGGCCCCCAGGCTGTAGACGTCGGTGCGGCCATCGAGGCGATGCCCCTCGCCCGCGGCCTGCTCGGGAGACATGTAGGCGGGGGTCCCCGCGATGGTCCCGCGCTGGGGGCCGGGCGCTGCCGACTCGTCGATGCCCAGGCCGAAGTCCACCAGGACCGGGGCTCGGTCGGCCGTCAGGATGACGTTGGCGGGCTTGACGTCGCGATGCACCGTGCGCTGGGCGTGGGCGTGGGCCAGGGCGTCGGCCACGGCCGCCGCGATCCGCGCCGCTTCCTGCCAGGTTGGGCGGCAGGTTTTCAACCACTCCGCGAGGGTCGTTCCGTCCACGAAATCGGAGACGATGTAACACTGACCGTTCTGCACGCCCACGTCGTGGACGGCGACGATGCCGGGGTGCCGGAGCCGGGCGACCCGCCGCGCTTCGCGCAGCAGGTCGTCGATCGCCTCGGCCGAATCGAGGAAGCGAGAAACCTTGATCGCCACGGGACGGTCGAGCTGGCTGTCGTAGCCGGCGTAGACCGCTCCAAAGCCCCCCTGGCCGCGGAGGGCCCGAACCGCGTATCGGCCAAAGGCTACAGGCAACGCAGAGGCCGGTGCAAGCGCGGGCGTGTTGTCCCGTCCCTCGCGCAACTCTGTGGGCCCCGCGGGAAGGAACAACTCGACGCTGGTTGTCCCGGACACGTAATCGAGCGTCTCGAAGGGGAGAGCGGCACCGCCGGGGGAGGGGTCGGTACGAGCGGCTTCAGCCGGCGCGGGGGCGAGATTGGCCCAGGCCCGAGACACGAGCCCGGCGCGATCCGGCAAGTGCTGTCGATACTCTTCTTCCGTCGGCTGCTCCCCGGCCGCGCGCCGCAGGCGCACGTCGATCGCCATCAGTGTACGCAGCAACTCGGAGAGCTCTGCCGGCGAGGCTGCGGCGAGGTGCTGTCCGATCCGCAGCGGCTGGCCGGCACGCCAGTCGGTCTCGAACCGCCGACAGCATTCCTCGAACGGCGCGCGTTCCGCGGCAGGAGGGGGCGTTTCCTTGCCAGGGCTCGGGTTGGTCATCAGGCGCCTCCTGAGGCGGGGAGCGGCATGCGGTGGGCCCTGGAGGAAGGTGAAGGCCCCGCGCTTCGCAGCGCACCTCCGGGGAGAAGGCGCCCCATCTTACCAAAGCGGGAGGCCC
>JBBSEZ010000183.1:0-18091 GCA_038239195.1 Gemmatales bacterium
CATGGTACGGGGTGCGCCCCGATAAGCGGCAGGGGGCGAGCCCCGTGGCGGCCGGTAACTTGGGCCACACACCTCTGGCACTTCGAGCGATTTTCGCGCGAACCTTTTGCCCGGCGCGGCATCTTCCCCTCGAGCGGGGAAATTGTGTCGCCGTCCGCGCCGTGCGCGAAAAAAGCTGTCACACAAAACGTATCCCTGCGTAAGTGAGAGTGGAAGGCAGAGGTAACAGGTTCGGCCTAATTTCGCGAGGTAATCGAGAAACCGTTCACTCCCTGCTCCGACGCGCCGGCTGTCTCCTCGTTTCGAGGGGCGCCGGCCGGCCCTTCTCTATGGATCGCCGGAGGTCTGCAATGGCTTTGTGCATGCTGGAATCCCTGGTGCTGCGTGGCTCCGTCCTCTGCGACGTGCTGGCCCTCAATCTGCGCCTCGGTACCAGCGGCACGGCCGGTTCGCGGGCCCCGGAGATCGCCGTCTCCATGCGACGCCCGGCGGGCCATCCCAAGCCGCCAAGGGCGCCGAAGTTTGGGCAACCCGCGTGCTGGTCCGACCCCGACGATACCGTCGTGGTGGGCACAACTCAGGGGGCCGGTCGGCCCCTCGGTCGCGCGGGCGTCACCCGTCGCACGAGCCCCGCGAGAACCGCGGGCACCACCGCCCTCCACGGGTGGTGGCCAACGGAGAGAGGGCCCGCCTCAGCGGCCGCCACGTATCCGTGCCGCATAGCGGCCGGTGCCGTGGCGCCCGCGAGTGAGGCGCCCCAGGCCGGCTGGGCCTTACCGGCGGCGAGCAATCGCAGCGCCGGCCAGAGCTCGGCAAGCCCGTTGTCCCGGCAGGTGCCGGGCAAACGGCACGGCCGTACGCCTCCGGGCTCGAGGACGTGGGAACGTGGAGAACGGTAGACGTGGCTGATTCGACCCGAACGCAACGCGGCGCTACTCGACCTTGCTCCAGGCGTTTGGGGCGGACTGTCACGATCTCCACCAGCTAATCGCCATCCCACGCTGTCCGAAACGCGGACGCGCTTCCGGCCTGGAAGCGAGCGCGGGCGATCCGGGGCCTTTCTCCCGGCTCGCTGCCGCCCTCGTTTCCCCGCGCCGAGCGCCACCGCCTTTCCGTGCTGTCGCCGTCACCTGCTCGAGGGGCCCGGGCGGCAAGCGCTTCAGGACTTCGCACGTTCGCGTGCGCTTCCGGCGCTGCCGTCGGCATTTCCCTCGAAGTGGATGCGAGAACGGTCCATTCCCCAGGTCCGGGTTTGCGACTGGTCCCGTCCGCCAGGGTGTCCCCAACACAAAGCGCATGGATCGAACGAAGGGTGAGTTCCTCTCATGAACGAGATCACGGAGATTGTTTTGCGGGCGCAGACGGGGGACCGGGCCGCTTACGGCGAGCTGGTCGAGCGCTTCCAGCCGACGGTCTACGCGGTGGCGCTGGCCCGCCTGCGCAACCCGAGCGAGGCCCAGGAGTTGGCGCAGGAGGTCTTCCTGCACGGCATGCGCAAGCTGCCGCAGCTCCGCGACGTGCAGTGCTTCGCCGGCTGGTTGCGGCAGATCACCGTCCGCATGGCGATCAACCGCGTGACGCGGCGCGGCCCGCTGCACAAGGTGGAGGCCGACGTCCTCGACAACGCCGAGGCCGCCGACGCCAACCCGCTCGAGCACCTCGTCAAGGCGGAGGCCGCCGCGGAGCTGCACCGCGGCCTGGAGCGCCTCAAGCCGGTGGACCGCGCCACGCTGGTGGCGTTCTACATCCGCGGCCGGTCGCTCAAGCAGATGAGCCGCGAGTTCGAGACGCCGGTCGGCACCATCAAGCGCCGCTTGCACGTCGCCCGCAACCGGCTGAAGAAGCAGCTCGAGAAGGCCGGCGCCGAGCCGCGCCACGAGCTGACCTGCGTCTGATCGATCGCCCACGGGCCGGCGAGCAACCCTCGCCGGCCCGTGGGCTTTTTCATCTCCCCCTCTCCAACCACCGCGCCACCCGCCCCAGCAACGACCGCTCGCCGACGACGTGCGACCACCATGCCGCCGCGCTCACCTCCCCCGACGGAAGCGTTCCCGCCCACCGGCCCAGCATGAGCTGGCCCCCGACCACCACCACGACGAACGCGCCCACCAGCGCCAGTCGATTGGCCCACCACGGCAGGGAGGCCAGGCCCAGCGCCACGAGCACCACGGCGATCGGCAGCAGCGCCGCGCTGTCGCTCCACGACCACGTCCAGCGCGCCCCTCCCAGCGCAGTGAAAACGGTCACTGCCGCCACGGCCGCGCAGGCCGCCGCGACCAGGGGCCCGGCTCCCGCTCGGCCGTGCCAGACCGGCCCGACGAGCCAGAACGACGACAGGGCCAAGACGACCAGGAGGTTGGCCGGTTGCACCAGCAAGAGCGCGAACACGACCAACCCGAATACAGGAGACGATCCTCGTCCTCGCACCAGGGCCCGCGCTCCCAGCCACAGCAACAGCGCCACGCCCAGGGCGGAGTAGATCGGCGGAAACGCGCCGTCGTGCGTGGCGGTGTGGAACAGCCCTGCCCCGAACACGACCGTCGCCAGCGCAACCGCGCTTGCCCCGGGAGGCGCGCCGAGCAGGTAGCACGTGCTCAACGCCAGCCATGCCAGCGCCAGCAGCGCCGCTGCCCCACACAGCGAAGCCGCGGTGTGCTCGGCCGCGCCAATGGCGGGCGCCTCTTCGCGCCGGTCCACCAGCAGCGCCATCGCGGGCAAGCGGAGCAGGGCGACTCCGGGCGGGTGGGGGTTACGATATCTGCCTTCTTCCGCCACCAGCCCGGCCTCCTCGGCGAATGCCTCGAGGCCCCCTCCGCGCAGAAGTGCGTGCGTCCACAGATGCGCGCCCAGCGCCTCGCCCCGGATCGGCGGGCCGGTGGCGTAGGGCTCGAGGCACGCGACCGGCACCACCGCGCCGGCGAGGAGCAGCAGCCCGCCCCAGCGCGCCAGCCACAGGCGCGTGCCCGGCCCGAACATCGCGCGCTCCTTCACGCCGGCGCCCAGCGCGCCCGCAGCACGCGCGGCCGGCCAGCCAGGTCGTGGACGGTCTTCGCCAGCTCGTAGCCCGCGTGCTTTCCGAAGCGCTCGCGCGACGACTTCTCCAGCAAAGCGTGGATCTCGACCAGCAGGTGCCCGCCCGGTACGAGGTGGCGGGGCGCCTGCGCGATCAGCCGATCGAAGACGGCGAAGCCGTCCTCTCCCCCGTCGAGCGCCAGCCGTGGCTCGTGGTCGCGCACCTCGGGGGCCAGCGTTTCAATCTCGGCGCGCGGAACGTAGGGCGGATTGCTGACGATGAAGTCGAACGCTTCCTCCGCCGGGAGCGGCGCGAACAGGTCGCCTTGGAGAAACCGAACCCGCTCGCTCAGCTTGTGCTTCGCCGCGTTGCGCTGCGCGACCGCCAGCGCCTCGGGGCTGACGTCGATTGCCGTCACGGTCGCCCCCTTGTGGTGCTGCGCCAGGGCGATCGCCAGGCAGCCCGACCCGGTCCCCACGTCGAGGATGCGAGGCCCCGGCATCCCCTTGGCCAGCCCCAGGCACTCCGTCACCAGCCACTCCGTATCGGGGCGCGGCACGAGCACCGCCGGGCCCACCTCGAAGTCGAGCGAGAAGAACTCCTTGCGGCCAAGGAGGTGGGCCACCGGACGGCCCTTGAGCCGCTGCTGGACCAGGGCCTTGAACTGCGAGCGCTCCGCCTCGCCGGGCCCCTCGTCGTAGCGCATCAACAACTGGGTGCGCGAACAGCCCAGCGCGTGGGCCAGGAGCAACTGCGCCTCGAGCGAGGCCGACTCGACGCCCTTCTGCTTGAGGTAGTTCGTCGTCCACTCCAGCAGGCGGAGGATGGTCCAGGGCTGCTCCGTGCTCACGCTCGCCATCCTTTCCTGAGTTCGAGCCCCGAGGATACGGAAACCCGCCAGCCACAGAAGAATTTGAACAGAAGGTAACGAAGGCAACAAAGAGAACAAGAAAGGGCCGGAGCGCCTCCTCGCGATCTACCTCCCTTGTCCTGTCCGATTCTCTGCTTTCTTCGTTGCCTTCGTTGCCTTCTGTTCAAATCTCCTGTCTTGCGCTTGTCTTCGCCGACTCAGCCCTCGTCCTTGTCGCTCCGCCCCAGCCGCTGTTTCTTGTCGAAGTCGCGCAGCGCCCCGATCAGCTCGTCCATCCCCCCGGCGACGACCGCGTCGAGCTTGTACAGCGTCAGGTTGATCCGGTGATCGGTCAGCCGGTTTTGTGGGAAGTTGTAGGTTCGGATGCGCGCCGAGCGGTCCCCGCTGCCGATCAGCGTCCGCCGCTGCTCGGCGCGCTCCTGGTGCAACTTCTCCAACTGACGCTCGTAGAGCCGGCTTCGCAAGATGCGCATCGCCCGGTCGAAGTTCTTGTGCTGGCTCCGCTCGTCCTGGCACTTGACCTCCAGCTCGTCGGGCGTCCCTTGCTTGTACCAGATGCGGACGGCGCTCTCCGTCTTGTTGACGTGCTGTCCTCCCGCCCCGCCAGCGCGCATGCGCTCCCACTCGATGTCCTCGTCGCGCACCTCCACCTGAACCTCGTCGGGCTCCGGCAGCACCGCCACCGTCGCCGCCGACGTGTGAATGCGCCCCTGCTGCTCTGTCTTGGGCACGCGCTGCACCCGATGCCCGCCGCTCTCGTAGCGCAGCTGCGCAAAGGCCTCGTCGCCGGTGACGCTGAAGACGACGTCCTTGTAGCCGCCCGCCTCGCCGGGGCTGAACGAGATCTCCTCCACCTTCCAGCCCTGGTCGCGGGCGTAATGCGTATACATGCCGAACAGATCGCCGGCAAACAGCGCTGCCTCATCGCCGCCCGTCCCGGCGCGAATTTCGACGATGATGCTGTCGTAGTTCTCGCCCTCGACGAGCAGGAAGTCCTCGAGGCGCGACACGAGCATTTGCTGCCGGGCGAGCAGCTCCGCCAGCTCTTGCTGGGCGTAGAGCTTCATGTCGGCGTCATCGCCCGAGGCGAGGGCCTCGGCCTGCGCCACGTCCTCGGCGAGTTGCTTGTACTCGAGGTAGGGCTTGACCTGCTTGGCGAGCGCCCCATGTTCCTTGGCGATGCGGGTGAAGCGGGCCCGGTCGGCCGCGAGCTCGGGGCTGGCGAGTTGCTGCTCCAGCTCGCGGTAGCGGGCCAGGGCTTGCTCGAAGTGCGGCCACATGAGGGGAGGGCTCCCGGGGCCCACGACAAACGCGAAGGGCGATGGGCCCGGGGCATCGACCTTCAACGGCTAGAGGAAACGCATACCGCTTTACTCCTTGCCCGCGGCGGGCCCGACCTATTTGGGGGCCTCGGCCTCCGCCTTGGGCGCCTCGGCGCCGGCGGGCGCTTCGGCGCCGGGCTTCTTGCGCTTGTCCCAGTTGTATTTGCGCTGGAACTTCTCGACGCGGCCCGTCGTGTCGATGAACTTCATCTTGCCCGTGAAGAACGGGTGACATGCCGAGCAGATTTCGACCGTGATGTTCTTCTTGGTGCTGCGCGTGGTGAACTTGTTGCCACAGCCGCAGACGACCGTGGCTTCCTCATACTTGGGGTGAATGCCTTCTTTCATGGACCTCTCTCCGCTGGCGGACCGCTGGCTGGTCGATTCAATAAAACATTCTACGGCCGCGCCGGCCCTCCCGGCAAGGTCGGTACGCGAACCACCCTCGGGACCGCGCATGGATTCTCTCGAAGCCTGGGACCTCGGCATCCTTTACGACGTCGCCCGCCGGCGCCAGCCGTGGCTGACCGACGTCTTCCGCGCCGTCACCGTGCTCGGCGACCCGCTCGCCCTCGTCCTCGTCGCCACGCTGGGGACGATCGCCTTCGCCGTCGCGCGCCGCTCCCGCCTCGCCGCCATCCTGGCCGCCACCGCCCTGATCTCCTGGGGCGTGGAGTGGGGCGTCAAGGCCCTGGTCCGCCGGCCCCGCCCCGGCTCGGTCGAGTATCTGATTCCTCTCCCCAACGGGCCCAGCTTTCCCAGCGGTCATGCCCTCTGTTCGATGGCGATCTACGGCACCCTCGGGCTTCTTCTCGCCCACGAGTTGCGCCCCGGCTGGCCGCGCTACCTCGCGGGCGGCGCCGGCATCGCCCTGGGGCTTCTCATCGGGGCGACCCGCCCCTACCTTGGCGACCACTACCCGACCGACGTCGTCGCCGGCTGGTGCGCTGGCCTGGCGTGCGCCCTGCTGGCGAGCACCGCGGCCAGCCCAAATGTAGCCCGCGACTCCGTCGCGGGGCCGGCAAACTAACCCGCGCCGTTATCGCGGGCCCCGACGATCTCCGTCCGCCAGAAACGCTTCGACCTCGGCCCGGGTCGGAAACGACGACTGCGCCCCCGGGCGCGTCACCGTCAGCGCTGCCACGGCCGCGGCGCGCTCGAGATCGAGCCCGCGCCACTCGGCCAGGAAGACCGCGAGGGCCCCGATGAACGCATCGCCCGCCGCCGTCGGATCGACCGCCACGACGTGTACGGCCGGGATGTGTCTCGCCTCCCCCGCGCCGACGAGCAGGGCCCCGCGCTCGCCGAGCGTGACGATCGCTTGCCCGGCCCCGCGCCGCAGCAGTTCGCGGGCGGCCAACTCGACCTCGGCCAGCGTTCGCGCGGGCAAGTTCGTCAGCGCCTCGAGCTCGGTCTCGTTGGGGACGCACAGATCGACGAGCGGCCACAGGTCGGCCGGCAACTCCAGGGCAGGGGCCGGGTTGAGGAGGGTCGGCACGGAGCGCTCGCGGGCGAGGGCGAAGGCCGCCCGCACTGCCTCGACGGGGACCTCGAGCTGGGCCACGACCACGGCGGCCCTGCGGAGGGCCTCGGCGGCGCTCTGCACGTCGTCGGCCGTGAGCGCCCCGTTGGCGCCGGGCACCACGACGATGCAGTTGCGCGCGGCCTCATCGACGACGATCCCCGCCACGCCGGTGGGCAGGCCGCTCGTGACTCGCACGTGCGCGACGTCGATGCCTTCCTCCTGGAGGTGGCGCAGCGTTTGCCGGCCGAACTCGTCGTCGCCGACGCGCCCGATCAAGGTGACCTCGGCCCCCAGCCGGGCCGCCAGCACCGCCTGGTTGGCGCCTTTGCCTCCGAAGCCCTGGCGAAAGCCCGTCCCCGCGACGGTCTCCCCGGCCCGCGGCAGGCGCGCCGCCAGGAAGGTAAGGTCGATGTTGCACGACCCGACGACGCACACCCGAGCCATGAGAGGGCCCTCTGAAGAAGAAAACCTTCGGAGAGGATAGAAGAAGGATCGCCCGCCGTCCGCACCGTGGGTTGACGGGCGGTCCCACCGTGCGCACCGTGGGTTGACGGCGGAAAAGTTCGCGCCCGGACGCGGGCAGGCGCGTGGAGGGCCTGGCGCGGCAGGAGGATTGTGACAAGGGGGAGGGCCGTCGCAGGCGCGGCGGGGCGGGGCGCAGGGCGATCGGGGGGCGAGCCCCGCAGGGTTGCGGGGCTCGCTGCCTGGAAGAGGGGCTGGGCGACTCACGCATCCCCGGTGCCGCGCACGACGTCGGGATCGACTGCGGCGGCGGGGCTGCCGATCGCGTAGGCCAGCAGGAGCCGGGCGGCCGCGAGGTCGCCGGCCCGCGCCTTCTCGACGAGGCGATCCACGATGCGGCGCAGGTCGTTCTCCGTCAAGCTGTGGAAGAGGGCCCGCCGGACGGCGAGGAGGCGGAGCGCGAAGGGGTTGCCGGTCCTGGGCCGGGCGCCCTCGATCAGGTGGCCGTTGCGGTCGGGCCTGCGGGGGCCCGGGCCCTCGTTGGGGGGCGGGGAGGGGGAGGAGCTCATGGTCGTGGCCTCGGGGTGACAAGAAGGGAGGGCGCCCAGACGAGGTTGCGCCCCACTATCAAGAAAGGCTACCCCCAGCGCGTACGTTGTTGGGAGGCCAACCTGCGACGGCCCGTCACTCCACCACGACCTTCGCCTCGGGGTACGCGCCCCACAGCATTTGCTGCAAGAAGCGCTGCAGCGACGCCCGACCCTGCTCGCGCACCTCGGGCAAGCGCTTCTCGCCTTCTTTGCGGGCCCGCTTCAGGTAATCTTCCTTGAGGATCGCGTTCTCCAGCTCGTGCGCGGTGTTCGCATCGTAGAAGCGAAACCGCGCCCGCTTGTACGTCCGGTCCGACTTCGTCTCGGCCAGCAGCGGGGTGACGTTCTCGACATGGAGCGGGGGCATGGTCACGATCAGCACGCCCCGCTTGGCGTCGGAGCGGATGCGCTCCGGCTTCACCTCGGTCAGGTCGATGGCGTAGGCGACCTCGCTGGGCACCTTGGTCAAGACGAGCACCCGGCCGCGCCAGTTGCGGCTCGAGCGCTCCAGGGTGACGTCTACGCGGGTGCGCGCCACCAGCAACTTGCCCTGGGCGACCGTCTTGCCGACCTTCACGTCCACCGTGGTTTCCGAGTCCTTCTTGGTGAGCGCGTCGATCACCCCCACCACGTCGGTCGGCGATGGGAGCGGCAGGCCCGGCGTGAGGAGCGACTGGCCGCGCGCCCGTTGCAGCAGCGCCGCACCGCCAGTCAGGCAGAGGGCGAAGGCAAGCAGTAGCAGGGCTCGGCGGGGCATCGAGTTCTCCTCTCGGTGGCACTCTCCTTCATCGGCGCTCCGCCTTCGATTCGGCCAGCGTTCGCTCCGCCCTTTTTGGCCCGGAGTCGCCGGCGCAGCCGCAGCCGCAGCGCGACCGGCGCCCCCGACCGGGCCCCCCCGACGGGCGCGATCCGCACGCCCGGCGAGGCGCCCCCTATCCGCGGGCCGCGCCGTGCGTTACGCTGCGGGAACGTCGCCTCGGGAACACAACCCAGGAGCCACCGATGTCCTCCCTCGATCGCCGTCAACTCCTGCAAGGCCTCGGCGCCGCCGGCGCCCTGACTGCCCTCGGGGCTGCTCCCCCGGACAAGCGGGACCGCGACCGGGTCCGGCGCGAGAACGCCCTCCCCGGCACCACCGACTGGCAGCTCACCTACACGCGCGTCGATCCGAAGACGAAACACCGCTGCCCCTGGATCGAGGGCTATGCCAGCCGGGCCAGCGCGAGGCCCGGCGAGAAGATCGACTTCTTCGTCAGCACGAGCCCGGCCAGCCCGTTCGTCCTCGACCTCTACCGCCTCGGCCACTATCAGGGCAAGGGTGGGCGCCACGTCCGCCGCCTCGGCCCGTTCCCCGGCAAGGTGCAGCCAACCCCGCCCGTCGCCGCCGAGCGCCTCCGCGAATGCAAGTGGGACAAATGCACCACCCTGGAAGTGCCCCGGGACTGGGTCAGCGGCGTCTACCTCGGCAAGTTGTCGGCGACGAAGCACCGCTACCAGAGTTACCTGATCTTCATCGTGCGCGACGACCGGCCCGCGGACTTCCTCTTCCAGTGCAGCGACAACACCTGGCAGGCCTACAACGCCTGGCCCGACTTCTACTCGCTCTACCACAACGACCGCAAGGACCGCCGGCCCCTGGTTTCGGGCGTAAAGGTGACCTACGACCGGCCCTACGGCAAGTACGTGCAGATCTACGACAACCCGCTCTCGCAGGGCTCCGGCGAGTTTTTGCTCTGGGAGTTTCCGCTGGCGTTCTGGATGGAACAGCAAGGCTACGACGTGACGTACTGCTCCAACACCGACGTCCACGCCGACCCGAAGGGCCTTTTGCGCGCCAGGGCGTTCCTCTCCGTCGGGCACGACGAATACTGGTCGCGGCAACAGTTCGACAACGTCCTCGCCGCGGTCAAGGCGGGCGTAAACGTGGCGTTCTTCTCGGGCAACACCTGCTGTTTCGTCACTCCCCTGACGCCGTCGAGCGACGGCCGACCCAACCGCATCCTGACGCGCGCCGGCCGCTACGGCGGCATTCGGCCGGGAGAAGAGCGCTACATGGCCGACCTGCCCGTGGAGGCGCCCAACGAAGCGACCCTGATCGGAGCGCAGACGGTCACGCCGTTCAACGGCTCGGGCGACTGGATCGTGACGAAGCCGCGCCACTGGATGTTCGCGGGCACGGGGATGAAGAAGGGCGACCGAATTCCGGGCCTGGTTGGCTGGGAGTTCCACGGCAATCCGGCCAAGATCCGGGGCCTGGAGGTCGTGGCCGAGGGCCCGACCTGGACGGGCGACGACAAGCAGTCGCACTACGCGGCGACGATCTACCCCGGCCCGAAGAGGAATTTCGTGATCAACCTCTCGACGATCTTCTGGGCTCAGGGCCTGTCGGCCCCGCCGGGGCACGTGCCCCCCATCTCGCACCACGGCCGGCCCCACGGCCCCGACGAGCGCGTCCAGCGCATCACGCGGAACATTCTGGAGCGGTTTCGGGGGAAGATTTAGCCGCCGAGCGGAGCTCGGCGCGGACCGAGCGCGCCGAGCGGGGCTCGGCGGCTAAAGGGGGGCCTCGCCCAGGTTGGCGAACAGGTGGCAGAGCGAGCGCATCAGCGCCTTCCAGTCTCCCTCGTCCAGGCTTTCGTTGGGCGCATGCGCATTGCTCTGCGGGTCTTCGATGCCCAGCAGCAGGGCCGGCGCACCGTCGAACAGTTCGGCGAGGGGGCCGACGAAGCCGATGGTCCCCCCGCAGCCGATGCCGACCGCCTCGTGCCCGAAGCCGGACTTCATCGCCTTCATGGCCGCCTCGAAGGCGGGGCCTGTCGGGTCAGTCATCCACCACTTGACGGGCGCCCCCCTGGGCGTCACCGTCACCTTCACGCCCCACGGCGGATCGGCGCTGAGGAAGTCGCGCAACTGGGAGCACACCTCGTCCGGGTCTTGATCGGGCACGATGCGGCAGGACACCAGGGCCGAGGCGCGGGGCAGGACCTGGTTCGACGCCCCGCGGATGGAACTGGCCTCCTGGGCGATCACCGTCACGGCCGGCTTGCGCCAGGTCTGCTCGTAGGGGTGCCAGCCGTCCTCGGTGGCAAAGCGCACGCCCGGCAGGATGCCCATGTCGTGCCGCCACTTGCTCTCGTCGCCCGGCAAGGAGCTCGCGGAGGCGCGCTCCTTGGCCGTCATCGGCCGGACGCGGTCGTAGAGCCCCGGGACCGGCAGCGGCCCGTTCTTCCAGTACAACCGGGCGAGGACCACGTTCAGCGCCAGCGCCGCGTCGGCGAGAGCGCCGCCGGCCATCCCGCTGTGGACGGGGGTCGTGGCGCTTTCCACGTCCACGCGCAGCGTCACCACGCCGCGCAGCGAGTAGGTGATGCACGGCAGGCCGTTGGCGATGTTCTCCGTATCGCACACGACGATGACGTCGGAGCGCAATTTCTTGTCGTGTTCGCGAAAGAACCCCAGCAGGTTGCTCGAGCCAACCTCCTCCTCGCCCTCGACTAGCATCTTGACGTTGACGGGCAGCGAGCCCTTGGTCTTGAGGAACGCCGCCACGGCGCCGAGCTGGGCCGTGATGGCCCCCTTGTCGTCGGCCGCCCCGCGCGCGAAGAGGCGCCCGTCGCGCGTCGTCAGCTCGAAGGGGTCTTTCTGCGCCCACTGCACCGACCCGACGTCGTTGACCGGCTGCACGTCGTGATGGGCGTACAGGAAGACGGTGGGCTTGCCAGGCGCCCCCAGCCATTCGCCGTAGGCGTAGGGGTAGGAATTGCCGGTCCGCAACGTTTCGACGTTCTGCAAGCCC
The DNA here is from genome assembly GCA_038239195.1 of Gemmatales bacterium. Lineage (GTDB taxonomy): Bacteria > Planctomycetota > Planctomycetia > Gemmatales > Gemmataceae > JBBSEZ01. Next base: position 11,580 of record JBBSEZ010000183.1, read on the forward strand.
GTCGCGCGCATCTGCTCGCAGGTCAGGCTGGCGCTTTGCTCGATCTCTTTGGCGTGCTCCCCGTCGGTGCTGATGCTCTGGACCTTCACCAGCGCCGCCAGGTCGCGCACGAGCTGCGCGTGGTTGCTCTCCAACCAGCCGAGGGCCTCGGGGATGTTCATGCTCATAGTCCGTAGCCAGGAGCCCGTCGTCCGTAGCAAAGACACAGGATCAGCATATGGGGGGACCGGGGGCGCGAATACCCTGTGCGCGTGCCCCTCTTGCTTGTCGTTTCGCGTCCTGTCGGTGCTAGGGGCTAGCGACCAACGGCAGGAGCTTCGACAGAAAGACGATGCCTCCGACGACGACCGCCGTGATGCTGGCCAGGAGCACGGCGCCGGCGGCGACGTCGAGAGCGGGCCAGGCGCGTTCGCGCGTCGGCTCGTCCAGGCCGCGGAACAGCAGTTCGATGGCGCTGTTGAACAGTTCGGCCGTCATCACCAGACCGATGCAGCCCAGCAAGAGGCACCACTGCTCCAGTTCGCACTTCAGGGCGCCCGCGGCGGCGAGCACGAGCGCGGCGAAGAAGAAGTGAACGAAGAAGCTGGAGTTGCCCCGCACGCCCAGCTTGATGCCGCGAAAGGCGACGGCGAACTTGCGCCGCCAGGTTTGCGGGGGGCGCTTGCCCGAAGGCGAGGGAGCAGGACTGGCGAACAACGGGATCGAATGGTTCGGCACGAGCGGCCCCTCGAGATGGCACGATCCGCATCAGCTTACTGCCCGGACGCCTGTCGCGTCGAGGCCAGTTCTCAGCGCGTCAAGCCCGCCCCCGCGCCAGACACCGCCCCGGTGCGCTGACTCGGCGGCACCAGGTTTGGCACGATCTCGAAGAGAACGCCGAAGTTGCTCTGGATCGCGTTGTAGCTGAATCCCGCGCTCACCTGCAAGTCGCTCCCGATCCGCGTGAACAGAAGGGAATTCGTCAACGCCTGCTGGGTGCCGAAGTCGTAGGTCGAGGTAAAAGTCATCGAGTACTTGGGGGAGAAAACGTAGGTTGCCGACCCCGTCACGGCGCGGCTCTGCACCGGCTCGATCTCGCGGTAGCCGATGTAGAAATTGGTGCGGTCGGGCCGGTTGAAGTACGCACCGATCGTCAGCACGTAAGGCCCCGAGCCCGTCACGCCGTTGCCGCCGGGGACTTTGGTCATGGGGTCGATCCAGCCGGTGCTCTCGATGGCGGTGCGGTCGCCGATGTTCCAGACGTAGCGATACTCCAGAAACGCGAACGGGTTGCCGAAGTTGTCGCGGGTCGAGTTGGGGAAGTAGCTGAACGAGGTGTCCAGGGTCATCCAGTCCACGATGTGCTCGGCCCCCGGGTAGCCGCGCTTCGTCTGCCAGCGCTGGCGAAGTTCGCCCTGCAAGACCTCGATCGAGTCGAGCGTGTCGATCCGGTTGTCCACCAGCCGGCGGATGGCGTACACCTGCGGGTCGAACAGCTTCGACGTGGCCAGGTAGTAGCCGCTCGTGGTATTGAACAGCGGCAGGACGGGGCGGAAGTCGCGGATGGTCTGGTCGGTCACGTCGTCGTTGAGGCGGTCGAGTTGCGGGTACTTCGTGTAAGAGTCGCTGGCCCGCGCGTAGAAGAAGTTCCCGCCGACGACGATCTTGTGGTTGATGCCGTTGAGGTTGAACAGCTCGCTCTGGATCTCGGGGTAGAGGTGCGTGAAAGGAATGCTGCCGCGCACGCCGCCGCCGCCCCAGGCGCGGGCGCTGGCGCTGCCCTGGAAGTTGTTGGTCTGGGCGATCGTATCGAACGTGCCGGGGGCGGCGAGCTGGTTGGTGTACCCGGCCAGCTCCAGTTTGCCGTACGGGACGAGCTTGAAGGGCCCCAGGTTGAAGGGGTAGGCGAGCTCCTGCATCCAGCTCGCGCGCCCGGTGCTGGTGGGCACGTCCGTGGTGCTGACGAACGCGGGGAAGCCTGGGGGAGGCGGCATGGCCCCCTGGAGCCCGCCGGGCTGGTCGGTGGTGGTGTGCAGGCGCGCATAGGCCAGGCTTATCTGGCTGTTGTAGGTGAAGCGGTCGAACAGGTCCTGGCCGACGAGGTAGCCATCGAAGCGCGGCAGCCATTGCGTCTCGGTGATCCACGGGCGGATGTTCGGCTCGACCAGCCCGCTCCAGGCCCAGTTGTCCTGCTGCTGCTTGACGTAGAGGTAGGTGTCCTGGTTGGGCTCCGTCTGGAACTCGCGCACGTAGTATTGTTCGAGGAAATTGCGGTCGCTGAACGCGGAGAGCTGGGAGATCACCGAAAAGCCGTAGGGCAGGTCGAAGAGCCCCTGGCGCCAGTAGGCGCGGCCGCGAAAGCCATCGGGCTGAAAGGCGTCGAGGTTGGGGCGGTTTCCGCCGAGGTTGTCGAAGCCCCGGTCGTACATGCCATAGAGCCGGACCGTGCCGTCGTAGCGCGCGGCGGGGCTCAAGAACGAAGTGGGCTCGGTCGGGCTGAACTTGCCGCTGTAGTCGAACTGGTTGCCGATGCCAGGGCCGCGGGCGCTCAGGTAATCGAGGTTGAGCCGCCAGCGCGTGTTCTGGATGGGGTCCAGGCCCAAAAGGCTGTAGACGTTGAGGGTCAAGCTCGTCTGCACGCCGAAGATGCGGTTGTAGCCGAAGCTGAAGTTCTGGAGCGGGCCGAGCGGCTCGCGCACGTTGGTGGTCACGCTGGGCAGCCAGAAGAAGGGCACGTCTTCGAGGTAAAACCAGACGTTCTCGGCGTGGACGATGCTCTGGCGCTCGGTCGGCTTGGCGGGCGGAAAGCCGAGCAGCGTCAAGACAGAGCGGGTCGGCACGTCCTTCTCGGTGACGGTGGCCTCCTGGACCCTGATGACCAGCCCGGGGTCGGACTGCAACTTGCTGGCCGAGATGTCGGCGCGGTTCATCTGAAACTTTTCGGCGTTGAGGCGGAGGATCTCGGCGGCCGAGACGATGAGCGGGTCGGTGGCCATCGGGTTCTTGGCCAGGATCGTCGTGGACGTCAGGGAGAGCTTGGCCTGAAGGCACACGGCGACGCTGCGGTTGACGTCGTAGTAAACCTCCTCGGCCTCGATCGTCTTGGTCTCCTTGGCGACGGCCTTTCCTTGCTCGCGAATGACGACGTGGCCAGCCAGGTAGAGCTCGAGGTCTTTGCTGGACTGCCCCTGCGGGGACTGGAGGTTTTGCACCGCCTGCTGGGGGTCGTTGCCCTTGGTCCAGATGACGACGCGGTCGGCCTCGAGATCGAGCAGCCCGACGCCCGGCGCGTTGCGCACGTTGACGATGGCGCCGCCCGTGACGACGATGATCTGCTCGCCGGGCCGGGCCCCCGGGTCCACCTTGATGTTGAAGCTCGACTCGCTGCGCGGCAGGACGCTGTACTGCACCGGCGGGCCGGGCGCTGCCGGGGGCCGCGGCGCTGCGGCGCGCGGCGGGGCGGGCGGCGTCAGGGGCCCCGGCGGCGGTGGCGGGGTGGGCAGCGCCGGCGGCGTGGGCGGCGTGGGCGGCGTGGGCGGCGCAGGCGTGGGCGGCGTGGGCGCGGGTGGGAAGAACGGCGTTCCCGGGTTCTGCACGGGCAGCGGGTTGGCGGTTGGAGGCGGCGGGCCCGGCGGCGGATAGCTCGGGCCCGGCGGGCTCGGAACGATGCCGCTCCCCGGGGAGGTCGGGAGGGCCGGCAGCGGGGTGCCGGGGGGCGCGAGCCCGGTGGGCGGGGGAACGGGCGCGGGCGGGCCGCTCGGCGCTGGCGTGGCCGGGTTGGCCTGGGTGTCGAACGAGGTGCGCAGGATGCTGCCGCCCGGCGGCGGGGGCGGGGCCAGCGTCATCGGCACGGCGGGGACGCCGGGGAGGACGAGCGGGGCCGGCGCCAGGGGCAGCGCCCCGACTCCTGCGCGCCGCGCGCTCTGGACGAGGGGGTCGTCCGCTTTGGACTGGCGCACGACCTTGGTCTTGTGGGCGCGCAGCTTGAGCTCGCCGCGCGTGTGCAGTTCGAGGGCCCCCCGCGCGCCTTCCTGCTGCCGCGAACCATCGAGGAGCCGGAACTGGCCCTCGGCGTAGACCTCGACGCGCAGCACGCCGGTGGCGCGAAAGCCGTTGACGTCGATCCAGACGACGCCCCGGTCGAAGCGGGCATGCACGATGTTCTGCTGAATCAGGACCTGACCGCGCAACAGCACCACGGCCTTGCCGCCCTCGGTCCAGGTGTAGACCTCGTCGGCGTCGATCTCGATCGGTTTGGCGTCGCCTGGCACGTTGCGGCTCAGGCGCACCAGGCCGGGCGCGACCGTCCCCACCGGGTTAGCGATCGGCGCGTCTCGGGGCAGGACGGTCTGAGGCGGTTGTTCCCGAGGGGCCTGAGCCGGGAGCGTGCGCAGCGCGTAACCGCTGCCCAGAACGCCCACGGCCCCCAGGAGGGCAACGACCGGCCATCGGCTCGAGGATTGCCTCATGTTCGTGCGCTCCGCGCGACACGGTCACCGTGCCGCGCGGGGGAGCGCCTCCTCCTGTAAAAGGGCTCGCTGCCTGCCGTGCCTCGTCGGCCCCGAGCGCGGCCCTTGCCCGCGTCCCCCGGGCAAAGGGCGAGCGCGACCGAGCGAGGGGACGAACGAAGCTCCCGCATGCGGGCCCGGATTATAGAAGGGGGCGCCAGAGAGTCAAGAGCAACTGCGAGGGACCGCCTGTTGGGGGGCGCACGACTGGGTTCGCACGGGAAAGGAGGAGATGGTATGCTGTGGGGGGAAAGGCAAAACCGAGCCGTAGCGTAAAGCGTGAAAGGGGCCAGGGATGGCTACTACCGGACAAAGCACTCCAGAGGTCGCTGTTGTAGGCGTCTACCTCGAGGGCGTCGCCAAATATCTGCTGCACAAGCTCTACGGCCCCGACGGCCCCCCTTGGGGAACTCCCCTCACCCAGATCGAAGACCTGATCCTCGCCCTGCAACGTGCCCTCTCCCAACACTGCTTCACCCTGGCCTTGACCCAGCAAGCCCAGCGACTCCCCCACGCCGGCCGCCTCTGTCCGACCTGCGGCCAGCCCCTCTCCTTCTCCGACCCGCGTACGCGCTCCGCCAACACCCGCGCCGGCCTCGCCTGCTGGCAAGAGCCCGCCGCCCACTGCCTCGACTGCCGCCGCGACTGCTTCCCCCAGTCCCGCTCCCTCGGCATCGACCTGTCCGAGTTCTCCCCAGGCCTGCTCCGCAAGGTCATCTCCGTCGGCACGCGCTGCCGCTCCTTCGTCGAGGCCGACGACCTCCTCGAAGAACTTCTCGGCCTGGCCCTTGGCCCCAAGCAAATCGAACGCCTCATCCACCGGATCGGCCAGGAACGCGTGGACGAGCGCGACGCCTTCACCCAACGCTTCGAGGAGTTGCCCCTGGCCGAGAAGTTCGCCGTGCCCCCGGGAGTCCTTCCACCCGACCTGGGCGTGATCATGACCGACGGCGGGCGCTTCCAGGTCCGCTCCTGCCCCCAAGGGGGCGTCGGCGCCTCCGACGCCCCGGCGTCGGCCGAGGCGACCAAAGACGAGGCGGCGCCAGCCCAGAAGAAGGCCGGGCACTGGCGCGAGGACAAGATCGGGCTGCTGCTGACGATGCAAAGCAAGGCCTCGGACAGGGGCCCCTGCCCGGTCATCCCGCGGACGTTCGTCGATCCCAAACGCATCTCCAAGCTGGCCCGGGAGATACGCAAGCAGGCGCGGCAGGGGGAGGAGGCGGCCGAGCCGTCGGCCGACCCCGAGGCGGACGCCGAGGCGCTGGAGGGCGGCGACAAGTACGAGCCGCCCAAGCCGGGCTCGCGCAAGGTGGTGGCCTCGCGCATGCCCTGGCCGCTCTTCGCGGTGGTGGTGGCGGCGGCTGCCTGGGCGTTGGGCTTCCAGGGGGCCAAACGCAAGGCCTTTGTGGGAGACGGCTCGGACAACAACTGGGAGATCCAGAGGCGCTTCTTCGGCTCCTTCGTGCCGATCCTGGACTTCATCCACGCGCTGTCCTACGTCTACGCGGCGGCGCACGCGGGGCGCGACCGGGTGCTGGGCTGGCGGCTGTATTGCCGGTGGATCAAGTGGGTGTGGGGCGGCCAGGTGAGCCAGGTGATCGAGGAGTTGGGGGTGGCGCAGGCGGAGGTGGGCCTGCCCGAAGAGTCGGATGGGGAGACGCACCCGCGCGTGATCGTGGCGGAGGCCTTGCGTTACTTGAGCAACCACGCGGAGAAGATGAAGTACCCGGAGTACCGGAAGGAGGGGCTGCCGATAACGAGCAGCCTGGTGGAATCGACGGTGAAGCAGATCAACCACCGGGTCAAGGGCACCGAGAAGTTCTGGACGGAGCAGGGGGCCGAGGCCATTCTGCAACTGCGCGCGGACCAACTGAGCACCGACGGCACCCTGGACGAGTTCTGGAAGAGGCGCCAGCAAGGAGCCACCGGCCAGCGCACCTACCGCCGCCGCACGCGCCCCCAGGCCGCCCCCCGCCCGCGGCCCCGCCGCCGACAGGCCCCCCGCCTCGCTTCGGCCACCAAGTC
>JBBSEZ010000184.1:0-17865 GCA_038239195.1 Gemmatales bacterium
GCGGTTCACGCTGCGGAATACCCGGACGGGGAAGACGCCGCAAGAACAATCGGCGAGCGCGCGGCGCGGTTAGCGACGCTTCGCAGAAGCGGCTGGCGGCCAACGCTTCTGCGAAGCGTCGCTAACCGTTCTCGGTCGGTATGGACTTCTGCGCGCGGCTGAGACTACAACTGTTACGAACTCAAAACGCAAGAGCGGGGAGTGGCGCATGGCCAGGAGCGCGTTGATCGTCGGAGCGGGCCCGGGAGGACTGGCGACGGCCATGCTGCTGGCCCGCGCGGGCATGTCGGTCCGCGTCCTCGAGCGCCAGCCGCACGTCGGCGGCCGCACCTCCTCCCTTGGCGGGGACGGCTTCCGCTTCGACCTGGGGCCGACCTTTTTCCTCTACCCGCGCGTCCTCGAAGAGATATTCGCCGCCGTCGGCCACGACCTGCGCCGCGAGGTGCCGATGGTCCGGCTCGACCCCCAGTATCACCTCGTCTTCGGCTCGGGCGGCGATCTCCGCGCCACGCCCGACGTCGCGCGCATGGAGCGGGCCATCGCCGCGCTCTCGCCACCCGACGCCGCCCACTTCCGCCGCTTTCTCGACGACAACCGCCACAAGCTGGCGTCCTTCCGCGACGTGCTCGAGCGCCCCTTCCTGGGCTGGAAAGACCTCTGCTCCTGGGCCCTCCTCAAGCTCCTGCCCACCCTGCGACCCTGGCTGTCACTCGACGCCGAGCTCGGGCGCTATTTCGCCGACCCGCGCGTGCGTCTGGCCTTCTCGTTCCAGTCGAAGTACCTGGGCATGTCGCCCTTCAACTGCCCGAGCCTGTTCTCCATCCTGTCGTTCCTCGAATACGAACACGGGGTCTACCATCCCCTCGGCGGTTGCTCCGCGGTGACCGCGGCCATGGCCCGCGTCGCCACCGACCTCGGGGCGACGATCTCGCTGGGCGAAGACGTCGAGGAAGTCCTCTTCGAGGGCCGTCGGGCGGTCGGCGTCCGCACCAACAAGGGCGAGCATCGGGCCGACGTGCTGGTCATCAACGCCGACTTCGCGCGGGCCATGACGCGGCTGGTTCCCGATCGCCTGCGCCGCAACTGGACCAACAAGAAGATCGCGAAAAAACGCTTCTCCTGCTCGACGTTCATGCTCTACCTGGGCATCGAGGGCCGCTACGACCACCTGGCCCACCACACGATTCACATGGCCAAGGACTACAACCGCAACCTCGAAGAGATCGAGAAGCGCCACGTCCTGTCCGACGATCCTTCGTTCTACGTGCAGAACGCGAGCGTGACCGACCCGTCGCTGGCCCCGCGCGGCAAAAGCGCCCTCTACGTGCTCGTGCCGGTCACGCACCAGCACCCCAACGTCGATTGGGCGCGCGAGAAGGGGCGCTACCGCCAACTCGCCCTGCGCCAGCTCGCCAAGGTCGGTCTGCACGACGTGGAGCGGCGCATCCGCTGGGAGCACGTGGTCACGCCCGACGACTGGGACCGCAAGTATCAGATCCACGAAGGCGCCACCTTCAGCCTGGCGCACAACCTCGGCCAGATGCTGCACCGCCGGCCGCGCAACCGCTTCGAGGACCTCGAAGGCGTCTACCTCACCGGGGGCGGCACGCACCCTGGCAGCGGACTGCCGGTGATCTTCGAGTCGGCCCGCATCACCTCGCGGCTGTTGCTCCAGGATGCGGGGCTTCCGTTCGATCACTGCGTTGTCCCACAGGAGCCAGGGATCAGGAGTCAGGAGCCAGGGGGCAGGGGCCAGGGGCCAGGGAAGAGAGAGGCGCTGGCGCCTCGCGAAACGGCAAGCAAGAAGCGGCGCGCCCTCTCTTCGCTGACTCCTGACTCCTGATTGGAGGGCGGACATGACACAGGCACGCATCGGCGTGGTGGGCGGCGGGCTCGGCGGGCTGGCGGCGGCGTGCGTGCTGGCGGCGCGCGGTCACGCGGTCACGCTGTTCGAGACGAGCGACTGGCTCGGCGGGAAGGCCGCGGTGCTCGAGGCCGAGGGCTTCCGCTTCGACATGGGGCCGACCATCCTCACCCTGCCGTCGGTGCTGCGCCGCATCTTCGCCGAGGCCGGGCGCAAGCTCGAAGACGAGCTGACGCTGCTCCCCTGCGACCCGCAGTGGCGGTCGTTCTTCAGCGACGGCAGTACGCTCGACCTCGTGCCCGACGTCGACGAGATGGCCCGGCGCGTGGAGACGTTTGCGCCCGGAACGGGATCGGGGAAGGGCTATGGCGACTTCCTGGCGTTCTCGAAGCGGCTTGACGCGATCTCGCAGCGCTTCTTCTTCTGGCGCTCGGTCGGGTCGATCTGGGACATGATGGACCTGCGAACGATGTTCAAGCCCGCCATGCTCGGCGACGTGCTGAGCATGAAGCTGGGCAAGTCGGTCGCCCAGTGCGTGCGCTCCCACGTCCCCGAGCCGCGCGTCGCCCAGATGCTCGACCACTTCACGCAGTACGTCGGCAGCTCGCCCGACAACTCGCCGGCCGTCCTCTGCGGCATCGCCCACATGCAGACCGACGAGGGCGTGTGGTATCCCCTCGGGGGGACCGGCGCCGTTCCCCGTGCCCTTGGCAAGCTCGCGGCCGAGCTGGGCGTCGAGGTGCGGCTGGGCGTTGGCGTGCGCCGCATCCTCGTCGAGGGCGGGGCGGTCACGGGCGTGGAGACCGACACCGACGAGGTGGTGCCGCTGGCCGCCGTCGTGTCCAACGCCGACGCCGTGCGGACGCATCGCGAGCTCCTGGGCGGGAAGCCCGCGGCGCGCTTCGAGAGGCGGCGGAAGTACGAGCCGGCGTGTTCGGGGGTGGTGCTCTACCTCGGGCTCGACCGGGCCTACGAGCACCTGACGCACCACAATTTCGTCTTCTCGCGCGACCCGCACGCGGAGTTCGACGCCATCTACAACAAGGGCGTGCCCGCCCCCGACCCGACCTGCTACGTCGCCGCCCCGTCTCGTTCGGAGCCGGGCGTCGCCCCCCCGGGCGGAGAGGCGCTCTACGTCCTCGTTCACACTCCCTACCTGAGGCCGGGGCAGGACTGGCGCCAGATGCTGCCCGGCTACCGGGAGACGATCCTGCGCAAGCTGGCCGACACGGCGGGGATGAGCGATCTTCAAAGCCGCATTCGCTTCGAGTCCCACTTGACGCCGCAGGACGTCCACGACCGCTATCGGGTGCTCGACGGGGCCATCTACGGCCTGGCGAGCCACGGCAAGATGTTCGGCGCGTTCAAGCCGGCCAATCGAAGCCGCGACGTGAAGGGGCTCTACCTCGCCGGCGGGGCCGCCCACCCGGGCCCCGGCATGCCGATGGTCCTCATGTCCGGGTGGATCGCCGCCGACGCACTCGACCGCGACGGCGTGTGGCGACGGGCCGGAAAAAGCACGACCCGTAGGACGGCTCTCCCGAGCCGTCCGGACGGCTCGGGAGAGCCGTCCTACAGCACACCAACTCCTGCCGGCTCACGGGCGCCTGCGGTTCTGGCCGCGCCGCGGCGTTCGGCCTGGTTGGTGCGGCTGTTCGCGCGCTACGCGCGGCGCTACCTGGCACGCAACTTCCACGCGGTGCGCCTGTCCCTTGGCGGCCGGCCCTTCGTCCCGGCAGGCGGGCCTCTCGTGGTGGTGCTGAACCATGCGTCGTGGTGGGACCCGCTGCTGGGGCTGGTGCTGGCCGACCTGTTTCCGGGCTATCGGCACTATGCCCCGATGGACGCGGCCGGGCTGGCGAAGTATCGGTTTCTCGAACGGCTCGGCGTTTTCGGGGTCGAGGTGGGAACGGCGCGCGGGGCACGTGCGTTTCTGCGCAAGGGCCTCGCGGCGCTGGCCCAGCCGCGGGCGGCGCTGTGGGTGACGGCGCAGGGCAAGTTCACCGACCCGCGCGAAAGGCCGGTCGAGCTGCGCGAGGGCGTCGGCCATCTGCTGCGCCGCCTCGAAGGCGGGGTGGTGCTGCCGCTGGCCATCGAATGCCCCTTCTGGCAGGAGCGCTTTCCCGAGGCGCTGGCCAACTTCGGCGAGCCGATCCCGATCGGGCGCGGCCGCGATCGCACCGTGGCCGAATGGATGGCTCGCATCGAGGCCGGCCTGACTGCGGCGCAGGACGACCTCGCGGTGGCGGCGCGGAAGCAAGACGCGGCGGGCTTCGAGACGTTGATCGGTGGCAAGACGGGGGTGGGCGGGGCGTACGACCTCTGGAGACGGCTCAGGGCGCTGTTGCGCTCCAAGCGCTTCACCACCGCCCACGGCGCCGAGGAGACAGCGGCCCAACTGGGGGACGTGTCGTGATCGCCCTGAGCGTGGCCGGCGTTGCCCTGGGCCTGGCGGCGCTGCCGGCCTTGCTTTTCCTCGCCAACCTGCGCCTCTACCGCCCGCCGCCCTCGATTCGGGCGGGAGTGCGCCGGGCCATCTCGGTGCTCGTGCCCGCGCGCAACGAGGAGCGGTCGATCGTCGCCGCCGTCGAGGCCGCCCTTGCGAGCCGTGGCGTCGAGCTGGAAGTCGTCGTTCTCGACGATCACTCCGAGGACCGGACCGGCGAACTGGTGGGCGAGTTGGCCCGGCGCGACGGGCGCGTGCGCTTGCTGGAAGCTCCGCCCTTACCGGAGGGCTGGTGTGGCAAACAACACGCCTGCGCCATGCTGGCGCGGGCGGCCCGGTATCCGCTGCTGGCGTTCGTCGATGCCGACGTGCGGCTGGCGCCCGAGGGCCTGGCCCGGTTGATCGGCTTTCTGGATCGCTCCGGCGCCGACCTGGTGAGTGGGGTGCCCCGCCAGGAGACGGGGACGTTTCTCGAGCGGTTGTTGATCCCCCTCATCCACTTCCTCCTCCTCGGCTTCCTCCCGCTCGGCCGCATGCGCAGGAGCCGCCACCCCGCCTACGCCGCAGGTTGCGGACAGTTGTTCCTGGCGCGGCGCGAGGCGTACGAGCGCGCGGGCGGGCACGCGGCGATCCGCGCCACCCGGCACGACGGCCTCGAGTTGCCGCGCGCCTTTCGCCAGGCCGGACTGCGGACCGACCTCTGCGACGCCACCGCCGTCGCCGCGTGCCGGATGTATCGCGGCGCGGCGCAGGTGTGGGGCGGGCTGGCGAAAAACGCCACGGAAGGCCTGGGCCACCCGGCGACGATTGGGCCGGCGACCGTGTTGTTGCTGGGCGGGCAAGTGCTGCCGGTGGCGCTTCTCGCGGCCGCGCCGTGGCTGGAGGCCCCGACGATGGCGCTGGCAGTGGCGGCAACCGTCCTCGCGTACTTGCCGCGCGTGGTGGGCGCGCTGGTGTTTCGCCAGTCGTGGCTGGGGCTGGCGCTCCACCCGGTGGGAGTGGTCCTGTTGGTAGCGGTGCAGTGGCATGCGCTGCTGCGCGAGGCGGTAGGCCGGCCGGCGACGTGGAAGGGGCGGAACTATTCGGGGGCACATCGCTAAGCCTCGAGCGGCAGGCCCGGCGCGATTCCGCTTGCGGCTTAGCGGCCTTCTCGTCTCCCTTTCCCGCCGTTTTCTCGTTGCCCTCGCGCCCGGATCCGTTATGCTACCTTGTCATCACTCTCTTCCGAGGTTCGTGCACGCGAGGCACCCGGGATGCGCATCTGGTTGGAGTATGGCAACTTCTTCCGAGAATTTCGCCGCAACTTTCATGACACGGGCGCGCTTCTCCCGAGCGGGCTCTTCCTCGCCCGGGCGCTGGCCCGGCCCTTGCGCGGGCTGCGCAAGCCCGCCCGCATTCTGGAGGTCGGCCCCGGCACCGGAGCGGTCACCTGCGAGATCGCCCGCCGGATGCGCGTTGGCGACCGGCTCGACGCCATCGAGATCAACGGCACCTTCGCTGGCATGCTCGAGCGCCGCGTCGCCCGCGAGCGCCTCTTCGGGGAGCATCGCGATCAGATCCAGGTCATCAACGCCCCCGTCGAACAGTTGATCGGCGAGTCGGTCTACGACTTCATCATCTCCGGCCTGCCGCTCAACAACTTCACCAGCAGCGAGGTGCGCTCCGTCTTCGGCGCCTTCCGGCGCCTGCTCAAGCCCGACGGCCTGCTGATCTACTTCGAGTACACCCTGGTGCGCCAGCTCAAGTCGCCGTTCGTCAACCGCCACGAGCGCCGGCGCCTCTTCCGCATCGGCCGGCTCATCGGTGGCTACGTCCGCGACCATCAGGTGCGGCGCGAGCGCATCCTCTTCAACGTGCCGCCCGCCACGGTCCGTCACCTGCGGCTCAAGCCCATCGGGGAGGGCGCCTTCCTGTGAGGGCGCGCCGATTCGCTCTTTCACTCCTCCTCAGCGCGAGGCGCCAATGTCTTCACCTTCAGGCCGCCATTACTTCGAGTGGGATGACGCCGGCGGCGTGGCCGTGGTCCGCTTCACCACCAACGCCATCCGCGACGATCGCATCATCCGCGCCATGTTCGACCAGCTCGACCGCCTCATCGAGGAGTCGGGCCGGCACCACGTCGTCCTCAACTTCGGCGGGGTGATCGCGTTCGCCAGCTACGCCATCGGCAAGCTCATCGTGCTCAACAAGAAGCTCAAGCCGCCCGCCGGCCGACTCGCTCTCTCCAACCTCACGCCCATCGTCGAGGAGATCGTGGACATCATGCGGTTGCGCAAGGAATTCAACGTGTACGGCACCGAACAGCAGGCCATCGAATCGTTCGCGTGAGGGCTTCTCGCCCTTCCTTGCTTGTCGTTTCGCGCGCTCGCGGTTGCCCTTGTTTCTCCCTCCCGCCTCGGTATAGTTCGCACTCCACGCCCTGTCGCGTGGGCTGCGTGACGCACCTATCTTGGCAGTCTTTATCAGGGGAACAACCGGACGCGCCTCCTCCCGCACCTCTCGGGGGCCGCCGGCCGCTGCCCGTTCTCCTCTCCAAAGGACTGGAGGGACCCGTCTATGATTCGTCGCTCGCTCGGCGCTCGCCTGGGCGTTGCCTCCCTGCTCGCGGCCCTGGCCCTTGCCCCATCCGGCCTCGCCAAACCACCCGACCTTCCGAACAGCCCCCCGATCGCGTTCGCGCCTCCGCTGCCCTGGCTCCCGCCGATGTCCGCGACCGATGGCGGACAGTGGATGGACCTCGAATCGTCTCCCGTCCCCGCTCCGATCGCGGAAGACGTGCGGAAGATCGTCGAGGAGACCAATACGGGCAGGCTGCTGTTCGGCATCGGCGTCAACAGCGACAGCGGCCTGACGGGTAGCATCGTGCTGAACGAACGCAACTTCGACGTCTGCGTGCCGATGACTTTCGAGGAGTTCCTGAGCGGCAACTCGTTCCGCAGCGCCGGCAGCGCGATACGCCTCTCGGTGCGCCGCAAGCTGGCGACGTCGCTGCTGTTCATCGCGCATCCGGTCCTGTCGCTCCTCCCCGTGGACCAGCTCCTCGATCGTCCCGAGGACCATCCCGCCCCCGTCACCGAGGAGACGAGCCGCGACCTGTCGGGAGCGCCGTGGATGGAGCCGCCCCTGACCAGCGCCCTCGTCTGTGCCGCCCAGTACTACGTGCCCATCCCCGCCGAGCCTGTGGCCGACGTCTCCGAGCCGGTCAAGGCGATGCCCGCCGAGGTCGTCAAGCCGGCGACGCAGTGTCCCTACCGCTGCGCTCAGCAGGCGCTGGCCGATCGCCACGTGCATCTGTTCGCCGAGGCCAACCTGGGGCCGTCCGTGATGGACAATCTGCGCAAGCTCCAGGAGGCCGCGCGCGGGATCCAGGAGGCGCGGTCGCTGGCGGCCGAGGGCCAGACCGCCGAGGCAATTCAGCGCCTGGAAGCGGTCGCCAAGCTCTGCCCCGGCAGTAGCGTCGAGGAGAAGGTGGCCGAGGCGCTGTCGGACGTCTTCGCCAGCCTCTACGGCATGCCCGAGGCCAGCGCCGCCGAGGAGGAAGAGCAGGAGTACAAGGCGGAAGACTACGAGCGCGCCCGCGAGTGGATGGACGACGTCGGCACGTGGTGGCTGGAGCTGTTCGGGAAGTGGAACGGGTACGATTTGATTGATGCCGGCTTGCCTGAGGGCCTTGGGGCTCGTCTGGATAACTGCCCGCCCTGTTCGCTCTGCCCCGGTTGTCCCCCGGGCACCTGCCCCATCCAGGCCTGGCTCGACAGCAAGGTGACGGCCGACTACGCCGGCGCCCCGCTCCAAATCGTCCTCGACAACCTGCGCGCTTGCCGCCCAATCCCGATCGAGTACGACGTCGCCGCTCTCCAGGCGGCCGACGTCTCACTCATTCAGCCGATCACGATCAAGCTCGAAGAAGTCATGGTGCGCGAGGCCCTGCCGATGGTGCTGGGTCAAGCGAAGCTCGCCCATGCGCTGCGCGATGGGATCGTGATCGTCACCACGCAGGAAGTGGCCGCCTGCCTGCCGGGCGCCTGCCCGATGCCGGTCGCGCCTGTTGCCGCAGTCGTGCCGTCGGCCCCCGAGCAGGAGGCCCCGGTTTGCGAATCGGCGTGCCCCAAGTGCGAAGAGATGCACCGGAAGCTGGCCGTGCAGACGCAGGTGCGCGGCCTGATGAAGGCGTGCTACCAGGCGCTGGCCGACGGCCGGTTTGAAAAGGCCGCCGCGCTGGCGCGCGAGGCGCACGCCCTGGACGCGAAGGCCGTCGAGGCCGACCCGCTCGTCTACAAGCTCCACGTGCTCGTCGGCAAGCCGATCGCGTTCCACTGCGGCAAGGGCAACTGCGCCGAGGAGAAGGCCATTTGCAAGCCGAAGAAGGCGGCCAACGGCGCGGGCGAGGAGGCGGAGCCGAAGCCCGTGAAGCCCGCGAACAAGGAGCGCGAGATCAAGCGCAAACTGGCCAAGCCAGTGAGCGCCCATTTCACCGGCTGCCCTTTCCAGGACGCCATCGCGCGGTTGCGGGAAGCCAACGGCATCAACATTGTCCTCGACTACCGTGCTCTCCAGGAAGAGGGCATCGACCTGAAGCGCCCGGTCTTCCTCAAGCTCGAGCACGCCTCGCTCAAGGCGGCGCTCCACCTGATGCTCCAGCAGGTCGATCTGGGCTACGTCATCAAGGACGAGGTGGTGTTCGTCACGACCCCATCGGCTTGTCGCGGCCGGTTGAAGGTGGAGATCTACAAGGTGCGCGATCTCATCGATGACGAGGAGGTCGGCAAGCTGCTGTGCTGGAACGAGCCGGGACACGAGCCGTTGATCCGCATGCTGACGGCCAGCGTCCTGCCGCACTCGTGGACGGCCGCGGGCGGGCCCGGGACCATCGAGTATTACGCCCCGGCGAAGTCGCTGGTCGTCAACCAGACGATCGAGGGCCACGAGCAGTTTCGCGCGATGCTCGGGTCCTTGCGGCGCCACGTCAAGGAGGCGAAGAGCAAGCACGAGGGCCAGGACCAGGCATCCAGCGAGGAAGACAAGCAGGGTGCGATGCTGTGCCCCGCCCTCCCGCCGGTCGATCCGCGCATCGTCGCCGCCCTCGATGAGGTGCTGCGCGAGGCCGACGTACTCGACCGGCCTTGCGGCGCCGCGCCGGTGGCCGCCGGCGAGGAGGATTGCGAGGCGCCGGTTGCGGTCGAGAAGAAGGGTAGGCTGCGCTGCCGCCTCAAGTGCGACGGCTGCTGCTGCGGGCTGTGCGATTTCGTCCGCGAGCTCTTCGGGACCGCGCTGGAGGACCTGCCGGGCGGGAGCTTCGAGATCGACCTGGGGAAGAAGGGCCTGCGCGTGTACGCGAAGGTCCCGGTCGCGGGGCTGTTCGTCCACGTCCTCTACGACCAGGAAACCTGCCGGGGCTGGATGAGCGTGGATGGCGCAGAGGAAGAGTGCGAGGTCAAGGAAGGCAAGTGACGCCTTGTTCTCTCGGGCTGTAGACGATCCGCCCGCCGGGCCTTTTGAGGGCACGGCGGGCGGAGTTGTTTTATGTCAAACGGGGGCGGGCTCGCTGTGGAGCGCTTCGAGGATTTGGCGGAGCGTCATGCGCTCGATGCCGGGCAGGAGGCGCATCTGCACGGCGAGGGCGGCGAGTACGTGCTCCTCGCGGGCGAGCCCCATGTCGCGGGCCATCTGGCCGAACTTGCAGCGGCGCTCCCGTCGGCGCAGCGCCTCCAGCACGCGAGCGACGTCGGCGGGCAGCAGCACCCGCAGACCGACCAGGACCTCGCCGAGCTTCCGGTGTGCGCTCATCCCGCCATGCCCTCCCCGCGACGAAAGCGAGAGTGGGCCGACCACCCCTCGGAACTATAGCTCACGCGGCGCCACGGCGGCGCGCAACTCGCCGTAGAGTCGGGCCAGGTCCGCGAGGTTGTGGTGGGCGTTCAGCCCGCTCGGGCTGGGCAACACCCACAGGCGCGTCTCGCCGATCACCTCGGCCTGCAACCCGAGCGTCGCCTTGCGCCGCCCGAAGGCAGTGCGGTAGGCGCCGACCCCGAGGAAGGCGACAAAGCGCGGCCGGTAGCGACGCACCTTCTCCTCCAGGACGCGCGCCCCGGCGAGGAGCTCGTCGTTGCTCAGTTCGTCGGCCCGGGCGCTGGCCCGTCCGGCGACGTTGGTCAGGCCGTAGCCGAGGGCGAGGAGGTCGCGGTCTTCAAAGGGCGAGTGGAGGCGCGGGGTGAAGCCGGCGGCGTGCAGGGCGGGCCAGAAGCGGTTGCCGGGGCGGGCGAAGTGATGGCCGACGGCGGCGGAGTAGAGGCCGGGGTTGATGCCGCAGAAGACGACGGAGAGATCGTCGGCGAGGACGTCGGCGAGGCGCTTGTCGGTGGCGGCGGCGACCTGCTCGCGGGTCGGCGCCCAGGGCTTCGGGGCGGGCATGGTTTCGCCTCCAATCTACGCGCGCGGCAAAGTGGGGAGAAGCAGGGGCGGCGAGGCCGGCCAGCCCGATCGGCAGATTGCCTCCGCCAGTTCGATCAACGTCTGTCGCCGGAGCCCGAGGAAGAGCGATCCTCCCTGTGGCTCGCTTTCGCCTGCGCGGAAAAGCTCCGCCGCCCGGCAAGCGTGGGACTGCACTCCTTCGGGCTTTCCTGCCGCGTTCTTCACCCCCGCCGCCGCCAACCTGATGAGCCCTTTGAGAAAGTCGGCCGTTGTCCCCGCCCGTCCGGCCGCGAGCCACAGGCCCTCCCATGCCTCGTGGGCCTCCCAGTAGTAGGCGCAATTGAACAGATCGATCCCGCGCAGATACGCCCGGCTCTCGTGCCAGCGCTCGGGGACGAGGAGCGCGGGCATCGGAGGGCGTGCGCCGAACTGGTGCCCCTCCGGGTCGCTGACAGGGTGCGGCGACCGGCCGGGGACGTAGGTGTAAGGCGGCAATGGCTCGTCGGGCAGCAGGCGAGGCGGGGCGCTCATGAGGGCCTCCGAGGGAACAAGGTGCCATCCCACCACTCACGTTTGCGGCGGCTTGAAACACAGTCGCACGATCCCGTCGCGCTCCAACGGACGCAAGCGCTCCGGCACCTCCCCCTCGACGCGGAACGCCTTCACGTAGTAGCTCCCCGTCTCCACCTCCGGCAGTTCGTGCCGCTGCAGCCACGCGCGCACCCAGGCGCGCCTCTCCTCATCGACGGCGCGCACCTCCTGCAGATCGAGGTGGAGAAACGCCCGCGCCGCGAGCGCGTTGTGGAAGTAGGTGAACCAGTCCCACGTCGTCCCAAAGCGGGCCCGGTAAGGGTGATCGCGATGGACCAGGGCGACCCCGAGCTGCGAGGCCGTCAGGCCGAAACCGCGGCTGAAGCTGATCGACAGCACCGACTTGTTGAGCATGGGGGACAGGCCCTGGGCGATCGCGGCGCGCTCCTCGGCGGGCAGCGTCGGGAAGAGGTTGAGGTTGAGCAGGCAGGCGTCGGCCCCTTCCAGAAAGCCCAGCATCTCTGCCGTCACCTGTCCGTTCCGCACCGACGGGACGCACAGGCACGCCAGCTTCCCAGGCGCCTCGGCGCTAAAGCGGATGCCGGCTGTCTGCGTGCAGCCGACGCGGAAGCCGTGCCAGTCGCCGGGATAGACGCTCGCCCCCTCGCGCGCCGCCACCGCCTCGACGAGGTGCGCCATGAAGTCCACGTCGCTGCCCGCCGCGTAGGCCACGTAGTCGTCGAGCGCCCACGCCCCGCCCGACAGCTCGCTCAGCACCGTTTTGAGGTGCGGGACGAACGTCTCGTGGAACCAGGTCAGCCCTGCGGTGTAGTGCATGCTCAAGTCGTGCGCCGTCAGGTCGGCGACGGCGCGCTGGTAGGCGGCCACGCCGGCCCGATAGCCCACGGGCAGCAGCGGGCGGAACGTCTCCACCTCGTCGGGGGCGATGGCCCTCAGGAGGGCGTCAGGCGAAACAGCAGGCTCCGCTGGTCTTCCAGCGAGGCGTACACCGTCCCGTCCGACAGCAGGTTGCTCGACCGGCAGGTCCGGTGCGACAGCTCCCAGCCCGGCGTCGGTTCGCGGTAGTAGCATACCTTCACTCCTCGTAGTTGGCGGACGCACGGCCCCCACGGCAGCCGTGTCATCACCTCGCCCTCGTCCCCAAATGGATCGAACTCGACCTGATGCTGGCGGGCCCAGCCGTTCTCCTCCGAAGCGCCGAACAGCGACTCCTCGTAGGCGACGTAGGTGTGCTTGAACGTGAACTCCTCCACGCCGAAGGGGCGCAGTTGTTCTACGTAGTCCCACACCTTCTCGGCGCTGTCCACGTGCCCGCGCGCCATCACGCACGTCGCCCGCACCTTCAAAGGCCCCGCGGCGCGCAGGAAGTCGGCGAGGCGCGGGGCGCCCTCGCCCATCAGGCGCTCGTTGGCCTCGTCGTCGGCGGCGTGGCGCGACCAGCACAGGTAGGACAGCCCGGCGTCGTGCAGGCGCGCCGATAATTCAGAGGTCAAATAGGTGCCGTTCGTGAAGCAGGCGACCTCCTCGAAGTAGCGGCGGCCCAGGGCCACCAGGTAGACCACGTCCTCCGGGCGGAGCAGCGGCTCGCCGCCGCCCGTGAGGACCAGGCGCGTGGCGCCGCGCGCCCGCGCGAAGTCGTAGTAGCCCGCCACGTCCAGCTTGCGCCAGTCGGTTCGCTCGTGGCCCAACGCGCTGACCGAAGACTTCGAGAAGCAGAACGGGCAGCGCAGGTTGCAGGCGACGCGCACCGGCAGCACGCTGCACGTCAGGAAGCGACAGGCGTGCCAGGTGGAGGCTTCGTCGGGGGCGCGGGCCAGCGTCCGCATCTTGTCACCTTATTTGTGCCCGCAGCGGCGGGCCGGGTCCTGGTGGTAGTAGTCGCGCAGCACCTCGTAGAGGCGCGGGTGGCGTCGCGCCAGGGGCAACGGCTTGTCGAAGAAGCACTCGGTCGCAACCGCGAAGAACTCGGCCTCGTTGGTCGTGCCGTACTGGTCGAGCAGCGTGGCCCGGCCGTGCGCGGAGGCGTCGATCAGTTGTTGGTACTCGGCCGTCATCACCTCGCGCCAGCGTTGGTATTGCTCGGGAGCCTCCAGCGGCGGGGTGCCGTCGATGAGGCCGTTGAGCATGTCAAGTTGGTGGGCGAACTCGTGGTAGACGACGTTCTGGCCCAGGCCCGGGTCTCTCCCCTCCTCCAGCACGTCGTCCCACGAGAGGACCACCGGCCCGCGGTAGTGGGCCTCGCCAAGCCGGCCGGCGCCGTGCTCGTGGATCAGCCCGTCCGGTCCCCGCTCGTCCTTCGGTCCCGCGTACGCGCTGGGGTAGACGAGGATCGACAGCACGCGCTCGAAATAGTTGTGCTTCAGCCCCAGGAGCAACAGGCAGGCCTGGGCGGAGACGGTCACCTTGATCTCGTCGGTGATCGTCAGCCCGCCACACCCCTCCCACTCCTTCTCGGCGGCGAAGATGCGCAGGTCGTCGCGCAGCCGGGCCTGCTCGTCCTCGGCCAGGTAGTCGTAATGGGCCACGTTCCGGCGGAGGTGGCCCAGCCAGGCGTCCGGAAAGGGCTGGCGCACGATCCCCCGACGCCGCCGCGCCCGCAGCCAGGAAAAGATCATCGCCCGCCCCTTTCCCATCCGGGAACCGAAGCGCCCCCGAAGCAGCGGGCTCGCCGCAGCGCCTCGCCGATCTGGCCGCGGCGCTCGCGAGGCAGATGATGCCACGCCGCACACAGGTCCTCTTCGGTCAGCCCCACGCGCTCCATCTCCTCGCGTGCCGTGTCGCGCAACTCCCGCTCCGGCGATTGTAGCCATTCCCGCAGGGGCCCCGCCAGTTCCTCAGTGCGCGCCAGCTCGTCGGCCAGCCGGTCGAGACGGTGCAGCGTCTCGCCGACGGCCTCGTCGTGGCCCCGCCCGCCCAGCACTTCGCGAACCTCGGCGCTCGACCGCAGCCCGCCCGCCCGGCGCGCTGCCTCGGCGAGCGGCACGTCGCCGGGCACGAAGGCGGTCGCTTCGGGATCGACCGGGGCCATGGCGCGGGCGACGTAGATGGTCGGCACGCCCGAATGCCACATCGACATCTCCAGCGGTCGGAGAAAGAGCAAGCGCCCGATGCGCTCGGGGTCGAGGTAAGGCTCGACGTACGCCTGCGTGCGCGCGTAGACAATGGGCGATTGCGGGCCGGCGAGCCGGCGCAGCTCGCCGCGCAGGAACAGCGCGAGCGCGGCCGGGCCGAGGTCACGGAACAGCACCGGGCACGGTTCGTCGGGGCGCAGGGGGCGCAGGTCGGCCCCCGTGTGATAGCGGAAGCCGGCGAGGTTGTCGGCGGGGTAGCGGCCCTGCGCCGAGCGCTCGTTGAAGCCCTGTGGAGTTTCGATCATGCCTCACCACTTGCCGCGCCGCGGCCGTTGGCGTTCCTGCTCCTCCTGGAGCTTGCGGATGTACTCGACGCGCTCCTCGGCCGACACCTTGGCGCGCTCCGCCTGCTCGAGCAAGCGCGCGTAATCGAGCCGGTGCAGGCGCTGGAGCGACTGCACCTCGTTCTCGCCCTCCACGGTCGCCCCGAGCCGGGCGATGAACTGACGGGCCAACTCCTCGATGCGCAACGGGCCCTGCTGCAACAGCTCCAGCGTCAGCAGCGACAGCTCGCGCGCCAGCCCGAAGAAGCCTCGGTCGAGAAACGGCCCGAGGGGCTTCTCGCCGACCAGGGCCGGAAGGGCGGCGCGCACCTGGGGCAGTTCCAGGGCGCTGACGGCGAGGGCCAGCCGGCGCCAGGCCTCGGCATCGAGGTCGGCCGTGCGCTCGGCGAAGTCTTCGGGCAGCAGCGGGACGAGGCCCGCGTCGCGGCAGTGGTCGGAGAGCCTGGCGCAAACCAGGGCCGGCTCGATGGCCTTCCGGGCGCAGCGCACCGCCCCCTGCGCGAAACACGCGCGCACGGCGCCGAGCTCGAGCGCCGGCGGGGGCGGGGCCTTGCCGCCCTTGTGCTTGCGCGGGAAGAAGCGATCAGCGATCGACATCGCGTTTCTCCTCGAACAGGGCGCGCGACAGCGCCGCCGCCATCCTGGGGAAGTCTTCCATCTCCTGCACCGTCACCACCTTCGCCCCCACCTGACCGTAGTGCGCCACCCGCTTCGGGTCGGGACGGTGCAGCAGCAGCACGAAGTGCGGCGAGGCGGCGACCGCTTCCTGAAACACGTTGGCGTGCTCCGGCTTGCTGTCGTAGTTGTGGTCGAAGTCGGTGTCGGTGATGACGACGCGGATCGGCTGCCCGCCCACCCCGGAAGCGCACTCCTCCACGCTCTTCTGGAGCACCTCGAAGGGGAACGCGGTACCTCCGCCGAGGTAGTGCATCAAAAAGCGCGATAACTCGATCTCCGAACGGCACCATTGCCAGTACGCGACCGGGGCCGTCGAGTAGAGCAGGGCCCGCGCCCAGCCGCCCGCCCGGATCGCCGCGGTGTGGAGGATTTGCGCCGCCAGGGTCATGGCGTTGCGCGTGCGCCGCGGGTCGGGCATGGAGCCGCTCACGTCGAGGTAGATCTCGAGCCGCGGCTGCCAGAGCGGAACGTCGTGCCCCTCGACGTCGGCGATGCTGACGCGCTTGAGCGGTTGTACCACGCCGTATTCCGGGCCGCGCTGCACGAGCGTGGCGAGCCAATCTATGTCGCGCAGGGCGTCGCCCGGCACCCACTCCTCCAGCGTGGTGGGCACGATGGCCTCGCCGACGCGGCGCTGGGGGGGCGGCTGAATCAGGTAGCGCTCGGCCTGCTGGCGGTAGTAGGCCGCCATCACCTCGGGCACGATCGTCGCGTCGGCCTTGCGCGAGCCAGGCAGTCCCTTGATGCGGCGCTCCAGGGCGTGCGGATCGCGCAAGTGGTCGCCCTGCTCGGCGCGCAGCCAGCCCTCGGCGATGGCTCGCTCGATGGCCGCCAGTTCCCGGGCGCTGGGCGTCAGGGCGTCGGCCCAGTCTTCGGGGGAGGGGTCGCCGCAGTTGCAGGCATACGGGTCGATGCCGAGAGGGGCCTCGCCCTTGCGCGGTCGGACGTAGCGGCTGATGACGGAGACGAAGTAGATGAACTGCGTGAAGAGGTTGGGCCCGAGGTGGAACAGGTCCTGGGCCAGCACCTGCGCGTCGGCGCGGTAGCCGGGGTAGGCCGCCTCGAACTCGGGCAGGGCAGGGCCCATGAGCGAGCCGGGCTCCATCTGCCACAGCTCCTCGTAGACCGCCAGGTAAAACAGGAAGGCCGGGCCCTGCTCCCAGTCCCCCTCGCCGATGAACGCCTGATAGACGGCGGCGAGCTGGGGGCGCAGGTCGTGGCCGAGCGTTTCGTTGATGAGCAGGTCGGTGAACAGGTTCAGGACGGAGTAGTCGTCGAACGGGAGCAGCGCCCTCTCCAACAGGTATAAGCGCGCCTGCGTGGCGAGCGTTCCGGGATAGCGGACGTGATGGCCGATCTCGTGGGCGAGGATGGCCTCGATGCTGCCGACAAGCCCCTTGTCGCGGATGAGTTGATGGTGCAGCGCCACCTGGCGCGTGCCGAGGTGGATGTGGGCGACGGTGGTCTGGGCGGCGTCATCGACGGGTGGGCGCAGCAGCAGGAACGGCGACCAGCGTGCGGAGGCGCGCGGCCAGGCGTCGTCGATGAGCGCCTGGACTTCGAGCATGTCGGGGGCAGGAGCAGTGGGCATCAGTTGGCCTCCACGATCCACAGGCGCTGGGAGTCGAGCGCGCAGGCGGCGACGAAGCCCGCCCGGGCGATGGCGTGGTGCGCGCAGCGGCGCAGGGAGGGCAGGGCGACGCTCCGGCCCGCGACGGTGGCGCGCTGGTCTTCAAAGGCGACGGCCGGGAGCTCGCCCGGCTCGTCGAAGGCGGCGAGCCCGTCCGTCAGGCCGAGGGCCTCGCTCTTGCCCTCCGGCCGCAGGAGCACGCCAATTTGCACTCCCGGGAGCCGGCGGTCCTGGACACAGAGGACGGTCGGGGCGGCGAGGTGCAACCGGCCCGGCAAGAACTCGTCGTGAAAGAGCCGCAGGTCGAGGACGGTGACGGCCCAGGGCCCTTGCCACGTCGAGGGGGGAGCGGGCGTCAGGACGGGGCGCAGCGTTTCGACGAGAAAGGCCTCGACGTCGCCGAGGGAGCGCACTCGCCCCGCGCAGGCGTTGACGTAGCGATCGACCCACGCGGGCTCGGCGCGCAGGCCCTCGCCGAGGTTCCAGAGCTTCACCAGCAACGGAAGGCGCTCGTCGGGCGAGGCGTGCGGCAAGAGGGCGGGGACGAGCTGCACCAGGCACCGCTCGAGGAACGACGTCCAGGGAGCGCCGGGGGAGGGCGGGGCGGCGAGGCGCAACGCTGCGGTGCCGATGGCCTCCTGCACGAGGCGGAGGTAGGCGCGCAGGACGGGCTCGGCGCCCGGTTGCTTGCCGAGGGCGTGCGCGAGAGCGCGGGCGGGGCCCTGGCCGACGGCGTCGAACAGGGCGCCCTCCCAGGCGGCGACTCGGCGGGCGCCGTCGTGGCGCAGGTCGTCGAGCAGGGAGGCGGGGGGCATGGTGGTCCTCAGTGTTGGCAGTCGCGTAGGGTGGGCCGAGTCTTCGAGGCCCAC
>JBBSEZ010000185.1:0-17864 GCA_038239195.1 Gemmatales bacterium
AACGGGCCCCCCGGTAGGTTGGTAGCGATTCCAGCAAAGAAACGGCAACTGCCCTCCCCCAAGGGGCCACCGCAGTCGTAACGGGGACTGCCCGTCTCCAGGCGCACAGGCGGAGACGAATGTTTACCGCCACGGCCGGGCTGAGGTGAGCAGGCGACTCGGTGGTCCCGCAGCGAAACGCCGCTCACGCGAACGCTCCCACGACGACCATGCCATTGTGCTTGCCGAGCCCGAAGCTGTTCGAGATCGCCCGGCGGACCTTCATCTCGCGGGCGTGGTTGGAGACGTAATCGAGGGCGCAGGCCGGGCCCGGCGTCATTTAGTTGATGGTCGGGTGGACGACCGAGTGGCGGATGCTCAGCACGGCGGCGATCATCTCCACATCTCGGTAGACGGTGCTCGACGTCGATCGTTACATCTGAAGCGCCGCTGCCACCGCGTTGCACACGCGCGCCAGGAACCGGCCGTCGGGCTCCTGCGGCTGCGTGGTGAAAAGGACACAAAACGCCTCCGCGTCGGGGTCGATCCAGCACACGGTGCCCGTCGAGCCCCAGTGGCCGTAGGCGCGCGGCCCGAGCAGGTCGCCGAAGTTGGCCGAGTGCCCCGGCCAGTTGAGTCGCCAGCCCAGCCCCCACGGCCGGCAGCGGCGCTCCTCCTCCGGCACCTGCGGCATGCAGGCGAGCTGGTTGCCCGTCATCGCCCGCACGGCTGCCGGGCTGAGGAGGCGCACGTCGTCGAGCGATCCGCCGTTGAGCATCATCTGGCAGAAGCGCGCGAAGTCGGCCGGCGACGTAATCATGCCTCCCCACGGCGCGCCGAGGCCCAGCCAGTAGGGGCTGTTCCACGACCAGTCGGGGACCTCCGGGCTCTTCGGCGCCCGCACCTTCGCGATGCGGTCTTTCTTCGCGGGCTGCCAGCCGAGCGAGGTGTCGTCCATGCCCAGGACGTCGAAGACCTCTTGGCGGAGGAACTCGGCGGTGGTCTTGCCCGTGATCTGATGCACGATCTCGGCGAGCATCAGCGTGCCCATGCTCTGGTAGCTCACCCTCGTCCCCGGCGGAAAGCCCAGGGGCCCCTTGCAGGTCGCCTCGACGAAGGCCGACAGGGGCCGGTGCGCCTTGCGCAGTTTCTCGTTCTCGGGCACCATGTCGGGCAGGCCGGAGGTGTGCGTCATCAGGTGACGCACCTGCACGCCGTCCTTGCCGCGCTGGGCAAAGGCGGGGACGTAGGTCGCCACCCGGTCCTCCAGCGACAGTTCGCCGCGCTCCACCAGCATCATCGCCGCCGTCACCGTCACCGGCTTGGTGATCGACGCCACCAGGAACAGGGCGTCTGGCGCGAGGGGCCTCGCGCCCGGCTCGGCGGAATGCTTGCCGAAGAACCACGGCTCGGCCATCCGACCGCGCCGGCCCACGCACAGGCCGGCGCCGAGTATCTTGCCGGTGTCGGCCCAGCCTTTGAGCAGGTCGAGGGCGCGCTGGACGCGAACGGAGTCGAAGCCGATGGCCTCGGGGCGGGCAAGGGGCAGGCCGGGCATGATCGCACCTCGGGAGTCGGGCGTCGGTATCCTACAGGGGCGGCCGTGGCCCTGTCACCTCAGCATTTCGCGCATCCATGCCACCGCCTCGGCGCTCGTCGCGTCGAAGCGATCCTCGGGCTGGCGAAGCGCCCCGCCAAACGACACCTGCGGGCGGGCCGCCGTGGAGGGGTCGGGCCGCCCGGCGCGAAGCGAGGCGTGAACTTGATCGCACCGCGTGCGCGCCAGCACGTCGGCGACCGTGAAGCGGTTGATGCCCCCCGCCGGCAAGACCTCGATGCGGCCCGCCGCCCGTCGCACCAGTTCCGCGATCAAGGGCGCTCCGTGATAGGCGCTTTCCTCCTGCCCGCTGGTCATCGCGCGGCGCACGCCCAGGTCGATCAGTTGTTCCATCGCGGCGAACGGATCGGGCGTCACGTCGAAGGCTCGGTGGAAGACCGTCTGGCGCGCTCCGGCCTGCTCGACGAGTTGCCGGCATCGGTCCTGGTCGATGGTGCCGTCGGCATGCAAGACGCCGAAGGCGACGCCCTCGGCGCCGTGCTCCAGGGCCAGGTCGAGGTCGCGCCGCATCACGCGGAAGTCCTCGTCGCTGTAGCAGAAGCCGCCGGGGCGCGGGCGCACCATGACGACGAGCGGAAGGGCCGCGGCGCGACGCACCTCCAGCAGCGTGCCCAGCGAGGGCGTCAGCCCGCCGAGGGCGAGCGCCGCGTTGAGCTCGAGGCGGTCGGCGCCGCCCGCCTGCGCTACAAGAGCGTCCTCGACGGAGGCGATGGCGACTTCCAGCAGAATGGGCATGGCGAAGGCCTCGGCGGTTCGGGGAGCAGGAAGGCCCTTCTTCAATGGAGGCGCGGTTCGACGACTCGCGCCTACACTGTCTGAAGTCATCTGAGGTCGCGAACGCGGAGAAAGAACGAACATGGACCTGCAACTCGCCGGCCAGTCCGCCGTCGTCGTGGGCGCCGCCCAGGGCATTGGCCTGGCCATCGCCCGGGCCTTCGCCGCCGAGGGCGCCGCCGTCGCGCTCGCCGATCGCGCCGTTGCCGTCGCCGGCAGCGCGAAACAGATCGCCGACACAACCGGGACACGTGCGCTCTCGTTCGTCGCCGACGTGACCGATCTCGCCGCCATGCAGCGGACGGCGGCCGAGGCGCTGGCTGCGTTTGGACGAATCGATCACGTCGTCTTCGCCGTGGCGATCGGCTCGGGCAAGTACGGCTTCCCGTTCTGGGAGCTGGCGCCGCACGATTGGCCGCGCGTGCTGGAGGTGAACGTGGTCGGCGCCGTCAACGTGGCCCACGCTTTCGCGCCCACGCTCGCCGCCGCCCGGCGCGGGTCGTTGCTGTTTCTGGGCTCTGTGGCCGGGCAGGTCGGCTCGCAGACCGACCCGCCTTACAGCGCCTCGAAGGCGGCGCTCATCAACTTCGCCCAGTGCGCGGCGCGCGACCTGGCGCCGTATGGGGTGCGCGTCAACACGCTCAACCCGGGCATGGTCAAGACCGCGCTCAACCGCGCCGTCTGGGAGGCGTGGGCGCGCCGGCAGCCCGAGGGGGAGCGCCCCCCTTACGAGGAGTGGGCCGACGAGAAGGTGCGCCGCATCGTGCCGTTGGGGCGCTGGCAGGCGCCCGAGGACGTGGCGGCGATGGCGGTCTTCCTGGCGTCGGAGCGCGCGACTAACGTCACGGGCCAGACCATCAACGTCGATGGCGGGTACGTCATGCACTCGTGAAAGCGCTCCTCACGGAGAGGGCTTGGGGGCTTCATCCCAGGCGCGCATGGCCGCCTCCAGGCTCGGGTCGTTGTAGTACGTCTGGAAGGCCCGGCGCAGGTCGTGACTGAGCGGGCGCAAGTCTTCGAGGGCCTTCTGGCGCTGCTCACCGGTGAGCAGGTCGCGCGACTCGAGGAAGCGCAGCCAGGCGGGCAGCAGCTCGAACAGGGCCGCCGGCCTGTGCTTTCGGAAGCTCAAGAACCCGAAATAGCGCGCCAGGAACCGATCGAGCGTCAGCCGGTCCGGGCAGAGCGGATGGCCGCCCGGCACGGTGGCCTTCTTCGGCTGCTTCGCCCCGTCTCGGTCTTGCAGCTCTCCGCGGGCGCGATCGATCAGGTAGCGAACGAGGTCGCTCCGCGCCAGTTCGCCCTTGGTGTAGGGCACCCCCTCCTCCCGTCGCAGGTAGCCCAGGAACTCCTGGCTCAGCCAGTGCAGCCGCAACTGCCACTCGGCCGGCGGATACACCTCGTCTTCCTCGTCGTTCCAGCCAGAACGCTTCTTCGGCGGGGGCGGGCCCAGGTCGAACTGGCCGAGCACCAGGCCGTCTTTCCGCTTGCCGGTGACGTGCTCGACGTACTCGACCAGCTTGTCGATGCGCAGGTCCTCGAGGTAGTCCCCGAGCCGCTCGACCAGGACAGGGTCGTCGCCGGCGGGCGCCGGGGCCTGTTCGAGATAGGAAAAGATCTCGTAGTCGCCAGCCGTTTCTCCGAATTCCTGGACGGCCCACCCCAGGACGTCCCTGGACGCCCGAACCTCGGGCCAGGACAGACGGACGATCTCGAGCATCACGGGCAGTTGCCCGTGATAGCCCAGCATGTCCAGCACGTGATGGAACGGGTCGATGAGGTGCGGGCCGAGCAGGGCCAGCTCCCGGCCGAGCTCGGGCAGCGCCTCGAAGCGGCGCGTGGCGACGGCGTTCTCGATGAGGTTGCAAACAAAGTAGCCAGCGTGCTTGGCGTAGACGTCCGGCAAGCGGTCGCGGAGGGCGCGCACGAGCCCGTCGAAGCGGTCGCGCTCGCCCTTCTCGGAGCTGGGGCCGTGAAGCTCGTTGAGCATCTCGAACGAGTTCTCCTCGTCCATGAGCTCCTTTTCCTCGAGGGTGCGCAGGAACAGGGCGATGCGCCCCTCGTAGTCGGCCGCGTGGAACGCTTCCCAGCGGGCGACGAGCGCGGCCTGGTGGGGATCGAGCGGCCTGGGCCGTTTGGCGGGCGCGCGAGGCGGAGGAGCGGGCAGTGGCGCCTTGGGGAGAGCGGCGGGCCCGGTCGGGCGCGGGGGGGGCGGCTCCAGGCCGGAGGCGTCGAGCCGGCTCTGATGGCTCGCGTACTTGGCGTCCTGGTGCTTGCGCAGGCAGCAATTCTTGTACTTCTTTCCGCTGCCGCACCGGCAGGGGGAGTTGCGTCCGGTCTTCGCCTCCATCGTCTTCCTCTCGTCGTGGATCTTCGAGGCCAGGCGGGGCCCCTGGTTCGCGGCCCATTGTGCCGCTCCTCTTCAGGAATTATACTCCCCTTCGCACCCATCCCCCAGGGCTGGCGATTTCGCGGAGGGATAGCTCATGAAAGAGTTCGACCACGTCGGCATCGTGACGACCGAACCACAGCCGGGCGAGTGCTGGGTGCCGTTCAGCAAGGTCTGGGTGACCAACCCGCGCCTGCACCCGCAGCGCATCGAATACCTGCGCCCTCTGGAAATGCCAACGATCGATCCGGCCGACGTCGGCCTGTGGAAGCTCTGGCACCTGCCGCACGTCGCCTACCGCGTCGATGACCTTGCCGCCGCGATCCAGGGCGAGGAGGTCGTGTTCGGCCCGTTCGAGCCGGGCGACTTCGGGACCGTGGCGTTCATCCACAAGGACGGAGGCGTCGTGGAGTATTTGCAGTATGCCGACCTGAAGACGTGGTTCGGCCAGCCGACCCCGTGGCGGCCGGCGGGGCCGTAAGCCCAATGCCTACGTCAGCCCCTCGTGCCGTAGAAAATCGAAGTCCGCCCCCAGATGAGCCTGCTGGATCGCCCGCTCGTAGAGCCAGGCATGCCCCCGCCGCGCCGGCGCCCTCGCTGGCGCCGCCCTCCTCGTCGCCAGTTCCTCCTCGCTCACCAGCAAGTCCAGCCGGCGCCGGTCCGCGTCGAGCGCGATCCGGTCGCCGTCGCGCACCAGCCCAAGTGGCCCGCCCACCGCCGACTCGGGCGAGACGTGCAAGACGACCGTGCCGAACGCGGTCCCGCTCATGCGCGCGTCGGAGATGCGCACCATGTCCTTCACCCCGGCGAGCTTCTTCGGGATCGGCAGCGCCCCTGCCTCGGGCATGCCGGGCCCGCCCAGCGGCCCGGCGTTCTGCAACACCAGCACGTCGTCGGGCCGCACGTCCAGGTCAGGCGCGTCGATGCGCGCCGCCAGGTCGGCCAGCGACGCGAACACCACGGCGCGCCCCACGTGCCGCAGCAGTTCCGGCGATGCCGCCGAGCGCTTCAGCACTGCCCCTTCCGGCGCCAGGCTCCCGCGCAGCACGATCAGGGAGCCGCGCTCGCAAAGCGGCGCCCGCGCCGGCCGGACCACACTTTGCCATTCGGGATAGCGGTAGGGCCCTTCCAGCACTTCCCTCAGCGTTCGCCCGTCGATCGTCGGGGCGTCGAGGTGAAGCAGCGGCCGAAGCTCCTGCAACACCACGCGCATCCCGCCGGCGCGGTGAAAGTCCTCCACGTACCCGGTGCCCGACGGCTTGAGGTCGAGCAACAGGGGCGTCGTCTCACTCACGTCGTCGAGCTTCGCCAGCGGTAGCCGGATGCCGCACCGCCCCGCCAGGGCGGTCAGGTGGAGGACGGCGTTGGTCGATCCGCCGATGGCCTGGAGCACGCGCAGGGCGTTCTCGAACGACTTCTCGGTGAGGACGGCGGCCGGCGCCCTTCCGCTGCCGATCAGCGCGACGGCGCAGCGCCCCGTCTCCTCGGCGTGGCGCAACCGCTCGGCGTACACGGCGGGGATGGTCGCCCCGCCGGGGAGCATCATGCCCAGCGCCTCGATCAGGCAGGCCATCGTGCTGGCGGTGCCCATCACGCCGCAGGTCCCTGCCGTCGGGGCGAGTTGCCGCTCGACCTGGGCGAGGGTGGCCTCGTCGATCTCGCCGCGCCGATAGCGGGCCCAGAAACGCCGGCAATCGCTGCACGCCGCCACCCGCTCGCCCTCGAAGCCGCCCGTCAGCATCGGCCCGGCCACGAGCGCGATGCTCGGCAACCCCGCGCTGGCCGCGCCCATGAGCAGGCCGGGCATCGTCTTGTCGCAACCGCCCACCAGCACGGCGGCGTCGAGTGGTTGGGCCGTCAGCATCACCTCGGTCGTCAGCGCCAGCAGGTTGCGGAACATCATGGCGCTCGGCTCGAGGAAGACCTCGCCCAGCGACGGCACCGGGAACTCGCGCGGCAGCCCGCCGGCCTGCCAGACGCCGCGCTTGACCGCCTCGACCAGCTCGGGCAGGCCTCGATGGCAATTGTTCAGCTCGCTGAAGGTGTTGACGATGCCGACGATCGGCTTGCCCAGGGCCTCGTCCGACAGGCCCATCGACCGCGCGAAGGAGCGGCGCAGGTAGGCGGCGAACGCGCGGTCGCCGTACTCCGTCAGGCGCATGCTCAGGCCGTGCTCGGACATGAACGCTCGTCCCCCAAGGCGCCAGGCTTGAGCCGTGTCGGGAAATCTTGACACGAGGCCCCCACCCTCACAATAGACGGGAGGAACGCCAAGAGAAGGCCGCCCCCCGGACCTCGAGGGCCCCCGCCGTTGACCCACGTCCTCCTCACGGGCGCCACCGGATTGCTCGGACAGTACGTCCTCCGCAACCTCCTGCTCGCCGGCACGCCGGTCGCGGTGCTGGTGCGCTCCCGGCGAGGCGAGCCCGCCGAGCGGCGCGTGGAACAACTTTTCGCCCCCTGGGAAGACGCCCTGGGCCAACCGCTCCCCCGGCCTGTCTGCCTCGAGGGCGACGTCAGCCGCGAGGGCCTGGCCCTTTCCACGGACGACGGGGCCTGGGTGGCGGGGCACTGCCGCTCGGTGCTGCACAACGCGGCCAGCCTCACCTTCGTCGGTCAGGACCGCGCCCGGGAGCCCTGGCTCTCCAACCTCACCCGTGCCCGCAACGTCCTCGACCTCTGCCGCGGGGCCGGGGTGCGCGAGCTT
The DNA here is from genome assembly GCA_038239195.1 of Gemmatales bacterium. Lineage (GTDB taxonomy): Bacteria > Planctomycetota > Planctomycetia > Gemmatales > Gemmataceae > JBBSEZ01. The sequence continues at coordinate 7,465 of JBBSEZ010000185.1, forward strand.
CACCACGTCTCGACGGCCTCCGTGTGCGGGCAGCGGCCTGGCCCCGTCCTCGAGGACGAGGACGAGCGGCCGGGCGAGCTCCGCAACGATTACGAGCACAGCAAGTTCGAGGCGGAGCAGCTAGTCCGCGCGGCCAGCTTCCTCGAGCGTACCACGATCTACCGCCCGGCCATCCTCGTCGGAGACTCGCGGACCGGTTACACCGCGAGCTACCACGGCCTGTACACCTACGCCCAGTTCGTCGCCGTCTACCTTGCTTGCCTCGACCGGGGGCCCGACGGCCGCTACCCCTTCCCGTTGCGCCTCGACGCCACCGGCGACGAGCGGCGCAATCTCGTCCCGGTCGATTGGGTCTCGGCCGTCATCGCCCACGTGTTCCGCCATTCGGAGCATCACGGGCGCACCTACCACCTCACGCCCCTGCGCCCGGTGACGGCCGCGGAGATCGAGACTGCCCTGTCCACGTTTTTCAACTACTACGGCCCCTCCTTCGCGGGCCCCGGCTCCCTGGCGTGGGGCGACCTGAGCGAGCTCGAACGGCAGTTCTACGACCACGTGGCGGTGTACCAGCCCTACTGGCTGGCCGAGCCCCTGTTCGACTGCCGCAACACGGGGGCCGCCGCCCCCCATCTGGTCTGCCCGCCCATCGACCGGGACTGCCTGCTCCGCCTGCTCGATTTCGCCGTCCGCGATCGGTGGGGCAAGGCCCGGCGCGGCCGGCGCTCCGGGGCCGCCCGCAAGGCGGGGCCCGTGGAGGCACTCGGGCAGGGAGGGGCCTGCGCCACGCAAGGCGAGCAAGACGGTCGCGCGCGGCAGGGGCCCGTAGGCGGGGGCCTCCTCCCTTGCCGCCGGGAACCGGAGGGCGAAGGGGCAGGCGCAGGCGACCGGCCAGGCGAGGAAGAACGTCAGCGCTGCCAGGGCAATCCCTTCCCACAGGTCAACATCGGGCCCCTTCACGAAAACGCCTCTCGCACCGCGGCGCCGCCGTTGACCGCGACCAGCTCGCGCCGGTTGTTGTGCCTGTAAGAGAGGTTGGACTGGTCGATGCCCAGCGCGTGCAAGATCGTGGCGTGCAGGTCGTTGGGGTGGATCGGCCTCTCCACGGCCGCGTAGCCCACCGCGTCGGTCGCGCCGACGACCTGCCCGCCCTTCACCCCCCCGCCCGCCAGCCACATCGAGTAGCCCGAGGGCGAGTGGTCGCGCCCCGGCGCCGGCCCCGGGTTTTCCGCCGCCGGCGTCCGCCCGAACTCCCCGCCCCAGACCACCAGCGTCTGGCCGAGCAACCCGCGCCTTTTCAGATCGGTCAACAGGGCGGCGACCGGCCGGTCGCTCTTGAGAGCCGCCGGGTCGTGGTTCTTGACGAGGTCGTTGTGTCCCTCCCACCCGCCGACGCGCACCTGGACGAAGCGCACGCCGCGCTCCACCAGGCGCCGAGCCAGCAGGCAAGAGGCGCCGACCTCGGCGGTCTCCTTGCGGCCGAGGCCGTAGAGGGCATGAACTTCCTTCGTCTCGCGCGCCAGGTCGAACGCCTCGCCCGCGGCGGTCTGCATGCGGAAGGCCAACTCGTAGGAGCGCAGGCGGGCCTCCCGTTCCGAGTTGCCGGCGTGGCGCTCGAGGTGGCGGCGCTTGAGGGCCCCGAGCAGGTCGAGTTGGGCGCGGCGCTGTTCCGCCGTGGTGTCGGCCGGGAGGGCGAGGGTTGGAGACGCCTTCCTTCTTGACGACGGTGCCCTGATGGCGCGCGGAGAGGAAGCTGGCCGACACCACGGCGGTGGGCCGGCCCGTCTCGCCGGCGACGAACACGACGAAGCCGGGAGGTTGCGGTTCTCGCTGCCCAGGCCGTAGTGCCCCCAGGCCCCGAGGCTCGACCGGTCGCCCACCTGCGTCCCCGTCCTGCTCAGGAACTCGGCCGGGCGTGGATCGGCGTGTCGTGGCGGCAGCTACGCAAGACGCACAACTCGTCGGTCAGCTTGCCGACCTCGGGGAAGAGGGCGGACACCGGCAGCCCGCTCTTGCCCCCGCGGACGAACTTGTGGGGCGAGGGGAAGAGGTTTGCGAGGCGCGACCGGGCAATGCGCGGCACGGCACGAGCGATGCTGTCGGGCACGGCCCGGCCGCGCAGGCGGTCGAGCTCGGGCTTGGGGTCGAAGGTATCGACCTGGCTGGGCCCGCCGCCCATCAACAGGAAGATCACCGACTTCGCCTTCGGAGCGGGCAAGGGCGGCGCCGCCGCGCGGGCCTCGCCTTCCAGGAGATCTTGCTCCTGCAAGAGGCCAACGAGGGCCATGGTGCCGAAGCGTAGATGAGTTTGAACGATCCAACCAACCTGCTGGCTTGCTCCGAGCGCGACGCCGACCTCTTCGCCAGCCAAATAAGGCAGGTGTCGGGCCAACGCCATCAGCCCCCGCCGGACGACCCGGGCGCCTGCGCCCGTGCCCAAGAGCCACGGCCCCTGTCGTGGGGGGGCAGTTTGTTCCTGTCGCTGTACAAGCAGGGCGCAATAACCAAGCTGGAACAGTATAGCTTCTTGCTGCGGTTCGTCACCCCTGTCACCGTTCAATGGCTGCACGCCGAGGAGTTGCAGGAGTTGGAGGACGATTTCCGGCGGTGGATCGCTCGCCTCTCCGAGGAGGGGGCCCAACGCACCATCCCCTGCCCTAGGCGGAACTGCACCGCAACCCTGCCCTGGCCCGCCTGCTCAACATCCAGGCCGTCGCGGACGTCCCCAAGCCCTGGAACGTCTCGCGGTCCCTCGACGTGCTGGGCGAGCCGACCCTTTCCGCGCAGGCCCGCAAGATCTTCGACTTCCTCGTCCAGCGTCTGGGCGTCGCCATCCCCGACCTGGGCCAGGACACTGCTGGCGACTCCGCGGCGCTGTCCGCCCGGCCCAAGAAGAACGCCAAGGCGGTCTCCGAAGAGATCGAGCAGGGGCTGCCTCAGCCCTCGGGCGGCCGCAAGGAGCACAAGGGCGACCACGGCGTGGTCGTCGATTCATTCGAGTGGTTCGGCTACAAGCACCACCTGCTGGTGGGCGTCGAGCACGAGGTGCCGCTGGCCTGGCACGTCACCGACACCAAGGCGGGGGACAACGAACGCGTCCCGGCCCTGCTCGAGCAGGCTCAGGCCAACCTGCCTGCGGGGCGCATCCAGGCGCTGGCTTACGACAGGGCGGCCGACGACGAGAAGGCCCACGATTTGCTGCACGGCGAGGGGATCAAGCCGCTGACCCAGGGCCGCAAGATGTGGAAGGAGGAGTTGGAGCGGCCGTCGCCGGACAAGGGGGGCAAGCGTTACCCGCTCAACGTGCTGCACGACGAGGCGGGCACGGCCTACTGCTACGACACGGTCAGCAAGCCGCCGGTGATGCGCCCGATGGCGTACGTGGGCTATGAAAAAGATGGGGAAACGCTTAAATATCGGTGCCCGGCCAAGCACGAGGTCTGGACGTGCCCGAGCGAGGAGCGTTGCAACGAGGGCAGAGAGCTCGGCATGACCGTGCGGGTCGATCCGACCATCGACCTGAGGAGGTCCCCGCCGATCCCGCGGGCGACCAAGCAGTTCGAGAAGAAGTGCAAGGCTAGGACGGCGGTGGGGCGGGTGAACGCGCGGATGAAGGTGTTCTGGGATAGACGACGGCAACATCACGGGGGGGCGGCGGTTTCACGCCTAGGTGGGGGTGGTAATGGTGGTATGCGTGGGGCTGGCGACGTTGCCGGCGAAGACGGCGCGGCGCGAGGGGAGCATGGGCGGCACGCGGCTGGGGCCGATCGCGCTGGCGCTACGGGGGGCGAACGAGCAGAAGGCGCTGGACGGCGAAGCGGGGCGGGGGGAAGGCGCCGGCGTTGGGGGGGTCGCCAGGCCAGCGAGGGCGTCACCTCGGCGGGCCCGTGCGCAGGCTCGGGGGGGCCGGACAGCAGTTGAGCGCGCCGGGCAGAAAAAGCGGTGCGGCTCGACGGGGCCTTGCTGGCCCTGGGCGCTGCCGGTGCGCGCCCGGCCGCCTCGACCGACCTCTCTTGCCCCCCTCGTCCCGTTTGTGTGTCTATTTTCCCCTTCCTCACGCCTCAGAGCGCAACCGGCCCGGCCGCGGGTCACGGCGCGACGCCCGCCAGCTTCAACACTCGCGCCAGCGACTCCAGCGGCAGCCCGATCACGTTCGTCAAGCTCCCCTCCACCACGCGCACGTACGGGTCGTCCTTCTCCTCGATCGCGTACGCCCCCGAGTGCTCGCGCCACGAGCGCGTCGCCAGGTAGCGCTCCAGTTCCTCGTCGCTCAGCCTTGCAAACGCCACGCGCGTCCGCTCCTGCCAGACGAACTGGAGGTCGTCGGGCCGGCGCCACACCACGACGCCGGTCCACAATTCGTGCTCGCGGCCGCCCATCTCGCGCAGGATGCCGCGGGCGTCCTCGGCGTCGGTCGGCTTGAGGACGGGATGGCCGTTGATCCAGCCGATGCTGTCGGCGGCGATCACCAGGCCCTCGTCGAGGGTGGGCGCGACGGCGGCGGCCTTGAGCCAGGAGACCGTCTGCACCATCGTGCGCGGGTCGTTGAAGCCACTCGCGGGCTCGTCGATGTTCGCCGGGCGCACCTCGAAAGGAAGGCCGAGGCGCGCCAGCAGTTCGCGGCGCCCGGCGGAGGCGCTGGCGAGGATCAGGCGCACTGGTTCTGGTTCCGCCACCGCAGCAACACCTCGTGCAACACCGGCCACAGGCGGTCGGGCGTGAGTTCCGCCATGCATTCCATGCGGGCGCAGCGCTTCAGGCAACTGCCGGCGCACCACACCTTGGTTTCGACGGCGCGGTCGAAGGCGCCGTAGGGCCCGGTGAGGCTCACCTCCGTACAAGTATAGGGGGCGACCACCGCCCGGCCCAGCGCCGCCGCCAGGTGCAGCGGGCCGGTGTCGTTGGCCACCATTGCATCGACGCGCGCCAGCAGCGCCGCCAGTTGCGGCAGCGTCGTCTTTCCGCTCAGGTTGCGCGTTGGCCCTGTCAGGCGCAGGCGCACCTCCTCGGCCAACTCGACCTCGTCGGCCCCCCCCACGAACAGGACCGTCCCGCCGAAGGCCGACTGCGCGGCCCGCGCCAGGGTGGCGAAGTGCGCCGGGAGCCAGCGCTTGGTCAGCCAGCGCGAGCCCACGCCCAGGGCCAGCCACGGGCGCGGGCAGTCGCGCAACTGCTCGTCGGCCCACGCGACCGCCTCGGCGGCGAGCGGGACGTGCGGCTCGTGGCGCCCGCCCGCGCCGAGGGCCTCCGCCACGAGCGCATAGCGGTCCACGGCGTGGAGCTTGCCGGGAACCGCGACGCAGTCGGTGTAGAACCAGCCGGCGCCTTCGCGCGTGCCGGCCAGGCCGACGCGGCGGGCCGCGCCGGTGGCGGCGGTCATGATCCCGCTGCGGAACAGCCCCTGAAGGTCGATGGCGAGGTCGAAGTTGCGCCGGCGCAGCTCGCGGAAGAAGCCGGCGCAGGTGCGCGCGGCGCGCCAGAAGCCCGACCGGACGGCGCCGCGGTCGAAGGCCAGCGTCTCGTCGAGGTCGCGATGGCCGCGCAGCAGCGGCTCGTAGGCGCGGTTGACGACCCACGCCACGTAGGCGCGCGGGAAGCGCTGGCGCAGGGCCGTCAGCACCGGCAGGGCGTGGACGACGTCGCCCAGGGCGCTCGGCTTGATGATGGCGATCCGCTCCGCGTTCAGGTCGCACAATGGGGGACGGGGCATTCCGTTGCCTCGTAACTCGTAGTGACAAGCGTCCTCGCTTGTCGGGCCTTCCCTCGACGGTTACGCCCACTCTCTGGCGACGACAAGCGAGGACGCTTGTCGCTACGATTCCGACTTCGCCGCAGTTTCGCACACTTGCCCGTTCGACGCAACGTCACCCGGCCGCGCGCAGAAACGCCAGCGCCTTCCGTGCCGTCTCCACCGCGTCGTGACTGTGCCGGCTCAGCTCCACGTGGGCCCCTCCCTCGTAGCCGATCTCGGCCAGCGCGCCCAGCACCTCAGCGAAGTTCATCTCGCCCTCGCCGAACGTCAGGTGATCGTGAATGCCGCGCCGCATGTCTTCGAGATGAACGTTCCACAGCCAATCGCCCCACTCTCTCACGTGGTCGGCGATCGGAAGTTCCCCCTGGCAGTGTAGATGGCCGACGTCGAGCGTCAGGCCGAAGTGGTCGTGCCGGACCAGGTGGTGCAGCTTGGCGAAGCGCGGCATGGTGTCGATGAACATGCCGGGCTCCGGCTCGAACGCCAGGCGCACGCCGCGTGGTCCGGCATACTTGCACAGTTCGCAACAGCCCTCGGTGAGCCGCACCCAGAGCTCCCCCTCCGGCGCCGAATCGTCCGCCCGGCCCGACCAGAAGCTGACGGCATCGGAGCCCAGTTTGGCGGCGACCTCCACGGCTCGGCGCAGGAAGTCGAGGCGGTGCGCGCGCTCCTCCGCGCGACCGCTCAGCAGCGTCGGCTGGTGCTTGCGGCGCGGGTCGAGCAGGAAACGCGCCCCCGTCTCGATGACCGAGCGGAGGCCGTGGCGGCGCAGCAACGCCTTGACGCGGGCGAGTTGGGCCGGCATGTCGGCGTCGAACGGGTCGAGGGCGTGGTAGTCGAGGGTGAGGGCGACGCTCTGGTAGCCGAGCTCGGCGAGCAGCGCGATGGCGTCCTCGAGCCGGTGGTGGGCGAAGCCGTTTGTGTTGTAGCCGAGGAGGAGCACGGGTATCCTGGCGGTTGTGAGGGGCCCTGTTCTCTCAACACCTCTTGTAGCAGGAGCGAGCTCCGTGACCAACCCTCTTCCGCGACGGGCGTTCCCCCTGGCGCTGCTGGCCTTCGCCCTGGCCTCCGTCGGGTGCGTGCCGAACGTGGCCTGGCTGCCCGATTCGAGCGGCTTCGTCTACACCGGCGGCAGGGGCGGCAAGCAGTTGATGGCCTTCGACCTCGCCGGCAAGAAGGCCCGGGTGCTGGTCGCCGACGACGTGGGCCCGGGCTGGCCGGCCCTCAGCGCCGACGGCAAGCGCATCGCCCTGGCGCAGCACTGCGTGCGCGGCCGGGTGTTGTCCCTCACCGTCCACGTCTTCGACCGCGACGGCAAGCGCCTGCACCGCTCCAAGGAACTGCCCTGGGGCAAGAGGCTGAAAAGCGGCGGGCGCCAGTTCCCCTCCGTGGCGCAGGTGGCCTGGTCGCCCAGAGGCGACCGCCTCCTGCTGGGCGACGACGCGCAGACCGGCATCTACGACCTGAAAACGCACGAGCTCCTGGAGGTCGAGGGGTTGATCTGGGCTTTCGGGAGCAGCCCGGTCCGCCCGGACGGCAAGGGGGCCGTCGTGGTCGGGCGCGGAGGCGCGTACTGGCTCGAATGGGACGGGAAGGCATCGCCGCTCCTCGATGGGAAGAAGAAGGACCGCGTGACCTTCGACGAAAGCGGCCGCAGGCTGGGGATGCTGTTTGTGGCCTTGTGCAACTCGCGCTGGGAAGGCCCCGTCGCTCGGCTGTCCCTTCCGGGCCTCGAGGTCCGCCTCGACACGAAAAAGATGCGGGCCGAGGAGCTCGCGGGAGAGGAGGTGGGCCCGAAGGCCCCGACGGTGCGCCAGGCACGTTCCTTCGCGGGGGGCGTCGGCGTGCGCCTGGTGGAAGAGGTCGGCGCGGACGGAGGCCAATTCGACTTCAGCCGAGCGGGCCGGCTGGAGGTGCTCCGTCCCGGCAAGCCGCCCGAGGTGATCGTCAAGGCGGCCCACTACGTCAAGTTCTTCCCCTCGCCCGACGGCAAGCTGTTGGCCGTGCGCTGGTATCCCACCACCAGAGGCCCCCCGCCGGGCAAGAACGACCGCATCCTTGTCCTCAACGCCAGGGGCGAGACGGTCGCTGACCTGAAGGCGAGCGAGTGAGCCTCACGCCTCCGCGGCTTTGGGCACCGCGTACCACTCCGGCGTGACCAGCCAGCTCAGCAGCCCCGCGCCCTTGTCGATCCCGCTCTCGAGCTCGATGCGCGCGACCCCGGCCTTGGCCAGCTCCACCTGCACCTCCTTGCCGCCGATGAGCCAGGCGGCGTAGGCGCTCAGGTCGGGGTTGTGGCCCACGACGCCGAGGGAGCCCGCCCCCAGCGAGCTCAAGAAGCGCGTCACCTTGCGGCGCTTGCCGTCGGGGCGCAGGGCGTTGCACTCGATGATCTCGGGGGCCGGCGCCGACCAGTGCTCCGCGAGCAGGTCGGCCGTCTGCCGGGCGCGCACCAGCGGGCTGGTCACGATCCGGTCGAGGCGTACGTGGAGGCGCTGCAGCGCCTCGGCGAGGGCGACGCACTGCGCCCGGCCGGGCTCGCTGAGCGGGCGCCCCTCGTCGTCGGCAACGCCATCGTGGCCCACCGGAAGGGCCTCGGCGTGGCGGATCAGGTAGAGCTCCATCGGTCGTGCTCCGAACGGGGGCGACGGATCACAGAGGCGCCAACCCCGAGGCGGGGAGGGCGGGCCCTCATCGCTTCCTCACGGGACTTGCCCTATGCGGGTTGGCTTGCGCTTCCCTATAATATCAAATCTCTCCCGCCTTGGCCCGCAGGAGAGTGCGCGGGCCGGCCCTCACGAGTAGACATTCGGATGAAACGTACTGACATTCGCAACGTGGCCATCATTGCCCACGTTGACCACGGCAAGACCACCCTCGTCGATCAGATCCTCCGCCAGTCCGGCCTCTTTCGAGAGTCGGAGCTGCAAGGGGATTGCATCCTCGACTCCAACGACCTGGAGCGACAGCGCGGCATCACCATCCTGGCCAAGAACATCGCCTTCAAGATCGGCGAGACCAAGGTCAACCTGATGGACACCCCCGGCCACGCCGACTTCGGCGGCGAGGTCGAGCGCGTCCTCATGATGGCCGACGGCGCCTTCCTCCTCGTCGATGCCGCCGAGGGCCCCCTGCCCCAGACGCGCTTCGTGCTGCGCAAGGCGTTCGCCCGCGGCCTGCGGCCCATCGTCGTCATCAACAAGATCGACCGCCCCGACGCCCGGCCCGCCGCCGTGCTCAACGCCGTCTTCGACCTGTTCGTCGAGCTCGGCGCCGACGACGCCACCCTCGACTTCCCGATCATCTACGCCTCCGGCCGGCAGGGCATCGCCACCACCGACCTGGCCGTCGAGCCCAAGGACCTCGCCCCGCTCTACGCCGCCATCTTGCAGCACGTCCCCACCCCCGAGGTGAACCCCGACGCCCCGCTGCAGATGCTGGTGGTGACGATCGACCACAGCGAGTACGTTGGGCGCATCGGCATCGGACAGGTGGTGGCGGGCAAGATTCGCAAGGGGCAGCGCATCGCCCTGCTCAAGCGCGACGGCAAGCGCATCGACGACACCGTGGTGCAGCTCCTGGTGTTCGACCGGCTGGGTCGGGTGGAGGCGCAGGAGGTCTCGGCCGGCGACATCTGCGCCGTCGTCGGCCTCGACCAGGTGGACATCGGCGACACCATCGCCGACTTCGAGAAGGCCGTCGCCCTCCCGCCCATCGCCATCGACGAGCCGACGCTCGACATGGTGTTTCGCATCAACGACTCGCCCTTCGCCGGCCAGGACGGCATCCCGCTGACGGGCCGCCAGTTGCGCGAGCGGTTGACGAAGGAGCTGCAGTCCAACGTCGCGCTGCGCGTGCGGCCCAGCGAGGCGCGGGCCGACGAGTTCATCGTCTCCGGGCGCGGGCTGTTGCACCTGTCGATCCTGCTGGAGAACATCCGCCGCGAGGGCTCGGAGCTTGCCGTCGGCAAGCCGAAGGTCATCACGCGCGAGATCGACGGCGTGACGATGGAGCCGATCGAGTACCTGGTCATCGAGGTGCCGGGGAACATGACGGGGGCGGTGATGGGGCTGGTGCTGGAGCGCCAGGCGCAGTGCATCAAGATGGAGGGCGGGCCCGAGGCGACCCACATCGAGTTCACGATCCCCGCCCGCGGCCTGATCGGGCTGCGGACTCGCATGATGAACGCGACGAGCGGGCACGCGATCATGCACCACAACTTTTACGAGTATCAGCCGCTGCGGCCTGGCATGACGGGCCGGCCGGTGGGCGTGATGGTGGCCACGGAGACGGGCAAGGCAACGGGGTTCGCGATCGAGAACTTGCAGGAGCGCGGCATCCTGTTCGTCGGGCCGATGGAGCCGGTCTACGAGGGCCAGGTGGTCGCCGAGCACTGTCGCGAGAACGACCTGCCGGTGAACGTCGCGCGAGAGAAGAAGCTGACCAACATGCGGGCGGCGGGGTCGGAGAAGACGGTCCCGCTCAAGCCGCCGCGGCAGTTCTCGCTGGAGACGGCGCTGGAGTACATCGAGGACGACGAGCTGGTGGAGGTGACGCCCAAGTCGATCCGGCTGCGGAAGACCTCCCTGCGGGAGAACGAGCGCAAGCGGCTGTCGCGCGCGGAGAAGGGGTGAGGGATCGCGAAACGGCA
>JBBSEZ010000186.1:0-17689 GCA_038239195.1 Gemmatales bacterium
CCAGGAACTGCGAGGCCGACTCAATGGCGGACGGCGTCACCGGTTGCGCCCCGTCGTGCAAGGCGCGGGTGCGCGTGTTGGCGGTGAGCAGGGCGAAGGTGTCGTCCGGCTCCGCGTTCTGCAACATCGCCCGCACGACCTCCACCTGTGTCCGCGCCAGCAGCGGATCGCGGTCTCCCGACGTCTCCACGAGGAAGACCCAGTCGCGCCGCTGCCGCGCCGGCTCGGCAGCCAGCCCGGGGCGGTAACGCAGCATCAGGTAGCTCGCCCCGTCTTGCTCCATCGACGCGAAGCGCACCGCTTCGTCGTCCGGCTTCGCGGCGCGGCCCCCGAGGTCGAGCACCACGTCGCGGTCGAGCGCGGCGTCCTTCGCGGAGGCGTCGAGGAGCAAATCGCCGGCGTCCTTGGTTATCTTGAAGGCGTGCGAGGGGCTGCCGTAGCCGAGCGCGGCGCCGCCCTTGACGCGGGCGTGGAACGACCAGTTCGCCACCTTGCCGAGGCTGTGCCCCGCGGGGAAGCGGTAACTTTGCTGCCCGTAGAGGCCGGGCAACTTCTGCGTGTAACTGAGCAGGATGCGCTTCTCCTGCCTCGCCTCCAACGGGAAGACGCGCATCTTGAACGTGCTGCCATCGACCCACTCCAGCAGGGCCGGGTCGCGCTGCGTGTAGCGGATCGTCTCGTAGACGCTGCGCGCGTAGTCGCGCTCGGCCATGCCGCCCTCCATGCGCTGGCCGTCCACGTACATCGCCAGGCGCGAGAGCGAGGCATCGGGCGGCAGGGGGAAGTAGAACGTCCCTTCCAACCGCTCGGGGGAGGCGTTGAAGTACGTCTGGTCGATCGTGGTCCGCGCGAAGCCGTCCTCGACGTGAACGTCCACGTGATAGCGGCGCAGCGCCAGTTTCGCCTCCTGCCCGTTGGGATCGCGCGCCACGAGGGCGCCGCCCGCGTGCGGGCTGGCCGGCACGAGCGGGTAGCCCGGCAGCAGGTTGCGCAGCCACGCCAGCTCGTGCGAGACGCGCGGCGCTGGCGTGGGCGTTTCGCCGGTGGCGCTCAACTGCTGCCCGGCGCGGAGGGGCGCCTCCAGGCCTCGGACCTTCACGCGCCCGGAGGCCACCAACACCGACGTGCCCTTGTCGTCGGCGCGCACGGCGAACTTCGTCCCCTCGGAGGTAACCTCGCGCTTCGGCGTCTTGACGGAGAGGGCCTCGCCCTTCTTGCGTGGGGCGACGTCGAGGAAGACCTCGCCGGCGGTCAGGGTGAGTTGGGAGCGGCCGGTGAGGCGAACGGTGGTCTTCTGGTTGACGTACAGCGCCGAGCCGTCCGGCAGGCGGAGCCGCCGGCGCTCGCCGATGCCCGTGGTGATCTCGCTGCCAACGGCCAGCGCCTTTTCGGCGACCGCCGCGGGGCGCGGCCGGCTCGTGAGCGTGGCGGGCGTTTCCTTGGTCGGGGCGGCGGCCGGGCGCGTGGGTGGGAAGAGGGCGAGGGCGGCGAGGGCGGCGGTGGTGGCGAGGGCGGCGGCGAGACGGCGGAGCGAGAAGCGAGTCATGAGGGGGCCTCCTTGGCGCTTCCTGCGAACGGTGCCCGCCTGGGCAGGAGAGAAGAGTGGGCGGTTGGCCCGAGACGAGCGAAGAGGGGACGGGGGTGATTGTACGCGCGGGCGAGGCAGAAAGGAAGCGCCGCGCTCGGCCCACGAAACGGCGAGGGCCGTTCTCTTCTTGCGAGAACGGCCCTTTCGCGTGTCCTCACGCATACCGAGCGGCGACTGCCTTCCAGTTGACCACCTTCCACCACTCCGTCACGTACTTGGCCCGGTCGTTCTTGTACTTGAGGTAGTAGGCGTGCTCCCAGACGTCGATGCCGAGCAACGGCTTGAGCCCGGCGGTCATGTAGGGGCTGTCCTGGTTGGCGAACTTCAAGACCTGTACCTCCTTCTTGGCGTTCCGCACCAGCCACGCCCAGCCGCTGCCGAACTGCGTCAACGCCGCCTGGTGGAACGCCTTCTTGAAGCCGTCGAAGCTCTTGAACGTCTTGTTGATCGCCGCGGCCAGCGCGCCCGTGGGCTCGCCGCCTGCCTTGGGGCCCATCGTCTGCCAGAAGATGGTGTGGTTGAGGTGTCCCCCGCCCATGTTGATGACGCGCTGCCGCACCGGCATGGGCACCGTGTTGATGTTCATGAGCAGAGTGCCCACGCTCTTGCCCGACAGGCTCGGCTCGTCCTTGATGGCCGCGTTCAGCCCATCGACGTAAGCCTTGTGGTGCTTGTCGTGGTGGATCTCCATCGTCGCCTTGTCGATGGTCGGCTCCAGCGCGTCGTAGGCGTACGGCAGCGGCGGCAGCGCGAACAAGGCAAGCGCCTTCTTCGGCTCGGCCTTCTTGACCTGGGCGGCGGCGCCCAGGGCCGGGGTGGCGAGAGGGGCCAGGGCCAGCGTGGCGACGCCGGCGCCGGCCGTGGCGAGGAACTCGCGACGGGGCAGGTGCGACATGAGCGGCACTCCTTGTCGGAAGAACAGTCGTTGTACGGCAACGCACGGCAAGCGCCATGCCGGGAGCATCCTACGCCTGCGGGGCGCTTTGTCCACAAGCCCCGCCGCAGAAAACCGGGCCTTGCCCTCTCTCTCCCCATCTGGGAGAGTATTCGCTGCGGGCGCCGCGGGGCAGGCCGAGCGCGCTCCCGCGAACGCAGTCAAACGATCTTCGAGGTGTGCCATGACCGGGGCCTCCCTGCGGGGGCTGGTGCCGTTGGCGCTGGTGCTGGTTGGCGCCATCCTGGCGGTGCCCGCGCCGCGCCCCGCGCAGGCACCGCGGTCCGGGGCCGAGGTGTATCGGCACGTCCTGCGCGCCGTCGGCTGGGTGCGCGCCACCGACAAGGGGCAGGGCACGGGCTGGGTGGTAGACCGCGAGCGGCGCTGGCTCGTCACCTGCTACCACGTGGTCGGCGACAACGACAGCGTCGAGGTCGTCTTTCCGGTGCGGCGCGGGGGGCGCATTCTCGACGAACGGCAATGGTACGTCACCCACTTGCCGGAACTGCGAACGAGCGGACATGCCGTCCAGGGGAAGGTGCTGCGCCGCAATCGCGATACCGACCTGGCGCTGGTCGAGCTGGCCTCGCTCCCCGCCGAGGTGGGCGAACTGGCGCTGGCCTCCTCCCCTCCCGGGCCCGGCGACAGCGCCCACTCGCTCGGGAACCGCTTCGACCTCGGCGTGCTGTGGGCCTACGGGCGCGGCTCGGTACGCCAGGCGCGGGTGCTGCGCGAAGGCTACTTCACGGCCGGGCAACACCTCGCCCGGGGCGCGCCCGTCCTCGTCGCCCAGGTGCCGATCAACGAGGGCGACAGCGGCGGGCCACTCGTCAACGATCGGGGCGAGGCGATCGGCGTCTCGGCCGCCGTCGCCTGGAACGTTCAGGGCATGGGCCTGTTCATCGACGTCCGCGCCGTGCGCGAACTGCTCGGACGGCCAGCCTCGCCAGCGAAAAAAGAGGGAGGACTGTTCGCCGCGCGCGACGTCTACGTGCGCGGTTTGCGCTCCGTGGCAGTGGTGCGCCAGGGTGGGGGACCGCGCTCCACGGGGGTGGTGATCGACCGGGCGCGCCGGCTGCTCCTGACCACGGCCGATGCGGTCGGGCAGGAGAAGACGGTGGAGGTCGCGTTCCCGGTCTACCAGTTGGGCCGGGTGGTCGGCGAAGTCGGCTTCTACGTGTCGCAGCGCGAGCTGTTGCGCAAGAAGGGGGCCCTGGTGACGGGCGTCGTGCTCCAGACCGACGCGCGCCGCAATCTCGCCCTGATCGAGCTGGAGGCGGTATCCCCCAGCGCGGCCGCGGCGGCGTTCGCGGCGCGCCAACCGGTCCCAGGCGATCGGCTGCACGCGATCAGCAACCCCGATCGGCTCCAGGTGCTGTGGGTCTACGCCGCGGGCTGGCTTCGCCAGGTCGATCGCGCCCACCTGGGCCAGGCCGAGGAGAGGCCGGGGCCCGAGGTGCTGGTGGTGCAGGCGCCGCTCGCGGACGGCGACGGCGGCGGGCCCGTCCTCGACGAGCGCGCCGAACTGGTGGGGCTGACGTCGGGGAAAATTGGGCCGCAACAGCAGGTCGTCTACGCGCTGACGCTCCGCGAGGTGCGCGCCTTCCTCGAAGAGGCCCGCCCGCGCTCGGCGCCGATCGTCCCGGGAGAGCTGATCGAGCGCTCGCAATTGTTCGTGAAGGCCAACCGCCTCGACCGCGCCCTGGTCGATCTCTACGAGGCGGTACGCCGGGGGCCCAAAGATGCGCGAGCGTACGCGGAGCGCGGCCGGGTGCGCCAGTTGCGCGGCGACCTCGCCGGCGCCCTCGCCGACTGCGATCGCGCGGTCGCGCTGGCACCCCGGCTCGCGCTGGCCCGCGTCTGTCGCGCGGCGGCGTGGTGCGGCAAGGGCGAGGCGGCGAAGGCCCTCGCGGATTGCGACGCCGCGCTGGCGCTCGACCGGCGCTCGGCGCGGGCGCACGCGGTTCGCGGGTGGGCGCGTTTGCTGGAGGGCAAGGCGGACCTGGCCCTCGCCGACTGCGACGAGGCGATCTGGCTCGACCGGCAACTCGCCTTCGCGCACCGGGTGCGCGGCCAGGCCCACGCCAGCAAGAACGACCAGGGCCGCGCCATCGACGACTTCACGCGGGCGCTGTTGCTGGGCCCCCACTTGCCCGAGGCCCATCGCCTGCGCGGCGATGCCTACTGGGCGAAAAGCGACGTGGCCCGCGCCCTGGCCGACTACGAGAAAGCACTGGCGCGGGACGACCGCGATGCGCCGGCGCTCCTGGGCCGGGGACGGACGCGCCTGGCGCGCAACGAGATGAGCGAAGGGGTGGCCGACCTGGTTCGGGCGGCGCGCCTGCGGCGCGGGCTCCGGGGCGAGGTGCTGGGCGAGGTGGAGCGTCGGGGGGCGGAGTTGCTGGGCGAGGACGCCAGCGCGGCGGGGGCACTGTATCGGCAAGCGCTGGTGGGGCTGGCGCCGCTCCTCGAAGATCGGCCGGGCGCGAAGCAGGCCCTCGCGGAGGGGCTGGCCGGTGCGACGAAGGTCGCGGACGCGAAGAAGCGCGCGCAAGCGCTGCGCGAGGTGATCCAGGGGCTGCGCCGGCGGTTCGAGCGCTGAGCGCGGGCCTCGCCGTTCTGGTGACGAGAGACTGCTGTTGCTCGCCCGCGCTCCTCCCTCACGAGCGCCCCGTCCGATTCGCGAGCGACTGGATCACGGCCGCCAGTTCGTCCGGGTCGATCGGCTTGGGCGCGTGCATCTGGAACCCCGCGGCCAGGATGCGCGTGCGGTCCTCGGCGCGGGCGTGGGCCGTCAGGGCGACAGCGGGGACCTGCCCGCCGCGCTCGCGGGAGCGCGCGCGCACCTGTTGGATCAGCGCGTAGCCGCCCTCCTCGGGCATGTCGACGTCGCTGACGAGCACGTCGGGCTGCCCCGCCTCGAGCGCATCGAGCGCCTCGCGCACCGAGCCGACGGCGGTGACGAGCGCGCCGCCCTGCGCGAGCACCAGCGCCAGCATCTCGCGGGCGTCGGCCTCGTCATCGACGACCAGCACCCGGAGCCCGCGAATGCCCGCGCCTGGCGCAGGCTTCCACGCGGCCTGCGGGCCCGGCCGTTCGGGGGAGGACGGCCCCATGCGCACGGCGAGGACGGGCAAGCGCACCGTGAAGGTCGCCCCCTGGCCCTCGCCGGCACTGTGCGCGCTCGCGGTCCCGCCGTGGAGCTCGACGAGGTGGCGGACGATCGCCAGCCCCAGGCCGAGCCCGCCGTGCGTTCGCGTGCTCGTGCTGTCGGCCTGGAAGAAGCGCTCGAACAGGTGGGGGAGCATTTCTGCCTTCACCCCCTGCCCGCTGTCGCGCACCTCGACCTGGACCTGCGTCCCGGCGCGCTCCAGGCGCACCTCCACCCAGCCGTCGCGCGGCGTGAACTTGACGGCGTTGGCGAGGAGGTTCCACACCACCTGCTGCAAGCGCGTGGGGTCGCCCGAAACAGGCCCGGCGTCGGGAGAAAGGGCCGCGCTCAGGCGAACGCCTCTGGCCTCGGCCGCGGGCCGGATGGCGTCGAGGGCAGCCTGCACCACGGGCGCCAACTCGGTCGGGCGCACCTCCAGGCGCAGTTTCCCCGTGACGATGCGCGACATGTCCAAAAGGTCGTCGATCAACTGGGCCTGTGCCCGGGTGTTGCGGTCGAGCACCTCCAGGCCGCGCTCTACCGTCGCCGCATCGAGCTTGCCGGTGCGCAGCAGATGAACCCAGCCGAACATGGCGTTCAGGGGCGTGCGCAGCTCGTGGGACAGGGTGGCAAGGAACTCGTCCTTGGTGCGGTTGGCCATCTCGGCCTCGGCGCGTGCTTGCTGTTCGCGCGCCAGGATTTGCTCGCGGTCGGCCTCGGCCCGGCGGCGCTCGGCGATCTCCGCCTGGAGCGCCCCGTTGGCCTCGGCGAGCTCGGCCGTGCGCTCCCCCACGCGCGCCTCCAGCCCCTGGTGGGCCCGCTGGAGGAGCTCCTCCGCCTTTTTCCGTTCGGCGATCTCCCGCTCCAGCTCGGCCGGGCTGCGCAGCGCCAGGGCCAGCGGCACGATACGCACCAGCCCCAGGACGGTCGCCCACGAGACGAGGGCCGTGAGCAGCTTGATCAGCCCGGAGAGACGATACATCGGATCGTAAAAGGTGACGACTTCGAGGAAGTGCGTGAAGCCACAGCTCACGATGAACAGCCCGAACATGAAGAACATCCACCGGAACGGCACGCGGCGCAGGCGGGTGAAGTAGACGAGGACGGCGGGGATGGCCAGGTAGGCCAGCCAGATGAGCAGGTCGGAGGCGTTGTGGAGCCAAACTAGCCCCGTGGCATCGCGCCACGCCCCTCAGTGCCGGCGGGGAAGAAAGCCTTCCGAGCTCAGCAGGTCGCGGAAGAAGTCGAGCATGGGGCCTCCTCGCCGGCTGGGCGCACCGCGACGTGCGGCCCGAGAAAGGAAATCGGGTACTTGGAATGAACTATCCTATCGGCTAGAACGTCGAAAGGAGAGCCCGACTACGTGAGAGTCGGCCCCCGCAGGGGCCCTTCCGCCGCGCCATGCGGGCGCGTTCGTTGGCAGCGGCGTGAGAGGCCTTCTCGATGCCCACCTCTCCATCCGATCCCACCCCGAGCAGCCTCGCCCCCAAGCACGTGCTGGTGGTGGAGGACAACGAGGCCACGCGCGAGGCGTTCGCGATGATCCTGAGCAGCGTCGGCTACCGCGTCTCCACGGCGGACAACGGCCAGCTCGCCCTCGACTGCCTGCGCACCGAGCGCCCTAGCGTGATCCTCCTCGATCTGATGATGCCGATCATGGACGGCTACCAGTTCCGCGAGGCCCAGCGCCGCGACGAGGAGCTGGCCCACATCCCCGTCATCGTTTGCTCGGCGCTAAACGAGGCGCATGCGCGCGCCGGCACGCTGCACGCCGACGACTACCTCAAGAAGCCGGTGGACGTGGACGCCCTGCTCGAAGCGGTGCGCCGCCTGTGTTGAGCGAGCCTTTCACTCCCGGAAGGCGTACAGGTGCCCCTCGGTCCGCAGGTAGATCGTCCCGCCCACGAGCGCCGGCGTCGCGCCGATCGGCTCGCTCAGGTCGTTGCGCGCCAGCACCTCGAGCTTGTCGCTGGCTTTCAGCACCACCACCGTGCCGCGCATCGACGGCACGTAGACCTTGCCGTCCCCGGCCACCGGCGAGGCGTAGAACAGCCCGGTCGCGCCGAGGCGCTGCCGAAAGAGCAGCTTGCCCGTCCGGGCGTCGAGGCACGACACGATGCCCCCGTGCTTGATGAGGTAGAGCCGGCCCTGGTAGCACAGCGGCGACGACACCTCCGGCAGCGAGCGGTCGTCTTGCCAGACGACGTCCTTGCTTTTCAGTTCCCCGCGGGCGCCCTGCCGGACGGCGAGCAGGGCGTTGCGGATGGTGCCGACGCCGATCCGCGCCACGGTCCACTCGAAGCGGTCGATGGCGCCGTCCTTGTTGCGGTCGATGTCGCTGAAGATGTCGCCCAGCTTGACGTCGCCTTCCGAGGTCATGCCGTCGCGGCTATAGAGGACCACGCTCTTGACCTCGTCGCGCTCGAGCTTGCCGTTCTTGTTCTTGTCGTACTTCTTGAGCAACGCGTCGAAGCTCGGCAGCGCGAGCCGATCGTCGCTGTCGCCGCCCGCGAACTGGACCACGAAGAACAGCAACCCCTCGGCGGCGAGGGGCGAGGCGACCGCGGTGCAGAACATCCCGCCGCGCGACCAGCGCTCCTTGCCGTCTTTCAGCGCGTAGGCGCGGATGCCTTTTTCGCCGTGCAGGATCACCTCGCTGCCCTCCTTGTGCGGCACGACGAGCGGGAGGGAGTAGCCGGCTTCAAACGGCAGGCGGTCCTTGCGCCAGCGGACGGCCCCGGTACGCGGGTCGAGCGCCAGCAGCGAGGATGCCTCGCCCTGGACCTTGATGAGCAGGGCGCCCTCGGCCACGACAGGCGAGGTGCCGCTGCCGAAACGGACGCGGGTGGCCGGGAGGGGGAGCTTCCAGAGCTCCTTGCCGGCGAGGTCGTAGCACAGCAGGCCGTAGGAGCCGAAGTAGACGTAGACGCGCTCGCCATCGCTGGCAGGGGTCGAGGCGGCCACGCTGCTCGTCTTGTGGACCGATTCGAGCTTCTTGACTGGGGCCTCGTTGCGCCACAGCATCTTGCCGGTGAGGCGGTCGAGGCAGAGGGTTTCGAGCTTTTTGGTCTTGGCGTCGAAGCCGGTGACGAAGATGCGGTCGCCGGCGATGCAGGGCGACGACCAGCCCGAGGGCAGCGATACCTTCCACAGCACGTTCTTGGCGGGCCCGAATTGGGTGGGGAACTTGTCCTTGCCCTTCGCCACGCCTTCGCCGCCGGGGCCGCGGAGTTGGGGCCAGTGGGCCTCGAGGGCGAGGGCGGGCCCAAGCAGCGCGGCGAGGACGAAGAGCGCGAGACGCCTCATGGGGGGAGCTCCTTTTCGGAGGGCGTAGCGGGCGGGCGCTATCCTAGGCGAAGTGAGGGAGAAAGTCTCCGATTCGCCGGGCAGGGAACTGCGGGGCGCGGGCGATGGCGATCTGCCCTTGCTCCAGCGGCTGGCGCAAGACCTCCAAACTTCGCCTTTGGAACTCCGGTAACTCGTCGAGGAACAGGGCCCCATGATGGGCCAGAGATATTTCGCCCGGCGCGGGAGGATTGCCGCCGCCCGCCATGCCCGCGTCGCCGATGGTGTGGTGTGGCGTGCGGAACGGCCGCTTCGTCAGTAGCCGCTTGTCGGCCGGCAGCCGGCCCGTGGCGGTGTAGATGCGCTTCATTGCCGTCGGCCACGACGCTCGGCGCGGGCCCAGGGACAGGATCGCGACAGCGTCGGTCAGGGCGCGGACGGCGTCAACCTCGACGGCCTCGACCGTCGCGCCCTCCCAGGCGTTGGCGGCGTTCTTCGACCATCGCCCGCGCCCGACCGGGCAGGCGCGGTCTGGTATCGGTCGCCCCTGCCGAGTAAACTTAACGGGTGAGGGCCCTTCCCCGCCCGCCACAAGGGCCTTTGTCCGGCGCTCGATAGGAGAAGCCAGCATGACCGCGCCATTCGCCCTCACCGAGCCGGCTCGTGTGGACGAGCCCCAAGCGGCCCAGGAGTACGCTGCGGTACTCAGCCGTGTCGCTGCCGAACACCAACCCTTGATTGTGCGCCGGGGGGGCGCGGACCTGGCGGCCGTGGTCCCGTTGGAGTTGCTGGAACTGCTGCGCGAAGCCCAGGCTCGTCAGGAGGCCGAGCGCCTGGCGGCGGAAATCGACTGGTCCGGGGTGCGCCGGGCCTGCCCTCCCCCCCAGCAGTGGTTCGAGGAAGACGAGCCGAAGCCGTTCTAACCACTCCGGAGCAGCCTCATGGCCGCCCCGCTCGCGTTCGGGCAGATCGTCTGGGCAGAAGTTGCAGACGCGAACGGCGTGCGCAAATGTCGCCCGGTGGTCCTGGTAACGCCCACGAACCAGATCGCGACGGCCACCGCGCTCGACGTGGTCGCGATCACCAGCCGCCTCCCCGATCCGTTGCCGGCCGATCACGTCCTCCTACCCTGGCACGCGCAAGGCCACCCCCGCACGGGCCTGAATCGAAGAAGCGCGGCGGTTTGCACCTGGGTGACGACAGTCCTCCCAGGCGACGTCCAGAACGTCGCGGGAATCGTCCCCGGGCCAGTCTTGCTGGCCATTATGTCCCTGATCGCGGCGAGCCCACTTCCGGCCCCTCCAACGGCTCCAGGCACCTCGTTGCCCTGACGTCCGGCGGCAATGGTGCTGGGCGGCGGATCGATGGCCGGCCCGTTACGCCCATCTCACTCAGCCACCGGAGCCATCAGGCCGAGTCCGTAGTACCGGCCATCCCCGATGATCAGCGGCCCCGACACCGGTTCAGAGAATGCGATCTCGACGTGCCAAAGGCGCTCTTTCGGGAAGCGTGGGGGGTGGGCAAACACCTCGACGCGCTCCCCCTTGGCGTGGAAGGGCTCTCGCTGGACGCGGATCGAGTCGATGCGGGCCGGGACGTTGGCATGGCGGAGGGCCTGGAGGATCGCCGCAGCCGCCCGCTGCTGCTCCGCCCCGCGCTCGGCTCCGTCCTTCCTTTCGGATGCGATGTGGAGGCGAAACGGATCTAGCCGCCGCCTCCTGGCGTTGTCCGGCAAGGCGATGGGCGACACCGATTGCCAGAGGGTGCAGTCGCGGCGGCCGATGCCGAAGTGCCCCTCCATCCTCCTGTCGGACGAAGACGTCAGGACCCCGCCCGACACCGCGAGGCCGGAGAATGCCCAGAACACGTCGTCGGCAGGGAGCGGGCACCCGGTGGGCACCTCGACGAGCAGGCGGCGGATGCCGTGGTCCGCGTGGGCGTGCCCAATGGACGGCAGCGGGAGCAGCCGTATCCGCTGATCGTGCGACACGTGGCCGGCATCCGGCGCGCGGCCGATCAAGCACCGCTCGACCTCCGCGGCTCGGCTTGGTGGGAATCGTTTCGCCGCCTCGTCACGTGCAGCTTCGGTGAAGTAGGCGATGCGGTGCAGGGGCAACGCGAGCGGCGAGTCGGCATCGCCGCGCAGCGCATATAGGCGCCGGATGGGAGGGCAGTCGTAGGCGACCGGCTTGAACTGTGGCTTGGGGGCTTGTGTGAACCGCCACTTGACGGACCTTCCTTGTCCCTGAACCTGGAAGCGCTTGCTCATGGCGGCGTGGCGAGCTATCAGGCTCTTCAACGATCCATCTTGCGGGCACAGGAGGACCGTCCCACCGCTCCCCTCGCTGGGGCGGTAGATGGCACCCTGGTAGGAGGCAAGGCGAGCATCGCACTCGTCTGGAGTGAGGGCCTCCGCCCACGCCCAAGCGAGGTCGATGCCGCGGCCGAGTTGGTAGAGGCGGTCGGCAAACTGGCGGATGGATTCTGCGTGCTGTTGGGCAACGGCGGTGTCGGGGAACGCCCAAGCGTAGAGGAGCGCCACGGCTTGATCGAAGAGCTTCGGCTTGAACCATTTCGCTGTTCTGATCTGACCAATCTTGCTGGGATCTCCCCCTACGGCGTCCAAGTCGTTGTTCGGAACGTAGTAGTTGACGTGCTGGCCTGGAATGGCCTGCGGCGCAGCGATGAGTGGTGCGTCCAGCTTCTCGAGCCATGCAAGGGGTCGGGACAAGGAGTCACTGAGCTGGCCGTCTTGCCCAACGCCCGCCACGAGCGCCTGGAACAATCGGGAAGGGGCGGGCGGCCAATCGCCCGCTCCGTGGTATCGGCCATCATGGAACCGCACGGTGATGAGGAGGATGCGGGGCATAGATCACCCCACTTCCGGTTCATTGTCATCCGGCTTGGCGAGCAGCTTCTTCGCTTCTGCGATGTTGAAGGTGTAACTTGTCTCCTTCGGCCAATCACCGTGGACCGTCTTGACCGCATTGAGGGTGAACTCGAAGATGGCCTGCCGCGAGTCCGGCCCGAGATCGATGGGCTTGGGCTCGCCTTGACGCGGCACCTCCTGCCAGACGCCCGCGTCCGCCAAGCGCAAGAGGCAGCCTTCGCGGAGGAACACTGCCGGCTCTTCCGTCGCGGCGATCAGCGACAGACCGAGGAGGTAATTCCGTATCTGCTTGGTCGCGTCGTCGGACTTGCCCTTGAGGTTCCGCAGGGCCACCAGGTTTACGGTGACCTCGCGCTCGATGTCCCCACGGACCACGACCCCGCCGAGGACGCGGGCCTCGGGGTTGGGCGCGCCGTCCTGGTAGTGGGCGACCTTGTCGGTCCGCCAGGTCGCGGGGGCGTCAGCGAAGCCCTTCTCCGAGAGCTTCACTTTCTTCGCCTTCGCCTCCTTCTTGAGCGCCTCCTGCTGCGTCGCGTCCAGCGCCTTCCACACGGAGTTGAACTGGGCGGCAGCGTGCAGCGGGTCCACGCACCAGGCGCGGATGACGGCCCGCACGAGCCGGGGCCGCTTCTCGCCCTCGCCGCGCGAATCCCAGACGCCGAACACCAGCGAGGTCGGGGCCAAGGCAGCGAGCGGCCCGGCATCGCCCTTCTTCAACTCGCCGAACGCTGTCTTGAACTTGTCCACCAGTCCCGGACACGACCGGACGACCGCATCCGCGCCGCGGTGGGCGAGGTCTAGGATGGACCGCGATTCATCGGGGTTGAGGACGATGTTGATTTGCGGGACGAGCCACTTCCCCTCGGGGTCGATACCATTAGCGCTGAACTTGAGCTTGAACACCGGCTCCATTCGGTTGGCCTGGGAACCGACGCTATCGATCAGCGCGACCGTCCGCTTGTCGGACAGCGTGTCGATGTTGTAGCCGATATCCGCGAAGGTCGGGGGGTAGATGATGCGCGGCTCGCCTTGGACAGGTTCCAGCTTCTGCTTGAGGCAGAGGGCCACAGGGCCGCGGGGGTCGTTGGCCCACTTCTCCAGGGCCTCCGCTGTCACGGGCGAAACGCTCATGGGCTGCATTCCTCAGTGGCGAACGTGACGATCTTGTTCTTCCTCGGCGAGCCGAGCCGGAACCGGAATCGCCGCAGGGGGCCGATGGCGTCGCTGCCGCACAGGGCGGGCCGCGCGAGCATCGGGGGAACGAGGCCCTGCCAGACAGCGTACCGGACAACCCAGTCATCGTCCACCGGGGGGCGGGCATGCTCAACGCCCCACGCCGCGAGCAGCTCAACGACCGGAGACGCGGCGACACCGGCGAGGAACTTGTCCAACTTGTCGGGCGAGAACCCTGCATCGATGGACTCCCACCCTCCGCGCGGGTCGAAATTGAAGCGGCCTCCCATTGCGCAGGTGACCTTCAGCGGATCTGCGGCCATCTCGGCTCGCTTCTCGGACCAGAGGTGGCACAGGCCCAGGTTCTCCACTTTCCCTTCGGGGTGCTTCCCGTTCGGCTTCTCGCGCTTCCCACGCACCATGTCCCGGGCGATGCCGCACGCCGACCGGTTGCCGGAGTACAGCTTGAACTGAGGCCGCGATGACGCATCGGCCCAGTTCCCGAGGACAACGGAGCGCAGCGGCCTTCCGTCGAACTCGATGACTATCGGCAAAGCTGTCCGCGTCCATTTCTTTTTCGCCTTGTCGAAGTGGTACTCCTTCGCGGATGGGAAACAGTCCTCGACCGCGGCCTCCGCGGAATGCTCTTTCTCCGGCCAACCTCGGGGCTCGACTTCCTTGATTCGGGCCTTGGCAAGAGAGTCGAGGACGTGTTCGACCGGTTCGGCTTCGCCCGCCGCTGTGAGATGGAAGCACGCAGCAGTGCCCTTGTGCCACTCGAAGCCGCCCTCCGCCTCGCCCAGCAGCACTTCCGCCGCCTCCAACAGGCCGAGGCACGCGACCACCTGGCCTGGGTTGAGCAGATCAACCGGGATCGTCGAACGTCCCATCACGCCTCCCCTCCGCGGTCGTCGTTCTCGCGCGATGCCTGGGCATCGACCGCGCGGAGGAGCGATTCCCACCACGCCAGCCCCCACGGCCCCCACTCCCGTTGCAGCCGCGCGAAGCGCTCCGCGACCTCCCTCGCCAGCCCAACCAGCATCGACGGTGGCCGGCCGTCCCAACCGCCCGTTCCGATTACCGGCCGCGCGTAGCCGTGGTGGGCCGCGATCAGGTGCAGGCACAGCTCCTTCAAGCCGGGGGGGAGCCCCTCAAACTCCGCATCATTCTTGGCGTCCTCCACGGAGCGGAATTCGTGCCGGTAACCGTCGAGCAGGGCCACGTTCACCGGACCGCAGGTCTTCGCGTAGATCTGTTTATCGAGTGGGGCGTTGAAAGCCCGCTGCCATCGAGGGGCCCGCTTCCCTTCGTCGTGGAGCCGCGCCGCAATCCGCAGCATCTTCGTGTGGTCGGCCCCCAACCCCAACCCCGCTGCCAGTTTGCCGGCCAGCCGCTCCGCCTCTCGCTGGTGCTCAGCGAGCAACTGCGCATTGCCGACACCTCGGCTCTCCTCGGTCGTAGTATCACCCCGCCGTTTCTCGACCACCAGCCCCTCGCTCGGCTCGCCGTGCTCGGGCGCGTCCTTCACGAACTGATGGACGACCTGCCAGCGAGGCTCGGCCGCCACCCCAAGTTGTCGGACGCGGAAAGGGGGCGCGGGCACCCAGGCCGGGTCATTGTCGAGCGTTGGCGGGGCCGTGTTCCCCCCGTTTTCCAGTAGGCCGTCGGACAGCCCCCGGAGGCGCGCATCAACGATAAGCGTCTTCTCGGCCAGTAGCCGGAACAACTCCTTCTGCCGCTCCTTATCGCTGTCCTTGCGGTCCGAAAGCAGTTCCTCCAACCGCAATGACTTCCGTAGATCGCCGGATGGGCGCAGGACGAAGGCCACGACCTCTGACTTGCCGATGACGTCCGCAACGCTCGCGGCACGCTTGAGCAGCCAGTCTCTGACTCGCCATGTCTCTGTTTCCAACACCTCGCTCGTGTACGGCGCGGCCTCGAAGAACGCCTCGATCTCCGCCTTGCCGACTTCCCCGGACGCACGGGTCGGCAAGTGCGCCCGCCACACCACTGCCGTTTGCAGCTCCTCGTCCACCCAGCCGCGCAGCCACGGGGCGACCTCCGGCCGGCCCGTATGCTCCTTGAGTGAAGTCATCGACCAAGCATCGACGAGCGGGCGGGTCAACTCGGGGCGCAATGGCTCTCGCGTGCTTGCCTCTTCCAAGATCCGCCGCAGCTCTTCTCGGAGTGGCGTGTCGGCTTCCAGGCACCCTGGCGATGCCGGCCCAGCCTGTCCCCTGAGGCAGCGAATCGCCCCTGGACTGGCGTCGAACTCGTCCCCGGCTTGAGGCAATCGCTTGAGCGGCTTCTCCCAGATAATCTGCGTTGCCAGGACGGTCTCCACTTTCCGCTGATGGCTCGCGATGGCCTCCTTTTCCTTCACGGTTCGCGTGCCCTCCGCTTTCTTGCGGGCCTCCTTGACCGCCTTTGACGGCTTCGGCCCTGCATCAAGAAGGACAATCACGCGAGCGGCCCGTTTCCCTAGGCGATTTACCCGCCCGAGACGTTGCACCATCCGGTCCCACGCGACGAGGTCGCTCACCATGTGGTCCGCGTCGAGGTCAACGCCCACCTCTCCCGCCGACGTGGCGAAGACGAAGGCGGGCTTGTGCCTCGCTACCGACGATCCCGCGATGAACCCAAGGCTCGCGAGCTTGTCGGCAGCGATCTTGCGTTCCTGAATCCTCCGCCCGCCAACGAACAACTCCGTCTCGATGTCTCGTGCCGGACGGTCTTCCGGCTTGTTGCCCTTTGCGAGCAGTTCGACCGCCTTCTTGGCCTCAGAGGCGACCTCACGCTTGTCGCAGAAAACGATGACGCGCAGCGGCGCCGTCCCCTGCGCGGTCAGCTTCCATGCTTCCTCCGCCAAGGCCTGCGCCAGGCCCTCATCCTCGCCCAACCGCCTCACAGAAAGCAGCTTGGTCGCCTCAAGGCGCTGCTTCACGACGGGATGCTTCAGATCCTCTGCCGTCAACGTGAACGGCACGCCCGTCCGCTTCCGCCCCGTCGCCGACAGCGACATCAGCCTGAACTCAGGGACGGGCCCCTTCGCTTTCGGGCCGAACGTGCCGCTGGCGATGGACTCCAACAGCATCTCGAACGGCGGCACGAGATGGGCCTCGTCGAGGACGACCAGCGTATCCGCCCCGAGGAGCCCGGCGTGGTACGGCCTCATCTTCCTCGACACGCCGTAGCCCTCGAACAGCAGCCGCGAGCCGATCATGTCGATGGTGCCGAGGATGATCGCGGGCAACGACGGGTCTTCCAGCCACTTCCGGTTATCGACATGTTGACCGCGCAGGGTGGAGATGGGCAACGACCGGATGCCGAGCTCCAGAACTGTCTTCAAGTCGCTGTTCTTCTCCACCGCGTCGCGCAGCGTCTCGGCAACGCCGGTCGCCTGGTCCACCACCGCGCGGCGGTCCACGATGTAGACCAGCCTCCGGGGGACCTCTGCTTTTTTCACCCTCGCCGCCAGCCAGACAGCTATCACGGCCGTCTTCCCCAGGCCGGTCGGGATATCGAGGGCTCGCTCGATCTTGCCCTCGCGGAACCGCTCGAACAACGCTCGCTGCCAGGGGAACGGCTCTGGGTTCCCCGTGAGCGTCTGGAATAGCCGGCCGAACTCATCCTGCTGCGACATGGCGATTTCACCAGCATGAAGGTGCAGCCCCTGTCTTGGGGGTGATCGGCTACCGCTTGGCGTTGGCCACGCCGAGCATTTTCTCTGGCCGCGATCATCAGCCGAATGGGGCCGCCTCAGAGCCCCCTTGCCCTCCTCCGGTGGATGGGGAGTCGGTAGCCAGCCCCTACTCGGCATCGGGCTCTGGCATCACGCCGGTCTCGACGGCCAGGCGCATTTCCTCCGGGCTGGCGTCCCAGGTCGCTCGGTAGGTCGCCTCCAGCGGCACCAGGATGTGGAAGTCATTCGTCAGAAACAGCGGCATGTCCGGAAGTTCGTCCCCGACGCCGACCGGCTCCACGTAGGCCGCACGCTCGCCCCCCGTCTCGTAAGAAGCCAGGGCCCGGTCCTTGCCTTCGGGGAAGGCGAAGTCCTCCTCCTCGATCTCGTCCCAGATGGCCTTGTGGATGCCGAACGGGTCGCGCGCCGTGGGGGGGAAGAGATCGACAATCAGGACGTGAATGCCCGCGCGCAGGAAGTCGAGGGCCTTCTCGACGAAATCGCGCAGGGCGGCACGGCTGTCCTTGTTCCCCGGCGAGACAATCTCGATGACCGCGATGATCCGGCCCAGGTGGTGCCTGACGACGATCCGATTCGCCCGGCCGCAGGAGATTTCCTTTGTGGTCCGGCGCACGATGCGGGTAACCGGCCGTTCCACGGTCGCCAAGGCCCCGCCACGGAGGGCCCCCGCACCGAGCGGCTTGTTTTTCGTCTCGATGGCCAGGACGTCCGACTCCAGGGGGCCGGCGCGCTGCTCGACCAGAGCGGCGACCCCCTTCGGCAAGCGGTTCGCGTTCAACGCATCCTTGAACCGAATCGACCAGCTCTGATGAAAATCGTGAAACAGCCCGGATGGCACTCGGCCCCACGGGCGCATTCCGAGTTTGTCGGAGCAAGGACCGCAAGGAGAACAGGTGGGGAAGAAGACAAGAAGCCCGAAAAGGCGTAAGCAAGCTGGGTGGAAAACACAGAGAACGCCTCTGGGA
>JBBSEZ010000187.1:0-17686 GCA_038239195.1 Gemmatales bacterium
CCCCGGGAACGCCCAGTGGGCCGGGGACGGCGCCCCCCGGTTACAGCGCCCCCACCCAAACCCCCGTGTTTGGGGCCCCCTCCGCTGTGGGCCAACGAGGGGCCCTGGGCGGCGCTTCCTGCCTGGGGCCTCTGCGCGTCCTGCATCGTTCCTCCCCTTCTGCCCTGACGCCGGGGCGTTCCGCCGCGCGGACATGCTTTGCACTTCCCGCGCGAGGGCCTTATAATGCAAATCGATGTTGCGGAAGGGGCACCTCTTCTGGAGCGTGCTGCTCCCCTTCCGCCCCCTCCCGTTCGATCGAGCAAGGGGATGTCATGGCGCAACCGGGCAAGCACTTCAACGAGGGCCCCGAGCCGACCGCCGCGAAAAGCGCGCCGTCTCGCGCTCCCGACCAAAACCAGCTCGACTTCGAGCTCGCGTTCTTCGAAGGCGTTTTGGCCCGCCGGCCCGAGTACGTGGACGTCTTGCGGATCGTGGGCAACCTGCTCACCCTCAAGGGCCGCTTCGGCGACGGCCTCCAGATCGACAAGCGGTTGGTGCAGCTGCGGCCGCGCGACGCCCTGGCCCACTACAACCTCGCGTGCAGTTACGCCCTTCTGAAGCGCCTCGATCAGTCGATCAAGACCTTGCGCCAGGCCATCGAACTGGGCTACCGCGATTTCCGCTACATGCGCGAGGACCACGACCTCGACGCCATCCGGCAGGACCCTCGCTTCCGCCAACTGTTGCGCGAGTACGAATAGTCCTTAGTTCTTAGTCCTTGGTTCTTAGCAAAGAGGTCAAGGCGACTGTCTTTGCTAAGAACCAAGGACTAAGAACTAAGGACTAGGGATGTGTCATGTCTCCCCTCTCCCGCGGCGAAGGCGCCCTGTTCGCCGACCCCTCGAGCGACCGGGCTCGGCAGTTCTTTGCGACCAGGCCGCGCGCTCGCACCGACAAGGTGACCACTGTTTCCGACGCCGTGCGCCGGCTGGTTCGCGACGGCGATTACCTCGCCATCGGCGGGTTCGGCTGTGCGCGCATTCCCACCGCCGTCGTTCACGAGATCGTCCGCCAGGGCCGGCAGGAGTTGCGCTTCGCCGGCCACACGGCCACCCACGACTTCCAGGTGCTCTGCGCCGGCAACGGCCTGGGGCGCGGCAAGCTGCTCGCGGCCGTGGACGTCGCCTACGTCGTCGGCCTGGAGGCGCGGGGCCTGTCGCCGCACGCCCGCCGCGTGCTGGAGTCGGGAGAGGTCGCCTTGACCGAGTGGACCAACTACACGCTCGCCCTGCGCTTCAAGGCGGCAGCGATGGGCGTGCCCTTTTTGCCGGCGCGCAGCATGCTCGGCACCGACACGTTTCGCTACAGCGCCGCCTGCGTCATCCCTTGCCCGTTCACCGGCGAGAAGGTGCTGGCGGTCCCGGCGCTCTACCCCGACGTGGCGGCCATCCACGTCCACGAGGCCGACCGCTACGGCAACTGCCGCATCCTCGGCACCACCGTCGCCGATCTGGACGTTGCCCGCGCCGCCAAACGGTTGATCGTGACGTGCGAGCGACTGGTGCCGGCGGAGGAGGTCCAGCGCGAGCCGACGCGGACGGTCGTCCCGTTCTTCTGCGTCGATGCGGTTTGCGAGGTGCCGTTCGGGAGCTACCCGGGCAACATGCCCTACGAATACTTCTCCGACGAGGAGCACCTGCGCCAGTGGCTGGAGGTCGAGGCCGACGTGGAGGCGTACAAGCGGTTTCTCGACAAGCACGTTCTGGGCGTGCCGGACTTCGGGGCCTACGTGGAGACGTGCGGCGGGCCGCGGCGGTTGCAGGAATTGAGGAGGCAGGAGTTGTTGCTGGACCGGGGGCGCTGAGGGAGGAAGGGCGATGCCGTTGCTCGATCATTTTCATCCGCCGCTCGATGACGAGCTGCCGTGGACGACGTTGCACTCGGCCTGGGCGACGCACATCGCCACGGCCCTGAACGAGGGGTGGCTCCCAGGCCGCTTCCGCGCCCTCGAGAACACACATTCCGGGCCACGTACCGAGATCGACGTCGCCACTTACGAGCGCCCCAGCGTCGCCTCGGCCTCGTCGAGCAACGGGGGTGGGGTCGCGACAATGCCTCGAACGTGGACGGTCCCCGCGACGACTTGCACGGTGCCGGCGATCTTCCCGGACAGCTTTGAGGTCCGGGTCTTCGCCGGGCGAGGCGGTTGGGAGCTCGTCGGCGCTGTGGAACTCATCAGCCCGGGCAACAAGGACCGCCCCGCCGAACGGCAAGCATTCGTCGCCAAATGTGCCAGTTACCTCCAGAAGGGGGTGAGCGTCGTCCTCATCGACGTCGTCACCAGCCGCCACGCCAATCTGCACAACGAGTTGGTTCGGCTGCTCGACGCGCCGACCGCCCTCTTGCCGGACGGGGCCTTTCTGTACGCGGCGGCCTACCGCCCCGTCTTGCGCGAGGACCGACCGGAGATCGACACGTGGGCCGAGGCCCTGGCGTTGGGATCGCCCCTGCCGACGATGCCCCTGCGGCTCACCGGCGACCTCTTTGTGCCCATCGAGTTCGAGACGACCTATACCGAAACCTGCCGGCGCCGGCGGCTCCTCTGACCCAGAGGCTCATCGTGTCCGCCGTTTACACCCCGATGGAGCTGATGATCTGCTGTGCCGCGCCGGCGGCTGGAGGTCGAGATCGACGTGGGGAAGTCCTGGCGCTTTCTCGACAAGCACATCCTGGGGGTGGCGGACTTCGGAGCGTACGTGGAGACGTGCGGCGGGCCGCGGCGGTTGCAGGAATTGAGGAGGCAGGAGTTGCTGCTGGACCGAGGGCGCTGAAGGAGGAAGGGCGATGCCGTTGCTCGATCATTTTCATCCGCCGGTGAAGGACTTGCTGCCGTGGGAGGCGCTTCATTCGGCCTGGGCGACGCGCCTTGCGGACACACTCAACGAGCGCTGGTTGCCTGACGGGTTCCTCGCCACGGAACGAACTCATCTCGGGGCCCGGCTCGAGATCGACGTGGCGACGTTCGAGCTGCCAACCACCCCGCCACCGCCTCCCGCAAATGGGAGCCCGGTTGCCACCCTGCCGCGAACCTGGGCCCCTCCGGCAGCGCGTTGGGCCGCGCCTGTCACGTTCCCCGATTGCTTCGAGGTGCGGATCACCACGCCCGGCGGCTGGCACCTGCTGGCGGCCATCGAGTTGATCAGCCCGGCGAACAAGGATCGGCCCGCGGAACGACAGGCGTTCGCGACGAAGTGCGCGGGCTACTTGCACCAGGGCGCCAGCGTTGTTCTCATCGACGTCGTTACTTCCCGCCATGCGAACTTGCACACCGAGGTGCTGCGTTTGCTCGGCCTCACCGACGCGGCCCCCCTCCCGGAGGGGACGCACCTCTACGCGGCCTCCTATCGGCCGGTGCTCCGCGAAGAACGGTCTGAGATCGACGTCTGGGTCGAGCCCTGCGTGCTGGGCGCCCCTCTTCCCGTCATGCCTTTGCGCCTCACAGGGGACTGGTTCGTGCCGGTGGAGTTCGAGACGACCTATACCGAAACCTGCCGGCGACGCCGGCTCCTCTGACCCAGAGGCTGATC
The DNA here is from genome assembly GCA_038239195.1 of Gemmatales bacterium. GTDB lineage: Bacteria > Planctomycetota > Planctomycetia > Gemmatales > Gemmataceae > JBBSEZ01. The sequence goes on from JBBSEZ010000187.1 coordinate 3,570, forward strand.
GTGTCCGCCGTCTACACGCCGATGGAACTGATGATCTGCTGTGCTGCCCGCGCCCTGGAGGACGGCCGGACCGTCGCCGTCGGCACCGGCGTGCCTTGCGCCGCCGCCATGCTGGCCCAGCGCACCCACGCCCCGTGCTTGACCGTCCTTTTCGAGGCGGGCGGCGTTGCCCCCGAATTGCCCACCATGCCGATCAGCGTCGGCGACTCGCGCACCTTCTACCGGGCCGCGATGGCCACCAGCATGGCCGACGTCATGGAGACGTGCCAGCGCGGCATGATCGACTACACCTTCCTCGGCGGGGCACAGATCGACGCCTTTGGCAATCTCAATTCGACAATGATCGGCGCCGACCACGCTCGCCCGAAGGTGCGCTTGCCCGGTAGCGGCGGCGCCAACGACCTGGCGTCGCTGTGCTGGCGCGTCCTCGTGGTGACGACGCACGACCGGCGCCGCTTCGTCGAGCGACTCGACTTTTTGACGACGCCCGGCTACCTGACCGGCCCCGGCGCCCGCGAAGAGGCGGGCTTGCCGCCCGGGACCGGTCCCTACCGCGTCATCACCGACCTGGCCGTCCTCGGCTATCACGATCAAACCAAGCGGATGCAGGTGATCAGCCTCCACCCCGGCGTCGGGCTGGGACAGGTGCGCGCGGCCACGGGGTTCGAGGTGGCGGCGGTCGAGCCCCTCGACGTCACCACGGCGCCGACGGCAGACGAGCTGGACATCCTGCGCCGCGAGGTCGATCCGCATCGCTATTTGCTCGGGCGATGAAGCAGAAGAATTTGAACAGAAGGGAACGAAGGCAACGAAGGAAGAAGTGGAGGCTGGGCAGTCTGGGTCGGCGGCGGGGCGCTACTCCTTCCCGCCCGCTCTTCCCCGGCTCAACGGCACTCCCCGGAACTCATCGCTGGCTCTTCCTTTCTATCGTTGCCTTCTGTTCTATTCCTCTTTCCTTGGCAGTGCGCGCTCGCTATAGTCCGCCGCGCCGGGCCCCAAGGCGGGGCCTTCTTCGGGCCGTTTCCAGGGAGGGAGCTCGATGCCCAGACAGGCGCGGCCGTTCATCGGCGTGAACGCCGACTACGTGCCGGCAAGCAAGCAGACCAGTCCCTACGTGCGCCTGCACGTCGGTTACCTCGACGCCATCGTCGCCGCCGGCGGCCTTCCGGTCGTCGTGCCGCCCTTTGCCGCCGACGTCGAAATCGACGACTATCTCGACCGGGTCGATGGCTTCCTCCTCACCGGAGGCGCCGACCTCGACCCGCGCCGCTGCGGGCTGCCGTGGCACAACGCCGTGCAGCCGATGGCCCCCCGCCGCGACGACAGCGACCGCGCTCTGCTCCGCCGGCTGCTCGAGCGGCAGATGCCCATCCTCGCCGTCGGCGTCGGCATGCAGCAGCTCAACGTCGCCTGCGGCGGCAACCTCTATCTGCACCTTCCCGAAGACCTGCCGCGCGCCATGCCGCACCGCGACCCAACCGGGCAGGCCCACCGGCACATGGTCCTGCTCGAAGCGGGGTCGCGCCTCGAAGAGATCTACGGCGGCAGCGAGGTGCGCGTCAACAGCGCCCACCACGTGGCCGTGCGGCAGGTCGGCGCCGGCTTGCGCGTTTGCGCGAAGTCGCCCGACGGCATCATCGAGGCCATCGAGTCCGTCCAGGGCGACTGGTTCTGCGTCGGCGTGCAGTGGCACCCCGAATCGGAGACGGCCTCGGCGCTCGACCTGCAACTGTTCGAGAGCTTCGCCCAGGCCTGTCTGCGCCCGGCGCGACCGCTGGAACTGGTGGCCTGAATGATCGAGGAACAAGCATGGCCCAGCGCTGGGTAATCGGCCTGGCCTCCGGCTCGGGGGCCGACGGCGTCGATGCGGCCCTCGTCGAACTGGAAGGCGTCGGGCTGGGGCTGCGCGTGCGCCAGTTTCACGGGCTCCAGCTCCCCTACCCGCCCGAACTGCGCGAGCTGATTCGCGCCGCTTCCTCGCCGGCGCCTTGCGAGATGCGCCAGGTGAGCCGGCTGCATCGTCTGCTGGGCGAGACGTTCGCCAGCGCCGCTCGCACCGTCGCCGACCACGCGAGCGTCAGCCTGCAAAAAGTCCAGGCTGTCGCCTGTCCCGGCCACACCGTCTGGCACGACCCCGAAGGGCGCTTCCCGTCCAGCCTCGCGCTCGGCATGGCCGCCGTGGTCGCCGAGCGTACCGGCGTCACCACCCTCAGCGATTTTCGCGCGCGCGACATGGCCGCCGGCGGGCAGGGCGTGCCGCTGGCGGCCCTGTGCGACTACGTGCTGTTCCGCCACCCGCACGAGGGGCGGCTGCTGCTGCACCTGGGGGGGATTGCCCGCATCGTCTACCTGCCGGCGGGGGCCCGGCCGCACGAGGCGCTCGGCTTCGAGGCCGGGCCGTGCAACGGCCTGCTCGACGCGCTGATGCGTCACCTGACGAACGGCCGCGAGAGCTACGACCCCGGCGGCAAACACGCCGTGCAGGGCAAGTGCATCGAACCGCTGTTGCAGGCGTGGCTGGCCCATCCCTACCTGGGGCGCCGGCCGCCGAAGAGCTTGCCTCGCCAACTCTTCGGCGAGGAGTTCGCCGCCGCCGCCGTCGCGCAGGCCCGCGAGCTGAACGGCAGTTTGCACGACCTGCTCTGCACGGCCACCCACTTCGTCGCCCGCGGCATCGGCGGCTCCATCCAACGCTTTCTCTCTGGGCCGATCGATCGCGTGCTTCTCAGCGGCGGGGGCGTGAGGAACGGCCTGCTCTGGCACCTGCTCGCCCAGCAGTTCAACGGCGTGCCGCTGGCCCGCACCGAGGCGGTGAGCGTCCCGGCCGAGTTGCGCAAGCCCGTGTCGTTCGGCCTGCTGGCGGCGCTGACGCTCGACGGCGTGCCGGGCAACGCGCCCTCGGCGACGGGCGCGGCCGGCTCGCGGCTGCTCGGCAGCATCACGCCGGGCTCGTCGGCCAACTGGGGGCGCTGCCTTCAGTGGATGGCCGCCCAGGCGGCAGCGACGGCCGCCTGGGGCTAAGTCACCCGATGAACCGGCGCAGGAACGCCACGCCTGCGGCGACGTCGGCGACGCGGTTGTCGCCCGACTCGCGATCGACGGTCAGCCAGCCGCGATACTCGACCTCTTCGAGAGTGGCGAGCCAGCGCATCCAGTCGATGTCGCCGTGCCCGAGCGGCACCTCCTGCGAGCCCCGGCTGGTGCTGGTACGGCGGGCGTCCCTGGCGCGGGCGTGGGCGATCAGCCCGTGCAGCTCGCGGGCAGACTCGTACGGGTCGAAGCCGTGCAGCAGCAGGTTGGCGGGATCGAGATCGACGCGCAGGCTGCCGCTGTCGAAGCGCTTCAGGAAGGCGGCCAGTGTCGATCCGCTCTCCAGGCCGGTCTCGAGGGCGAGGGTGGTGCCGGTGCGGTCGCCGTGGGGGCCGAGGTTGCGCAGGGACTCGCTCATCAGTCGGCCGTGCGGCGATTCGACGTCCTCGGGCACGGGGCCGGCCTGGACGAGGACGAGGCGCGGCCCGAGGTCGAAGCTGAGGGCCATCACGTCGCGGACGCGCTCGAGGCGCGGCTGCTGGTCCTCGGCCTCGTCGAGGCCGCGGCGCAGCGGGCAGCCGATCGCCGCCAGCTCGAGGTTGTGAGCGCGGAGCAGGTTGCGCAGATCGCGCCGCCCCGACTGCGAGAGGTTGGCGGGCGACAGGTCGCCGACCGCGTCGAGCTGCACCCCCGCCACGCCCATCCGCTGGGCCTCGGCCAGGGCGCGGCGCAAGGGCAGGCCGAACGATTCCAGGTGGGCGCCGATCTTCAGACGGTTCGCGGTCAAAATGGACACTCCTCGACGTCCCCCGGCGCGCCGGGGGCGACAGCTTCCTCGAGCCCCAGCTCCCCGAGCCCCGCTTCGCCGAGGTAGTGGCTGAGCGGGCGGACGAGGGAGCGGTAGATGGCCCTGGGCAGGGTGACGGTGCGCCAGCGCGGGCTGCGGACGCGCATGTGCCGGCGGTAGTCCTCGACGCACACGGCCCGGAAGAGGTAGCGCCGCCCGCGGCACACCCAGAGGTCGGGGGTGGTGGGCGGCAGTTCGACGCAGGGCAAGACGTGGTAGGTGAAGACGAGCAGGCCGCGGTAGTCGGGCCCGGCCAACTCGGCCCAGCGCTCCAGGCCATCGACGTCGGCGTGCTCCGACCAGCACTCCCAGACGCGCCGGAGGCGCCCGGGCGGGCCCGACGGGAAGCGGCGGCCCTTGACGTCGATAACGAGGCGAGCGCCGGCGCCCAGGACGATGAAGTCGAGGCTCTTGACGGGCCCGTCGCCCAGCACGGAGCGGCGCGTCTCGTCCACGGCGACGTACCCCAGGCCGCGGCGCTGAAGATACGCCTCGAACGCGACCTCGTAGTGGTTGCTGCGGTCCATGCGGCGCCGTGGGGAAACGCGGACAAGAGGCGGGAGCGAGGAACGGCCTCGCTCCCGCCTCTTATTCTATCCGGTTTTCGCCGGCACGTATCGGCGACTATTGCTCCGCCGGCAGCAGGGCCCGGATGGCACCGAGTACCTCGGCCTCGGGAAACGACTCCTCGGTGTGCGCCGCGAGGTCCTTGACCTTCCACGTCCCCTGCGCGAACTCGTCGGGCCCGGCGATGAGCGCGATGCGGAACCCGCGCGCGTCCGCGTACTTCATCTGCTGGCCGACCTTCTTCGCCTCGGGGAAGACCTCGACCCCCACGCATTCCGCCCGCAGCGCGCGGGCCATCCGCTGGTAGTCGCCCAGCCGTTCGGCGCTGAACTGGACGATCAACACGGGGGCGGGCGTGGACACCTTGGGCAGAACGTCCATCACCTCCAGCACCGCCAGCAAGCGATCGAGGCCCAGGGAGGCGCCGACGCCCGGCAGGTGCTGGCGCGTGTACAGCCCGGCCAGGTTGTCGTAGCGGCCGCCGGAGCAAACGCTGCCGAAGCCCTCCAGGGGCCGCTCCGCCCCCTTCTCGTCCTTGTAGGTGCCCAGCAGGAACGTCTCGTAGATCGTGCCCGTGTAGTAGTCCAGCCCGCGCGCGATCGACAGGTCGAGCTTCAAGCGCTCCTCGCTCACCCCCGCGGTCGCGGCGACCGTTACCAGTTCGCGCAGCTGGGCGATGCCCCGCTTGGCCGTGGCGTTGGCGCCGAAGTCGCGCTCGAGCCGGTCGAGCACCTCGCCGTTGCTGCCTGCGAGCGCGGCCAGGGCCAGGACGCGCTCGGCCTGCGCGGGGCCGACGCCCGCCTTCTCGGCCATCTCGGCGGCGACCTTTTCCTTGCCGATCTTGGGCAACTTGTCCAGCGCCCGCAACACGGCCGCCGTCTGGCCGGCCAGGCCCATTTCTTCGAGCAGGCCGTTGAGCACCAGGCGGTTGCTGACGCGGACCTCGAAGCGCTCCAGCCCCAGCGCCCGCATCAGGTCGTGGATGACGAGGGCGACCTCGACGTCGGCGGCGTTGGACGTGGTGCCGATGGTGTCGAAGTCACACTGCCAGAACTCGCGGTAGCGCCCGCGCTGGGTGTTCTCGCCGCGCCACACCGGGCCCATGTGATAGCGCTTGAACGGCGTACCGAGCTCGCCGATGTACTGGGCGGCGAAACGCGCGAACGGCACCGTCAGGTCGAAGCGCAGCGCCACGTCGTGGTCGTGGTGCGTGAACCGATACATCTGCTTGTCGGTTTCTTCGCCCCCCTTGCCGATCAGAATTTCGGCGTACTCGAGCGCCGGCGTGTCGATCGGCGCGAAGCCATAGGAGCGGTAGACCCGTCGCGCCTGTTCGAGCAAGCGCTCGCGCGGGATCATCAGCTTCGGCGGATAGTCGCGAAAGCCCTTGAGCGTCCGTGGCTGGATGAGTTGCGACATGGTCCGTAGTCCGTAGTCCGTAGTCCGTAGCAAAGACCGTCCCCAGTCAGAACCATCGCGAGGGCGGAAGGTTCATCCTCTTATGCTACGGACTACGGGCTCCTGGCTACGGACTAACGCCGATTCTTGTAGCGGTCGCTGACGCGCTTCATGAAGCGCTTTTCTTCGTCGGTGAGAGCGGCCTGGCCCTGGCGGTGGACCTTGTCCAGCAGATCGTCGAGGCGCTTTTCCTCGGCCTCGCGCTCCTCCATCTCGCGCTGGAGCTTGCGAGCGGCGCGGCGCTGGAGCCAGGCGCGCCACCAGCTCACGCGGCGCGGCGGGGGGGCGGCGGCCACGTGGTCGCGCTCGAGGCTGGTGTATCCCTGGGAGAAGTCGTAGCCGAACACGGCGTCCTCGCCGCCCGTCTCCAGCACGACCCATTGGCGATGGCACGAGTAGGCGATGAACAGGGCCAGGGACAGCGACAGGACCGAGTCCTTGATGATCGCGTAGAGGCCGATGACGCAGACCACGCCGAAGCCGACGAAGATGGCGGTGAGCATCGCCTGGCGGTAGCCCAGCCAGGGCCACAGCCCCGCCTGGAGCATGCGCCCGCCGTCGAGGGGGAATCCCATGAGGACGACGTTCATCAAGAAGAGGAAGTAATTGACCCAGAAAGCGCGGGCCACCCAGGCGGCCAGGGTGTAGGGGCCGACGGCGACCTCTCCCCCGGACCACGTCTGGAGCGCGACCTGCCCCAGGCTGTCGCGGAAGGGGAACCCGTCGGGGAGAGGGCTCCAGGTCGGTTGCAAGGCCTTTTCGTGGACGGTCAGCAGAAGGAGGGCACAGCCGAGGGCGAGGACCAGGTTGACGGCGGGGCCGGCGGCGGCGGTGAGGAAGTGGGCGCGGGGGCGGTTGGGGACCTCGACGTTGGCCAGCCCGCCCAGGGGCCAGAGCAGCACCTCCTGGGCGTCGCCGCGAACGGCGCGGGCGCCGAAACAGTGCCCAAACTCGTGGAACAGCACGGTGAAGAAGAGGATGACGATGAGGATGGTGGCATCGACCCACGTGCCCTCGGGCAGCGGATGGCCGCCCGGCTTGCCGAAGGCGGCGTGCAGGACGAAGCCGAGGGCGACGAACGGGAACAGCCAATGCACCCGGATGGTGATGCCGAACAAGCGCCCCAGTGGGAACGACCAGGCAAAGGGGTCATGCATCGCAGCTACTCACCAGGCGAGGGAAGCGTTGCAGCACGTCTTCTCGATTCTATCATTGCCCCGGAGGGCACGCAATCGCCTGGCTCGGCCGAACCGACCGGCGCCGCCCCTCTGCTCAGGAGATCCGTCATGTCTCGCACGTTCGTTCATCAAGGCCGCAAGATCCGGGTCGCCCTCGACGAGACGGTGATGCCCGATGGCCAGGTGGTGCGCCGCGACGTCGTCCTCCACCCCGGCGCCGTCGCGATCCTGCCGCTGCTCGAAGGCGGAAGAGTGTGTCTGCTCCGCAACCACCGCTTCGTCGTGGAAGAGGTGCTCTGGGAGATACCGGCGGGCACGCTGGAGCCCGGCGAGCCGGTCGAACAGGCCGCCGTCCGCGAGCTGGAGGAAGAGACCGGTTACCGGGCGGGGCGCTGGGACAAGCTGACCGCGTTCTACCCGTCGCCCGGGGTGATGAACGAGCGCACCCATCTGTTCGTCGCCCGCGACCTGACGCCGGGGGAGATGCGCCTGGAGGCGGACGAGGAACTGGAGCCCCACGCGGTGGAGTGGGAGCAGGCGCTCGCCTGGGCCAAGGACGGCACCATTCGCGACGCCAAGACGCTGGTGGCGATCTTGTTGTGGGAGCAGCTGCGGCGCCTGTAGGGAACGCCTTCCGTGGCGCTCCTCGAAAGCGGAACGCCACGGAGGGCGTTCCCTACCTTCGTGCCTCTTCGGGAAAGGCCTGGCGCAACTTGCCGAGCGCCGAGCGCATGCGCGTCTTGACGGTGCCGACGGGCAGCCCGCGGCGGGCGGCGATCTCCTCGTAGGTGAGGGCGCCGTTCTGGCGCAGCACGAAGACGTCGCGCTCCTCGGGGCGCAAGTTGGCCAGGCCGCGGCGCAGGCGCTCGATGGTCTCGGCGTAGAGCAGGTGTTCGTCCGGGCCGTTGGCGGAACGGTCATCGAGGGCGGGGGCGTCGGCGAGGGGGCGCCAGCGGCGGCGCCAGACGTTGCGGCGCAGGTCGCGGGCGGCGTTGAGGCCGACGCGAAAGATCCAGGCGCGCAGGTCGCGGACCTGCCCGACGCGGTCGCGCGTGCGCCAGCACTTCAGGAACGCCTCCTGAACGACGTCCTGGGCGTCGTCGGCGCTGCCGAGGAGCCGGGCCAGGTTCCGGACCAGCTCGGGCCGGGCCGCGTCGAAGGCCTGCTCGAGGCGCCGGTCTGCCAGGGTGGCTTCCGCCATGCGCGATCCTCCGGGCCAACCCTTTCCCTTCAAAGGACGACTTGGCCCGGCGAGGTTAACAGCGGCGCCCGTTCCCCCTCACGTCATCGCCCAGCTTTCCCGCGCGGGCGCTGCTCTCCCCTCGCGCTGCAACTTCTGCAAGCCCGCCAGCACCTGGAGCTCGGCCCACGGCATCAGGTTGGCGGGCAGCCCTCGGTAAATCACCAGGGCGATCTCGGAAACAGTGCGCGGGCCTGGCGCCAACAACTCCAATAACTGCTCCTCCCGTTTGGCGCGGTGGGCGAGCGCCTGGTCGAGGACGAAGGCGGGGCGGGCGCTGACGGGGCCGTGCGCCGGGAGCAGCAGCCGGGCGGGGTAGCCCTGCAAGCGGCGCAGGGAGGCCAGGTAGTCGATCAGGTCGCCCTCGGGAGGAGCGATCACCACCGACGAGAGGGTAGACACCATGTCGCCGGCGAAGAGGAGCTGATACGACGGCTCGTAGAAGACGAGGTGCCCCGGAGCGTGGCCGGGCGTGTGGATCGCCTCCAGGTGCCATCGGCCGTGCCCGCGCGGCGAGGCGCCCAGGTCGAGGTGGTCGCCGTCGTGGATTTCGCGGTCCACCTGGGCCTTCCCGGCCAGGTCGCGCGCCGCTCGCGGGTGCGCCAACACGGGGAGACGGTAGCGGCGGGCGGTGACGCTGACGGCGCCGACGTGGTCGGGGTGGTGGTGGGTGAGCAGGATGGCGTCGAGGGCCTTGCCGTCGGCGAGGTGAGCGTCGAGGGCGTCGAAGAGGCGGCGCTGTTCTTCGGGATCGTCTGGGCCGGGGTCGAGCAGGTAGGCGGGGCCAGTGCCGACGAGGTAGGCGTTGGTGTGCGTCGAGGGCGGCAGGCCCTCGCAGTCCAGCGGGATCATCCGCACGGCCGGGCTGAACCAGATGGGGTGGAGGGCCCCGGTCTCCAGGTGCGCCAGCAGCGGGCGCAGCCGGTCGGGCAAGTCGGCCAGCGGCCGCCCGCGCACCGCCTCCAGCAGCGCCACCGTGGGCGGGGAGAGGAGGTGCCCGCCCTGCTCCCAGAGGCGGAGCGCCTCGTCGGCGCTGAGCCAGGCCCCGCTCGTCAGTTCGCCGGGCCAGATCTCGACGTCCTGCCCCGGTGGGAGCGTGCCGACGTAAAAGGCGGTGTCGAAGCGCACCGGGGCGAACGAGGGCGTGACCAGCGAGCCGGCGAACGCGAGGTCGTCGGGGCGCAGGCGAAGGCCGAGGTCGGCGAGGGCGGCCCCAAAGGCGACCTCGTCGGCGAGGAGCCCGCGACGGAACGCGACGAGCTCGGGGGAGGCGGGAGGAAACGAGCCATCGGCGCGGCGGGCGAGCAAGGCGCCGGTCTCCTCGAACAGTTCGCGGACGGCGCTGACCTGCTGGACGGAAAGTCCATCGCGGGCGAGGTCGCGGTCGCCGCCGTGGACTTTGCCGCCGGGGAAGGCGTGGAAGCCGCCCATGAAGCGGAGGTTGGGGGCACGAGCGATGAGGAAGGCCTCGGCCGAACCGGGGGCCCGAGCCAGCAGCACGCTCGCGGCCTCGGTGATGACGCTCACGGGAGCTCCGGGGACAATTCGTTTCGCCGGCAGGAAAAGGCATCCTTGTAGGACGGCTCTCCCGAGCCGTCCTCGAGCGAACCAGGACGGCTCAGGAGAGCCGTCCTACGGCAAACCAAGTCCTGCCGCTCCCCTTACCCCTTTTTCTCCTCGGGCGGAGCGGCGTCGGCCGGCTTGCCGGCGAGGCCGCGTTCGACGGCCTCGAGGAGGCGCTCCATGGGGAACGGCTTGCGGATGTAGTCGATGACGCCGAGGTATTCGGCGTAGGCCTTGTGGCGACTGCCCTCGTTGGCGGTGATCATGATGATGGGGGGAGCGTCCGCCTTGCCGCGGAAGTGCTCGAGGACAGGGTAGCCGCCCATGCGCGGCATCATCATGTCGAGGATGACGAGGTCGGGGCGCTGGTTGTAGACTTGCTGCTTGCCCTGCTGGCCGTCGCGGGCCTGGATGACCCGATGGCCCTGGCGCTCGAGGACGACGCGCAGGCCGTCGCTGAGCTCGAGGTCGTCATCCACCACCAGGATGGTTTTCTGGTCCGGCATGAGTTCGTTCCTCGGAACAGGAGCGGGGCGTTCTTGCGCGGGGGCGGGAGATGGAATCATACCGCGCCGGGGGGGCGGTCACAAGTCGGCGGGGGCCTCGACGGGCGAGCCGCTGGCGAAACACGCGAACGCGGGGCGACACGACTTCCGCCGGGGGCGGGTGCCCCCGGCTCGCCAGGACGGGCGCTCCCCGGGGCCCCTAGGCCGACTCGTTCTGGGAGCCGGCCTCGGCGAGGGGGGCGACGAGGTTGAGGATGGTGCCGAGCTGGGCCAGGCGCATCCCGTAGCGGTCGAGGAACTCTTGTAGGGCGAAGTCGCTATCGACGCCGTCTTCGTCGGTGAGCTTCTCGGTCAGGTCGGAGATGAGCTGCCCGTAGCAGCGCTCGAGCTGGGGCATGGCCTGGCGGCAGCCATCGGAGAGGCCGGGGAACTCGTTCTCCCAGCGAGCGAGGTAGGCCCGCCAGCGGGCGGTCATGTCGTGGGCGGCGGCGGCGGCCCGCTGATAGGCGAGTTGTTCGCGCTGCACCTCGAGGATCTGCCGCAACAGGTCGATCGTTTCGGAGACGGGTGGCGGTGCTGCGGGAGGATCGAGCGCGGGAAGGGCCAGGGCCGACGAGGCGTCAATTTGGAAGTTCATGGTTGGTGAGTCCACGGTCGTCCCGCCGTCCCGGGCCCGAGGGCCGCGCTCCGGTGGGCGGGGGTGTTGCTGGCGTCCCCAATAATCGAAGGAGGGACCGTAGGGGACATTCTAGCAAGCCCGCGGGGCGAACGGAAGCGGGCACTTTCGAGATCTCTCCCGCGACCGCGAAGACGGGGCTGCGCCATCCACTTACGAGCCCGAATAGAAGGGCCGCCGGCTGGCCCCGTTTTGCGTTAGGGGCATTCCGTCACTCCAATCACTCGGGCACGTCCATGAGGACGATGCGGGACTTCTTCTGGGCCCCCGCGGCGAAGGTCATGTGGTCGGGCGAGGCGGCCAGGGAGTAGAGCTTGCCCATGCCGAGGTCGAAGGCGAAAAGCTCCTTGCCTCCCGACAGGTCCCACAGGCGGACCAGGCCGTCGTAGCACGCGGTCAGCAGCCGTCCACCCGGCACGATCGCCACCCCGCTGGCGGTCAGCGGGTGTTTCAGCTCCAACTCCTTCTTGTCGCCAGGGAAGGACCGCACGAGGGCGGTGTTCCCGCCCAACGTCACGATCAGCCGCTCGTCGGGGCTGACGCACAGTCCGGTGACGTGCGTGTCCTGCTCGAACAGGCGCGCGACTTCCCCCGCCGCCGGGGCCCAGCGGAAGACGCCTTTCGGCCGCACCGCGAAGTAAACGTGTCGATCGTCCGGGCCAACGATCTGGGCGTGCGTCACGCGAACGGAAATGGTGTCCACCTCCACGCGCCCGGAGAAGAGGGCCTCCCTTCCGCGTCGCGCAGTTGCAGGCTGGCCCTCGCGCTGGTGCGGTCGATCAGAGCGAGGAAGAGCCGGCCGGCAGGGGTGAATGCGAGGTAGCGGCGGGGGCCGGTCCCCGCCTCGATCTCGTGAAGCACTTCCCCCGTCTCGGCGTCGTAGACGTGAACGCCGCGGCGGAAGGACGCGGCCAGCCGCCGCCCGTCGGGGGACCAGGTCAGCGCCTCGTAGGCGCTGTGCCCCTTTAACACGAACGCGGCCTTTGCGCACGCCTGCCCCGCGCCCTGGGAGAAGTCCCAGATGCGCACCCCATCGCGGGCCCATCTGCACAGCGCCTGCCCGTCGGGCGAATAGGCCAGCCCCAAGGCCCTGGATTCGTGCCCCGCCAGCGACAGCGGCTCGCCCTTCTCTTTTTTCCGCGCCTGCGCCGTGCCGAGCAGCTCGCCCACCTCGCACAGGGCGATCAACTTTTCCCCGCCCACGACCAGCCCCGAGGAATCGGGCTGCCAGACCAGCGGGCCCAACCCGCCGAGGCCCAGATGGCGCTGGCCGAGGACTTCGTGCGTCTGCGCGTCGCGCAGGAAGACGACGCCGTCGGCCGCGCTGCTCGCCAGGTACTTGCCGTCGGGGCTGTAGGCCAGGCCGGCGACAACCCCGCCGTGCCCGGTCAGCACGTGGAGCAGTCCCCCACGCGGCAGGCCCCAGACGAAGACGGACTTGTGCCCGGCGACGGCCAGCGCCTTCCCGTCGGGGCGGAAGGCGAGATGGCTCGGGACGACCTTGAGCGTCAGGCTCAGCGCTTCCTCGCCCGAAGCGTGGTGCCACAGCTTGACGGTCCGGTCGGAGGAGCCGGAGGCGAGCAGCCCGCCGGCGGGCGAGAAGGCCACCGAGGTCACCGCCCTGACGTGCCCCCGGATGACCTTCCTCCTCTTGCCTTCCGGCAGGCCCCACAGTTGAATGCCGTGCCTGGCCTCCTCGTCCCCGAACGACCAGAACGGGAAGGCCGCGAGGCAACTGTCGGGATGGATGGCGACGGCCGGGGACGCACTGGTCCAGTCGGACTGGTCGCGCGGGAGCAGGCGCCCCTCGCCCCCGTCGCCGAGGCGCCAGGCGGCGACGCCGAAGTTCTCCTCCGCCGACAGGAGCCATTCGCCGTTCGCCGAACAGGCCAGCGCCTGGACGCCCTTGCGATGCTGGCCGCGCAACTTGCGTTCGACCTCGCGCCGGGCCAGGCCCCACACCCAGATCATCTGCTGGCCCCGGGCGGCGGAGTAGAGGCGCGCGCCGTCGGGCGAGAGGGCGAGCGCGACGATCGGTTTGTGGTAGCCGGCAAGCAAATGCACGAGCGGTCTCCAGGCCGGGGTGGGCACTGGCGATTATGGCCTGTCGCCGGCCTTGTGGGTAGTGGGGGCCCGGCCGGTTCGACTGTTGGCTCAACACGAAAGGTACTCGTAGCAGATCAACTCCAGGTCCTCCCGGGTCAGCCGCCGGGTCGGCCCCCGAGAGCTCTTCTCCTTGCCAAACTGCTCCGACATGGTGTGAATCGCTTCGACAAGCTCCTTGTCGTCCTTCTTCGCCCCCCACCCTTCGTACAGGGCCCCCAGCCGGGCGTGCAGGGCCTTGCCCATCGGCTGACCCAGGAAGCTGAGGCAGGTCTTGGCCTTGTCCCGGTCCACCGTCCGGCGGCGGATGCACTCCTTGACCGTCTCGGTGACCGTCTGTTGGATCGGGCCCACGGTCGTGGGCGCAGCGGCCCGAGCCTCCGCTTCCCTCTCGGCGGGCAGCACGTGGTCGATCGCCTTGTCTTGCAGCACGAACACGTCTTGCTGCCCGACGTAGCGGGGCTCCTCGGGCGGGCAGGCGATCAGTCGGGCGATCTCGAAGCGGTTCTCCACGACGTCCCGCGTCCCGGCGCCCACGTACCGCCAGAGGTGCCGCCGGCCCTGGCCGTCCGCCCGGGGCGCCTGGAAGTAGAAGAACATGCCGTTGCACTTCTCCCGCCGCAAGCCCGAGTGGATGCCGTTCGGCAGTTCCTCCAGGGCCTCGGCAGGCCCCTGGTTTATAGCGCGTTGCGCTGTTCGGGAGTAGGGGAAGGGCTTGAGGTTACGTCGCGTCGGGAAAGGGTCATCCCCCAACGCGCCAGGCTTTTTCGGCACTCGAGGGCCGATTTGCCTACTTCCTGGATTTTTCGACCAGGGGATGCGCAGAGGGGGGGAAGTCGTGCGATTACCACCTTTCCCCTGTCCCCGCGAGTTTGGCCATGCTCATTCCTGCCACACGCCCGCTGTTGGCTTGGTCGGAATTGGAGGGCCCCCCTCCCTGCCTGACCAG
>JBBSEZ010000188.1:0-17603 GCA_038239195.1 Gemmatales bacterium
GAGACGCGCGGGACGTCCGGGGGAGCGCTCCAGGGCAAGAGCGGGGCCGAGCGATCGACGCCGGGGTGACAGAGCCACGACTTGGCGGACGCGACGAGTCGCCCGGGGACGCGCCCTCCGTGGTTGCGCGCGAATTCCCCCACGGCGTAGTCGCGCTCGGGGGCCCAGGGCAAGGCCGTCGAGCCGGGGGGCAGGTCGTGGGCGCCGGGCAGGTAGAGCAACGAGGGCAACAGCGCCCGCTCCTTCACTTCGTTGGCGGCGACAAGTTGCGGCACCGGGAACGGCTTGACTTCGACGCGCCCCCCACTCTGGCGCATGCGCTCCAGGTCGAGGTAGGCCAGCGCGCTATTGGTGGTGCCGAGGTCGATGCCGATCAGGTAGCGTGACATGGTCGGGGGCCCGGGCCCGCCCGGCCATCTCGACGCATGGCGCACTGCCTGGAGAGGGGCCGAACGGGCGGTCGAGGTCGTGAAGGTCGCGAGCGCCTGCTCCCTTACATCATACGACCTCGGGCCAGGGCCCAACTACCCCAACGACCCCTACGCCGCAGAGAGGAGCCACAACACCACGACGGCCCCCACGAACCCGAAGAACGCGCCGGTGAAAAAGGCGCTCGCCTTGGCCTGAACGGTTGCGTCCGCGCTCATCTGTCATCCTCCTTGTCCCGATGACCGGCTCATGCCGCCGTGCGATAGCTCCAGGCGGGCCGCGCCGGCTGCTCCGGGCGGGCCTCGAAGAACCGTTTCAGCTCCAGGAAGTGCTTCTCGAGCAGGTGCCAGCTCAGCAGTGCCGCGCCGAACGTCAGGGCGACGCCCAGCACCAGATAGCCGGCCAGCGCCAGCAGCGGCAGGCCCGACAGGCCGAGCTCGCCGGACATGCACCAGCGCGCCAGCTGGAACATCGGCTTGTTGAAGACGTACATCGCGTAACTGTACTTCCCCAGCGCCCGCAGCGGCGCGATCGTCAAGAAGGTTTGCACGCGCGATCCGGGCGAAGTCAGCACCAGCACGAGCAGACTGGCGAACAGCAGGCCGACGACGGTGTACTGGGCCGTCTGGCCGTACAGGGTGCGATCCCGCCCCGAGGCCCCGCCTTGCAGGACCGCCTGTACGACCATCGCCGCCAGCAGGAGCGGGACAGCAGCCCGAGCCCACGGCGCCCAGCGCTGGAGCCCCCCCTGCGCCAGCACTGCGAGCAGGGCGCCGAGCAACAGCGGGTCGATCCGCGTCAGCGTGCTCCGGTAAATGTAGTCGCCCGAGAAGCCACGGCCCGCGAGCGCTATGCGCAGGGCCAGTGCCCCCGCCGCGCCGAGCAGGCACCCCCAGCCCAGGTGCCGGTCGGACAGTTTCCAGACGACGAACGGCCAGACGAGATAGAAATGCTCCTCGACCGCGAGCGACCACAGGGTCGAGAGCCAGCCGACGGGCGGGCCCTGGACCGCGATCTTGTAGTAGTTGGACAGGTGCGCCCAGAACCAGAGTTGTTGCGACGACAGGTCGCGCAGCCAGTCGAACGCGGGCAGCGGGACAAGCGGCAGGAGCACGAGACAGACGAGCAAGGTCGCGCCGTAGAGGGGGAAGATGCGCAGGGCGCGGCGGGCGAAGAAGTTGCGCAGGTAGTGGGGCCTCTCGCGGGCCGCGAGCAAGATGCCGGTGATGAGGAAGCCCGACAGCACGAAGAACAGATCGACGCCGACCCAGCCCCAGCGCGCGACGTTGTAGACGACGCCCTCGATGGCGTTGGCCGGGCGCAACCCCGCGTCCATGCCGTGCGTCAGCAGCACCAGGCCGATCGCCAGCCCGCGCACCCCGTCCAGCGCCGGCACGTGGCCGCGCGCCGAACCCACGGCGGGCGCCGGCGGCCTCCGGAATGGGAGGATGGCCCTCGGTGCGCCCGTGCATGGCAGGTCGATCGGAAGGCGTTCGCTCATCGTCGTTCTCCGGTGGGGCAGGAGCGCAAAGGCCGCTCAGGCGCCCCAGGCGCGGAAGGCCCTGAACAGGCCCTCGCCGGCCATGCCCAGGCCGGTCAGCCCAATGGTCCAACCCACCAGGCGCTGCAAGGTCTCCTTGCGAAACGAGCCCGTCCAGCGCGCGCCCAGATACCCGCCGAGGACGGTGGGTGGGGCGACGACGAAGAGGGGCAGCCAGTAGAACGTCTTGCCCTGCGCCCAGAACGCCACGCAGCCGGCCAGGGCGGTGAGGCAGCCGATGGCCATGTTGCTGCCGACCGCCACGCGCGGGTCGATGCGCAGCCAGCGAATCATCATCGGCAGCCGCATGCTGCCCATCATCAGCCCCGTGATGGCCGCCATGAAGCCCAGGGCCAGTCCGATGACGATCTCGAGGCCGAGGCGCAGCCCGATGCCGAAGGGCACCTCTTCGCCCTTCGGCTGGCCCATCGTGCGCAGGAGGTTGACGCCGCTGACGAGCAGGAAAACGCCGACGAAGAGACGTGCCCAGGCGGGATCGACCACGATCAAGAACCGGGCCCCGAGGAGGGCGCCGACGACGGAGGGGATGCCCATGATGGCCAGGACGCGGGCCGAGATCCGTCCGTCGCGGGCGTGGCGCAGGGTGCCGGTCAGCGCGCCGAGGCCGGAGATGGCCAGGTTGGTGGCGCTGCCCGCGGAGGCGGTCGGCAGATAGTAGCTCAGCAAGGGCAGGCGCAGGTGTCCGAGGATCAGGCCCGAGGCGGCCCCGTAGAACGCCAGCGCGAACGATACGAAGGTGATGCCCCCGAGGAGCAGTGCGTCCTGAACTTCCACGTGCGCTTCCCCCCGGCCCGATGGGACGCGGCGGGCGCATGAAAGGCGCCGGGCCGCGAGGGCGGGCCCTGATAGCAGGGGCAAGGCGCAGCGCCTAGAGCAACCCGATAGGGGCCCTGGATGGGGAGAAAGGGGGAAGAAGCGAAGGGAGGCAAGCCGGCGAGGAAAGCTCACTCGGCCGGGAGCAGCCCGGCCCGGATCAGGGCGGCGAGCAACTCCGCCTCGGCCTCGACGCGGCGGCGGCACGCTTCTTCCACGTGCCAGTCGTGGCCCAGGCAACGTTCTCCGTGCGGGCAGCAGAGCAGGCGAACCGTGGGGGAGAAGGAGCGACGGGCCAGGCGCCAGACGCGCCCCATGTGCCAGGGACAGGAGACGAGCAGCAGGGTGGAGAGGCGGGGCAAGATGCCCAGTTCGCCCAACAGGGTGACGGTGTGCGCGACGTTCTCGAAGGTGGTGCGCGCGTGAGGCTCGAGCAGGATGGCGCTGTTGGGCACCCCCAACGCGCGGGCCACCTCCGCCATGCTCTCGGCCTCGCTCGGCTCGCCAGGGTGGGTGCAGCCGCCGGAGAAGAGCAGCCAGGGAACGTGGCCTGCGCGGTATAGCTGGGCGGCGTGGCGAGCCCGGATGGCGGCGCCTTCGGGATCGCTGTAGCCGAACACCAGCGCCACGTCGGCCGGCGCCGGCTCGTGCCGCACGAACAAGAGCTGGGTGATTTCGTCGTCGGTCATGGGCGGTCCGGGAGAAGGACTTTGTGGAACGACGGGGGCCCTACTCCTCGACGGCGCGCGTCAGGGCGGGCATGTGGGCGTCGAGCCCCGTCACGAAAATCTGCCGGCGCCACGGCGAGTAGAAGCGCACCGCAGGCCCGCTCGGCAGGCGCACCAGGATCGCCTTGCCGCCGCGAAGCACCTGCGCCTCGCGCGAAGAGCGGTTGTAGTCCTCGCGCCGTTTGAGGTCGATGAACTGACGCGCGCACGCGAGCTTCACGCCATCATACGCCATCAGGACGTCGCCTTCCTTGAGGGCCTCGTCGAAGGCGACGGCCCCCACCGCGGTGACGAACACCTCGGTCCGCACCAACTCGCCGTCCGGGTCGAAGTAGCTCGAGCCGATCAACTTCCCCTCCTCGTCGTAGCGGAAGGTCGCCCGCGCGTAGCCGTTGTCGCCCAGCCTCGGGGCACCGTCGAGGCCCACGAACGCCTCGGCGGTCACCCGGCCCATGTCGTCGAACGTCTTCACGTGCCGCGCCGCGCCTCCCGCAGTGAGCAAGGGCTTGCCGTCGGGGCCGTAGGCGACGCGGCCGATGACGTGCCCCTGTTCGTCGTAGGTGAGCGTCACCTTGGGGGGCCCCTGGGGGGCGAAAAGCCGGCCCCTGCCGTCGTAGCGGGCCATCTCGATCATCTGGCCCTGCTCGTCCCACTGGCTCTTGTAGCGCGCCACCAGCTCGAGCCCCATCTTCCCGGGCGCATAACAGGCGCTGTCGGTACAGTTCCCGCGGTCGTCGAAGACGTTCTCGAAGCGGGCGTACTGGGCCGGCAGAAACCGCCAGCTCAGGCGAAAGCGCGCGTTGGGGCTCGCCGGCCGGCCGTCGGCGCCGAAGCACGATTGTTCGAGGTTGTTGCCCTGCTCGTCCCACGTCCACGTGGCGCGCGCCACCCCATCGGGGCCCAGCACCGGCTTGCCCGCCCCGTCGAAGTAGGCCAACTCGGTTCGCAGGCCGTGCGCATTGTAGGCGTATCGGGCCCGCGCAGGCTCCCCCGGCACGGGCTGGCCCTCGACGCCGGCGAGGCGGCGCTCGACGAGGTTGTTCCGCTCGTCGTAGCGGGTGGTCTCCTTGTGAAGTCCCACGGGGCGAATGGCCACGGGCTCGTCCGCGCGCCCGAAGTAGGCCGTCGTCGCGACGTTGTGGCGCGCGTCGTACGTCCGCACGACGCGGGCCGCGCCGTTCTCCGCAAGCACCGGCTCGCCTTCGACGTCGAAGAAGCGCTCCTCGACGAGGTCGCCGCGCTCGTCGTGACGGAAGGCGATGCGGGCCACGCCCGGCGGGCCGGCGACGGGCTTGCCCTCGACGTCGAAAAAGGCCTCGGACGTCTTCAGGCCGCGCCCGTCGTAGGTCAGCACGGTTGCAGCCGCGCCGCGCCGGCCCCCGTGGGGCTGGCCATCGAGGCCGAACGAGCGCTGTTCGAGCCGATGGCCGTTGCCGTCGTAGCGCGACGTCTCGCGCGCCCAGCGCAGGGCCCGGTGCAAGGCCGGCTTGCCGTCGAGGCCGAAGTAGGCGCGCTCGACGACGTTGCCCTGTTCGTCGTGCTTGTACGTCACCCGGGCGTAGCCGCGCGGGTGCAAGACCGGCTGGTCGCGGGCGCCCAGGTGGGTGATGGCCTGGACGAAGCCGCGCTCGTCGTGCTCCTGGCGCTGGGCGAAGATGCCGTCGGGGCCGGCGCGCGGCTTGCCGTTGCGGTCGAGATAGCGGTGCTCCTTCTCCAGGCCCCTGTCGGTGTACCCGAACGAGACGAAGGCCGCCCCCGAGCCCACGAGCGGGCGCGGGAAGCCACGCCGGTCGGTGAGATAGCCGGTGGTGCGATCGGTGTAGAGAAACACCCATTCGAGCTGGCCGTTGCGGTCGTAGGCGCGTTCTTTGACGACCTCGCCCTTCTCGTTCCGCTCGTACTCCCAGCGACACGGCTGGCGGAATCGGCCGAACAAGCCGCGCAGGGCCCCCCCCTCGACGGCGGTGGACGGGCCTTGCCGGGCGCCCAGTCGGCCCCAGCGATCGATGGCCTCGACCTTCTCGACCTTGCCCTCTCGGCGGTAGAACTTGTAGGTGAGGTCGCGCCGTCGCGCCTGCGGTTCGTCGAGCGGGGCGACGCCTTCGGGCACGCCCCAGCGGCGCACGAAGCTGGCGTGGTACGTGACCTTGAGTTGCCGCGCCTCTTCCTCCGCCCGGAGCTTCTCCTCTTCCCGCTGGCGGAGCGCCGCGTCCTGTTTGGCCTTGCTCGACGTCTCGCTCCACAGTCGGGCGCCCAGGACGATCCCG
Organism: Gemmatales bacterium; assembly: GCA_038239195.1. Classification (GTDB taxonomy): domain Bacteria; phylum Planctomycetota; class Planctomycetia; order Gemmatales; family Gemmataceae; genus JBBSEZ01. The sequence goes on from JBBSEZ010000188.1 coordinate 5,799, forward strand.
ACGGCCGTCACCAGGACCGTCAGCGCCGCCAGCCCCACGACGGCGGGCCTCCGCCGCACGGCTCGCCACGTCTTTTCCCAGACCGACACGGGCCGGGCCTGAATCGGCTCATCGTCGAGAAAGCGCCGCAGGTCGTCCGCGAGGGCGCCCGCGCTGCGATAGCGCCGGCCCGGCTCCTTGGCCAGCGCCGTCAGGCAAATGGTGGTGAGCTTCCGTGGCAGGCCCATCACGACGCGCGAGGGCGAGACCGGGTCTTGCGAGCGCACCTGATCGAGCGTTGCCAGGGCGGTGGCCCCTCGGAAGGGGGGCCGGCCGGTGAGGCACTCGTAGAGGATCGCGCCCAGCGAATAAACGTCCACGGCGGGGGTGAGGTCCTGGCTCTTGCTCTGGGCCTGTTCGGGGGCCATGTAATTGGGCGTGCCGACGATGTTGCCGGTCTTGGTGTTGGCGCCCGGGTCGTCGAGGCGCTTGGCCAGCCCGAAGTCGCTGACCTTCGGCGTGCCCAGCAGGCGCACGACCCCCGGCGCGGGCGTTTCGGGTGGGGCGGCCAGCAGGACGTTGGCGGGCTTGAGGTCGCGGTGGATGATGCCCGCCTCGTGCGCCGCCTGGAGGGCGCGCGCCAGCATCTCGATCAACTCGGCCGCGTAGCGCGGCGGCAAGGGGGCGCCGGCCAGCGCCTGGGAGAGGTTGCCCCGTTCCATCAACTCCAGGGCGAAGAAGGGCAGGCCGTTGTGCTCGCCGACCTCGTAGATCTGCACGATGTTGGGGTGCTGGAGGTGCGAGATGGCCTCGCCCTCGGCGCGGAAGCGCGCCAGGTCGGAGGCGTCGGCCTGGGCGCCCGCGGAGATCATCTTGAGGGCGACCACGTGATCGAAGGCGAGGTGGCGCGCCTTGTAGATGATGCCCATTCCGCCCCGGCCCAGTTCTTCGAGGACTTCGTAGCCGGGCAGGGTGGGCATCGCGAGAGGGGCGGGCGGCGGCGTCGGGGTGGAAGGGCTGACGGTGCTGTGCAGAGAAAACGCCTCGACGGCGCCGCCGCAGACCGGGCAGCGGTCCCAGTGGCCGTTCTCGGTTGGCCGGGCATTGGCGAGCGGGTCCCACCGATGCCCTTGCGCGCATACCTGGAGCTGGCGCATGAATCGCCTCTGACAGACGGAAAAAGCCCTCCCGGTCGATTATCTCTCGGAGACAAGGCAAAAGGCAAGGGAATAGGGCAGAACAGGCTCACGCCGGCCCGGCCGGCCTCGTCCCTTCCAGGCGCTGGCGTGCCCGCGCCAGCACGACGCGGGCGTCCTCGAGGCCCGCCAGGGCGTCCTGCACGCCCTTCAAATAGGCCCTCCGCTCCAGGTACAACAAGGGGTCGTTGCCCTCCTGCCACAACGACACTTCCCGGGACAGCCCGCGCGCCAGCTCTCCCAGCCGACGCCCTCGTGCCGCGATGTCCGACAAACTGATCACGCTCCCCACCCTCGGGCCAGGACGGACTCGAGTGTACCTCGGTTCGCGGAAAAGGGCGAGAGGAGAATGAGGGGGCGGCCCAGGGATTGGGGAGGGCCTTCCTGACGCAGTTCGGAGGGACGAACCGCCGGTGGGTAGAGCGAGGACGTCGCTCCAGTCACCGTCAAAGTGGTGTGGCTCATCGCGAGGTGCCCTCGCAAATGACCCACCAACAGACGAGGCCAGCCTCAACGCGTCGCTTTCTTCCGGCGGCCCACGTCGCGGAGGACATCGTCCAGCGAGGCGTCGTCCAGTGTGGCCAGCTTGCAGAAGGCGTCCGGGCGTTGCAGCACTCGGTCGCGAATCAGCGGCGGAACCTTCTTCGCCAGCAACAACAGCTCCGTCTCGTCCGCTTCCAGGGCGACGGCGAGCTTGCGGATCAATTGCTCGCCCGGGTAGAGCGCGAAGTCGAGCCGGCCGGCCTCGACCTTCGACAGATAGGTGTGGTGAACGCCCACCGCCCCAGCCAGTCGCTTCTGGCTGAGGCCCTTCTCCCGGCGCAGGCCCCGAAGCCGAGAGCCGAACGTTGTGGTCATCGCTACGGTCCTTGAAACGGGGGCCCCGTCAGAATAGGATCGTTGCAGTTGGAATTCAACCTCGGTGCATGGAAGACGCGCGGGGCCCGCAAGAAGCTGGAGCGGGCGACCCGCGCCAACCTGAAAGGGCTGGGCTTTTGCGAGGGGGACCGAGAATGAGTTTTCGAGACTTCGATCTGCCGAAAGCTCAACAGGATTTCGCCCTGACGTTGGCGACCAGTCAGCCTTTGTTCTCCGGCGTTGTGCCGGTGCCGATCTCGGAGGGGCTGCGGCAGTTCTGGAACAACACACAACCGCTGGGTTTGTCGCTCATCACCGAAAAGGCACGTTCGGAGTTGCTGGCCGCTCCCCTGTTGGCGGAAGTCTGGCACCGTTCGGGTCGGCAGATTGCCCTCCTGTCGGGGGTCGATTTTACCGTGGACGTCGCAGCCGGGCTGAACGGGACCTGCGACTTTCTCCTCTGCCGGTCGGAGAACCTCTATTTCGTGACGGCCCCGGTGCTGGTGGCGGTGGAGGCCAAGCGAGATAGCATCCCCGACGGCCTGGGCCAGTGTGCCGCCGAGATGGTCGCCGCCCAACGGTTCAACTTGCAGGCGAAAACGCCGGCCGATCGGACCTACGGCTGCGTCACCACCGGCTCGAACTGGCGGTTTCTGCGTCTGAGCGGCAGCCGGCTGGAAATTGACGTGGACGAATACCCGATCAGCCAGCCCGACCGCATCCTGGGGGTGCTGCTCCATTGTTGCGGGGTAGTGGTATGAGCGTCTCGATGAGGCAAAAGCCGTTCGGCGAGAAGATGGCCCGGCCGATGGCCAACTGACGAGCCTGCGAGGGCTGATCGTATCCTCCATCGCCGCGACCGAATCCGTTCCTACGGCCCCCGAAGCGGAACGACACGTCAGGAGGACGGTATGAACGTGCGCGTCCACGTGCAGTACGAGTCGCCGAGCGAAAGCGACCGGGCCTCCCTGGCGTCGCTGGGGCGAGATCTGACGAACGATCGGGAGAGCGTGCGCGTGTTCGCGCGCGACGCCGCCCCGCAGTGGCTGGTCGTCGAATTCACGATGCCGACCGAGGCCCAGTACAAGGCGGTCGAAACGATTCATTCCGCCATCCGCCGTCATGCGGGCAACCGGATGGATTCGACCATCGAGTTTCCGAAGTCGGCGGCGGATCAGGAGAGAAGCCAGCGGAAAGCGGAACGCCGCCGGGCGCGAAGGCGGTTGCGCGATGCGGACTGATTCAACGGGGAGGGCGGAATGCTGACGGAGCGGAGTGACGACCTCGTTCGGCGCCGTGGTCCTGCTCGGTCGCCTCCGCGCCGCCTTGGCCCGCCCCTTCTCCCCGCCCTCACGCCCGCCGCGCCCACCGCAACTTCGCCGACCGCGACCGCGGGTTGGCGAACCGCTCCGCCTGCCCCGCCCGCTCCGGCTCGCCCGCCACCTCCGCATACGTCCCGGCCCGCTCCCCGTCGCGAAACGCGTTCTTCACCAGCCGATCCTCCCCGCTGTGAAAGCTGATGATCGCCGCCCGCCCGCCCGGCTTCAGCAGGCCCGGCAGCACGCGCAGGAGCTGCTCCAGGTTGGCCAGCTCGCGGTTGACCAGGATGCGCAGCGCCTGGAACGTCCGCGCCGCGGGGTGCAGCTCCCACTTGCCCGCCGCCGGGCGCAACCGCCACGCCGCGCTGCGCCCCGCCTGGTTGGCCTCCAGCAGCACTTTCGCCAGGTCGCTAGTCCGCAGCAGCGGCGCCCTTTGCCGCGCCGCCACGATCGCGGCCGCTATCTTCTCCGCCGCCGGCTCGTCGCCCAGCTCGCGCAGCGCCCGCGCCAGCTCCGCCTGGTCGATGGTCGCCAGCACCTCCGACGCCGGCCGGCCGCGCGTGCGGTCCATCCGCATGTCCAGCGGGCCGTCGCGCGAGTAGGAAAAGCCCCGCTCCGCGTCGTCCACCTGCATGCTCGACATGCCCAGGTCGGCCAACACGCCATCGACGGCAACGATGCCCTCCATCGCCAGTGCCGCCGCGATGCCGGCGAAGTTGCCGTGGTGGAGCGCGAAGTTGGTCCCCGCCTCTTCCAGCCGAGCGCGGGCGCGCGGCAGGTTGTCGGCGTCGAGGTCGAAGCCGATCACCCGCCCGGTCGGCCCCACGCGGCGCAGCAGCTCGCGCGCATGACCGCCCCAGCCGACGGTGCAATCGACGATCGTCCCGCCCTCGGCGGGCGCCAGCGCCGCCAGCACCTCTTCGAGCAGCACCGGCAAATGTCCCCCCGCCGGCGTACTTCGTTGACCGCGCGCCACGGGCCGCCCTCCTGCTTTTGCCCTTCCCCAACGTCCCCCGCCCCTTTAGGATGTGCCGAACGCCCATCCTCACGGACCGAGCCCATGACCGCCAACGGCCCGCTTCCCGCCGACCCCGTCGCCCCCTTGCCGGGCCCTCCCGCCGTCTCTCTGGGCGGCGACGTTCCCGTCCCCGGCGCTCGCCTGGCGCTGATCCTGTTGCTGCTCATCAACCTGTTCAACTACGTCGATCGCCAGGTCCTCGCCGCCGTCGAGCCCCAGATCCGCGCCGAGTTCTTTCCCAAGCAGTCCGACCCCCAGACCGGCGAGCTCAAGGAGCCCGTCCACGCCAAGTTCTGGATGGGGATGCTCTCGACCGCCTTCCTCGTCACCTACATGCTGGCCGCCCCCCTCTTCGGCTGGCTCGCCAATCGCGCGTCGCGCTGGCTTCTGGTGGGCATCGGCGTCCTGCTCTGGAGCCTCGCCAGCGGCGCCTCCGGCCTCGCCGGCGTCTACCTCCTCATGCTGCTCACCCGCTGCTTCGTCGGCATCGGCGAGGCCGTCTACGGCCCCGTCGCCCCTACCATGATCTCCGACCTCTACCCCGTCAAGATACGCGGCCGCGTCCTCTCCTGGTTCTACGCCGCCATCCCCTTCGGCAGCGCCCTCGGCTACGTCCTCGGCGCCGAAGTGGTTCGCCGCACCGGCGGCGACTGGCGCCTGGCCTTCTACCTCGTCGTCCCGCCCGGCCTGGTCCTCGCCACGTGGTGCTTCTTCATGCCCGAGCCGAAGCGCGGCCAGACCGACCTGCTCGCCCACGCGGCCCCCGAAGGCGCCCTTCCCCCCCCCCCCCGGCGCGACACCTGGTCGGACTATCTCATCTTGTTGAAAACGCCCTCCTACGTCCTCAACACGGCCGGCATGACCGCCATGACCTTCGCCCTCGGCGGGATCGCGTTCTGGGTGCCCGCCTATCTCGAATATCGCCAGGTGGACAAGCTCTTCGACGTCGATGCCAAGAGCGCCTTCGGCGGGCTCACGGCCCTGTCGGGGCTCGTGGCCACCCTCGTGGGCGGGTACGCCGGCGATGCCCTGCGCGGCCGATTTCCCGGCTCCTACTTCCTGGTCTCCGGCATCGCCATGCTGATCGCCTTCCCGATGCTGCTCCTGCTGATCGCCCTGCCGTTCCCCCTCGCCTGGATACCGCTGACGGCGGCCGTCTTCTTCCTGTTCTTCAACACCGGCCCGACCAACACCATCCTGGCCAACGTCACCCACCCGCTGCTTCGCGCCCCCGGCTTCGCCCTCAACATCCTCATCATCCATCTCTTCGGCGACGCCGTCTCTCCCCCCATCATGGGCGCCATCGCCGGCTTCACCAACCTCAACGTCGCCTTCCAGGTCGTCTCGGTCCTGGTCCTCGTCGGCGGGCTACTCTGGATCTGGGGCTCCCGCTATCTCGAACGCGACACCGCCCTGGCCCCCACCCGGCTCCCCGGTTGACCCCTGTCCCGATAGGCCCGCCATGCTAAACGACCTCGCCCGCCAAGCCGTCGAGAGCGCCACCTGGGGACGGGCCGGCACCTTCCGCAGGCCCCTCTACAACACCTACGGCTTCGCGCGCCTCCCCTCGACCATCGAACATCTCCTCACCGGCGACGCTCAGGCCCGCGCCGCCGCCCTTCCGCCCGACTGTTTCGGGCCGGCGCCTCCTCGCTGCGATACGCTCGTCTTCTTCCTGATCGACGGCTTCGGGTGGAAGATGTTCGAGCGCTTCGCCCCCAACCTGCCCTTTCTGCGCCGCTTCCTCGAACAGGGCGTCGTCTCGAAGATCACGTCGCAGTTCCCCTCGACGACGGCGGCCCACATGACGACGCTCCACACGGGCCTGCCGGTCGGCCAGAGCGGGGCCCACGAGTGGTACTATTACGAGCCGGCCGTCGATGCCGTCATCGCCCCGCTCCTGTTCTCGATGCTCGGCGACCGGGAGCGCGAGACGCTCCGCAGTCATGGGGTGCGCCCCGCCGACCTCTACCCGAGCGGCACCTTCTACGAGCGCCTGGCGGTGCGCGGCATCGCGTCCAGCATCTTCCAGCACGAGGACTACGCCCGCTCCACCTACTCCGATCACGTCTTCGTCGGCGCCCGGATCAGCCCCTACCAGACCGGCGCGGGGCCCCGCGACAGCGTGGCCGGCGCGTTGACCGCCCTGGCTGAGGAACTGCTGGTGGGGCACGGCCCCCGCTACTATTTCGTCTACGTCGCCAGCCTCGACGCCCACGGCCATCGCTATGGGCTGGAGGCGCCCGAGTTCGTCGCCCAGGTAGAGACGACGTTCACCGAGCTCGAGGCGTTCTTCCATCGCGTCGCCGCCAAGGTGCCCAACGCGCTGATGATGATGAGCTCCGACCACGGCATGACGCGCGTCGATCCGGAGACCACGATCTACGTAAACGAGTCGATCCCCGACCTGCCGAGCTACCTGAAGACCGGCCGAAACGGCGAGCTGGTGCGCTTCGGCGGGTCGGGCCGCGACCTGTTCCTCTACGCGCGCCCCGAGAGGAGTGACGAGCTACAGGGCAAACTGACCCACCTGCTGGAGGGGCGGGCGGAAGTGTGGCGGACGGAGGAGTTGCTGGCGCAGGGGCTGTTCGGGCCCCCGCCGTTCGACCGGCTGCTGCCGCGCGTGGGAGACCTGGTAATCCTGCCTTACGCGGGGGAGTCGGTGTTCTGGCGCGAGGGGGAGCGCATCGCCATGCACTCGAAGGCCAGCCACGGCGGGCTGACGCCGGAGGAGATGGAGACGGCGCTGTACCTTCTGCCGCTTTAAGATGCAATTCAGAAAGTGTGGCTGGAACAGCCGTGTCTTCCGCACTTCCCCGATAACCTCTCGGCGCGAGGGGCGTTGGGGCGGTCCCGAATCGGCGCCGGTCCTCTCTCCTCAGCCCGCCCCGATAAAGCTCGTGAGTTGAGAGGCCGTTTGCAGCGAGGCCGGGGACCGGAAAAACCCCGGGGCCCATTTCCAGCCCGGCGACGAGACGGCGTCCAGCGCCTGCCGGACGGTCAGGGCGGTCAGCGCCTTGGCGCGATTCTCCGCCCGGACGCCGTTCCACAGGCGCAACTCGCCGGGCGTCGGGACGTGCTTCGCGCGGTACGCAACCTTTTGCCCCACGAGAAGGGCGAGATACCCCTCCATGCCGAAGATGTCGTTGCCGTGCAGCAAGGTCGTTCGCGCGAACGTGCTCGGGCCGTTCTCCCGATAGTAGTCCACCAGGTCCTGGATGGGCCCCAGCTCGGCGTGGGCCTGGCAGGCGCGCCAGTACTCGCTGTCGATGCGCGTGTTGAACTTGAAGTGGATGCCCAGGAAGTCGCGGATGGTGTCCCAGGCCCGCGCGTTGATGCAGTTGTAGCTGTCCATCAGGGAAGGCGAGGGCTGGCAGTCGCACTCGCCCAGGCACTCGGCCAGCAGGCGCGACTCGTCGCAGATGACGGCCAGGGCGGTGGACTCCAGCGGCTCGACGAAACCGTTGGCGTTGCCGATCGCCACCACGTTCTTCACCCAGGAGCGGTGGTAGCGCCCCGAGGCGAACGGGATGAGCCGCGTCGCCCCCACCTTCGGGTTCTTGCCGCGGAACTCGCGTTCGGCCTCGTCGTCGCCGATGAAGGCGGAGGAGTAGACGTAGCCCCTGTTGACGCTGTCGGGCTGGTCGATCTGCCAGCACCAGCCGGCGCTCATCGTCTCGGCCGTGGTGTAGGGGTTGATCGCCTCGTCGGTCCGCTCCCAGGAGCCGACCACGGCGCGGTCGTTGAACAGAGTCGATTTGAAACTGGTGTAAGGCTCCCCCAGCGCCTTGCCCAGTAGGAGCGACCGAAACCCGGTGCAGTCCAGGTAGAGGTCCGCCGTGAGGGTGGCGCCGGAGGCCAGTTTCAGCCCGGTGATGCCGCGTTCGTTCTGCTGAACCTCGGCCAGGACGTCGTCCAGGATGGCGATCCGGCGCTCGGCGGCTTTCGCCTCGACGTAGGCGACGAAGCGCGGGTTGTCGATGTGGTAGCCGAAGTCCCGGCGGATCAGCGGATCGCCGTTGGGCTGGCGCAGGAACGCCTTCTTGTGCGACATCAGCGCCGAGGGGCCGTCCACGTAGGTGCAGTCGTCCTCGCAGTAGTAGCCGTTGTTCCTGGCCAGGTTGCTCCACTTCCAGTCCATCTGCAGGCCGAACGTGTAGTCGAAAAAGGGCCGTGGCCCCCAGAGGAAGCGGATGCCCAGCTTCCAGGAAGGGTTGGCCATTCGGTAGAACTCGCCGGGATCGAGATCGAGGTAGCCGTGGAGGAGGTTGGGGACCGCGACGGTGGTGCTCTCGCCGACGCCGATGACGCCCATCTCCTTCGAGCGGACCACCGTGACGGACAATTCGGGCAGCCTTTTCTTCAAGGTGAGGGCGGCCAGGAACCCGGCGCTCCCCCCGCCCATGACGACGACCTGCTGGATCACGACGGGCCTCCGAGGAGAAGATTGTGGGGCAAGGGCGGCGACCGCGGGAAGACCTTCGGGCGCTCCCTCCGTAGTAGTGTAGTAAGGAGGCTGCCCGTTCAGCAATCGACCCGAGACCAGGTACACCATCCCATGCTTGCGTTGCTCCAGAGCGCCATAGCCCACCATCAGGCCAACCGGCTGGACCAGGCCGAACGGCTCTACCGGCAAGTCCTCAGCGCCGACCCGGGGCAAGCCGACGCCCTCAACCTGCTGGGGGTGGTCGCCCATCAGAGGGGCCAGTACCGGGCCGCCATCGAATCGATCGAGCGGGCCGTGGCCCTGAGCCCGGGAATGGCGGTCTACCACGTGAACCTCGCGGCGGCCTACCGGGCCGCTGGCGACCTGATCCGAGCGGCGGAACACGGGCTCGAGGCCTCCCGGTTGCAGCCGGACAACGCCGACGTCCATCTGAACGTCGGCCTGGTGTGCCAGCAACTCGGCCGGATGGACGAGTCGATCTCCCACTTCGAGGCTGCGATCGAGCGCAGCCCCCATTGGCCGGCCCCCTATCTCGCCCTGGGCGCCCTTCAGCGCGACTGCGGGCAGGCCTACGAAGCGCTGGCCTTCTGCCGGGAGGGGCTTCGCCTTTGCCCCGAGACGCCCGCCCTCCACGACCTCATGGGCCAGTTGCTGGCGACCGTCGGCCAACCCGACGACGCCCTGTTCCAGCATCAGCAGGCGGTTCGCCTTCGGCCCGACCACCCGGCCTTTCTCAACAACCTGGGCAACGCCCTGTTGGCCCTGGGGCGCGGGGCCGAGGCCAGGGAGTGCTACAACCGATCGCTCGAGTTGCTGCCCACGCAGGCGTTGCCCTGCGGTCAGTTGGGCCGCCTCCTCCAGGCGGAAGGCAAGCTCGACGAGGCCGTCGCCTGCTTCCGCCAGGCCATCCACCTCGAGCCCCACAATGCCACGTTTCATGCCGACCTGGGAGGCGCCCTCTACGAGCAGGAAAAGACGGACGAGGCGGTCGCCGCGTACCGCCGGGCCGCCCAACACGGCCCGCAGAACGCGGTGGCCCACAACTCCCTGGGCTACGTGTTGCAGGACCAGGGCTACGTGCAGGAGGCGCTGGCCGCCTACCGCACCGCCATCCAGGTCGAGCCCAATTACGCCGACGCCTTCCTGAACATGGGCCTGCTGCTCCTGGAGATGGGGGAGCAGGCCCAGGCCGAGGCCGCTTTCCGCGACGCCCTGAGCCGCAACCCCAACCACCCGGAGGCCCTGGGGGCCCTGGCCCTGCTGCTACGGGACCGATTCTCGCCCGAACGTCTGGCTGCCTGCGAGCGCCTGCTGGCCTCGGGCGCCTTGCCGGGGCAGCGCCAGGCCGTCCTCCAGTACGGCCTGGCGCAGGTGATGGACGCCCGCGGGCAGTTCGGGCGGGCGGCGGAGCTCGCCCGGCAGGCCAACGACTTCTTCGAGGAACAGGCCCGCCAGCGCGGCCAGGGGTACGACCCGCTCGAACACCGCCTCTACGTCGATCAGCTCATCCGCGCCTTCTCGCCGGCCCACTTCGAGCGGGCGAGGGGCTGGGGGCTGGACGCGGGCCTTCCCGTCTTCGTGCTGGGCCTCCCCCGCTCGGGCACCTCGCTGACGGAGCAGATCCTGGCCAGCCACCCGCAGGTGTTCGGCGGCGGGGCGGGCGGGGCGGGCGGGGCAGGGGCGACCGGCGGCGCCGGCGGCTCGGGCGGCAACGGCGATTCCGCCTGGGGTGGCGGCGTCGGCAACGACTACTACAACCTCGCCCTGAATTCCAGCTTGGTGAGCGGCAACGTGGCCACCAGCGGCGCGGGCGGCGCGGGGGGGAGCGGCGGCGCGGGCACGGGCCCCGCCGGCAACGGCGGCGCGGGCGGCGGCGGGGGCCGCAGCGGTTCCGCGTACGGCGGCGGCGTTATGACCACCGGCTACGGCAATTCCGCCCTCACCACCGTGTTCAACGCCAGCAACGTGACCGGCAACACGCTCGCGCAGGGGGCGGCCGGGGCCGGGGGCAACGGCGGCAGCGGTTCGGCCTCGGGCGGCGCCGGCGGCGACGGCGGCAACGCCGGCAAGAGCAGCATTTGGAGGACCGTTATCCCCGGTACTCACGGCGGCGGTGTCAGCATCGGCGCGGGCAGCGCCCAGTTCCTCAACAGCGCCATCGACGCCAACGTCGCCACGGCGGGCGCGGGCGGCGCGGGCGGCCAGGGCGGCAACGGGGGCAGCGGGCCCGCCGGCACCGGAGGCAGCGGCGGCACCGGCGACCTCGGTTCGGGTGGCGGCGTCTATTTCGACAACAGAAACAGCACGGCCACCTCATTCGTCTTCCGCGGCGGCTCGGCGTCGAACAACCAGTTGACCGCAGGCGCCGGCGGCATGGGCGGGGCCGCCGGGACGGGGGGCGCGACCACCGGCGTCCTCGGCGGCGCGGGCGGCGCCGGCGGGACGGCGCAAGGCGGCGGGATCTTTATCCAGGCCGCTTCCAGCACCTCGTTCCCGGCCACGGTCGATCAGTCGGTCCTGGACAATAACCTCCTCGTCAGCGGCGCGGGCGGCGCCGGCGGGGCGGGCGGCGCCGGCGGCCTCGCGGCCGGCGCCGGGCTGTCCGCCAGCAGCCTCAACACGACCACGCCGAGCACTCTGGCCGTGACGGCCAGTACGCTGGCCGGCGATCGGGCGAGCTCCGGCGGCGGCGGCGCCGGCGGCAGCGGCAGCAGCGGCAACGGCGGCGCCGGTGGCGCCGCCGGCAACGCGGAGGGCGGCGGCCTCTTCGGCGGCAACAACCTCACCCTGACGGTGACCAACAGCACCTTCGGCGGCACGTCCGCGAACGCCGCCACGCCCGACCAGAACCGCGACGTCGTCAGCGCCGGCGCTGGGGGCGCCGGCGGTAGCGGCGGGGTCGGCGGGGTCGTGACGGCCGCCAACGGCGGCGCCGGCGGCGCCGGCGGCAACGCCCAGGGCGGCGGCATCTTCAACAGCGGCACCGCC
>JBBSEZ010000189.1:0-17574 GCA_038239195.1 Gemmatales bacterium
ATGGGGGCGGCGTACGACATCGCCATCGGCGCCGCGTACGAGGTCGGCATGGGGGCGGCGTACGACATCGCCATCGGCGCCGCGTACGAGGTCGGCATGGGGGCGGCGTACGACATCGTCATGGGGGCGGCGTAATTGCTTTGGACGGCCATCGGGGCCATAGCTGGCATGGTGCAGACCGGGGGCATGCACACGGGCACCTTGCAATTGTGCCAGCAGCAGCGCTTGAAGAAGCCGCCCCGCTCCTCGCAAGCCGGTTGGGCGACGGCCTGCTGGATGACAACGTTCGCGGGCGGCACCTCGACCACCACTTTCGGAGCAGGGGCGGTGATGACCGTGGGCGCCGAGCAGTGGGGGGGCGGACACGGCGACTCCGGCTCGCCTGCTCGCACGGCCGTGCCGGCGAGTGCAATGCTCAGTCCTACAAGGGAACAGGTCAAGGGGCCACGCATGGCTCGATACCTCCGGGGACGCGAGGCCTGGCAACCCGGCGACACGACCGACGCAATTTTCGGTCGCTGCGGGTAGGTTATTCATCGTCCCGCGGCTCCTTTCCGACACACTCATCCCAACCAGGGCCCCTGAAACACCTCGTTTCGCAGAAGGCTTCTATCAGCTTTCCGGGTCATGCAGCCAGCGGCGGTTGGCGTGTGACTGTTCGCGCCGCGGCCCTGGCGGTCGGGCGCAGCCGACGCGCAACTCGCAAGACCTTTCCCGATGACAAGGGGGCCTCCTGGAATTCGTGAGGCTGCGTCAGAAAAACTGCCTTCAAACCGGGCCAGTAAGGAAAATAGCGTTGACATCCCAGAACTCCCAGATTATGTATGTTATCTGCGTTGTTCAAAACCCCGACTTCCTCCTTTGACAAGGCGACTCACAGCCCATGCCAAGCCCACGCCCTCAGCGGCGCGCCCGCGGCGCCGCGGCCACTTTCTCCTCCGAACCCGGACGGACGCCGGCCCAGCCCGCCCCCGAGGGGGGCGGCGACCCGCGCTTCGCCGCCTGGGATCCTGACGCCGCGACGGCCCAGGGCGCCGGGGCGTACCCGTTCAAGGTGCTCGCCAAGGGCAAGCCTCTGGACGAGCTCCTCGAGGCCCTCGACAAGGTCCAGGAGGAGATGGGCGGCGCGGCCGCCCACATCGAGGCCCGCGCCCAGGCCGTCCTGACCCCGCCCGACGCCCCGTGGGGCAAGGAGAACATCGTGGGCTACGGGATCACGGAGAAGCGGGTGAGGGGGCAGTACACCGGGAGGCTGGGCGTCACCATCTTCGTCAAGGAGAAAGTGCCCAAGTCCGAGATCCAGGCGTCCGCCGTCGCACCGCCGGACGTCTCCGTAGGCAACAAGGTGTTCGACACCGACGTCCAGATCGCCAACCCCGCCCCCCGCTCCGCGGTGGGCGCGTTCGCCAGCGCGACGGACCTTCAGCAGCAGCTGCGGCCCGCCCCGTGCGGCTCGTCGGTCGGCCACTTCCGGGTCACCGCAGGCACCCTCGGCGCCCTCGTCGTCTACCGGAACGGGGGCCACAAGCGGCTGGGGATCTTGAGCAACAACCATATCCTCGCCAACGTCAACTTCTCCCAGATCGGCGACAACATCCTCCAGCCGGGGGCCGCCGACGGTGGCCAGGACCCGGGGGACCGAATCGCTATCCTGGACACGTTCGTGCGGCTTGTCCCCGGAGGGGCGGCGAACTTCGTGGACGCGGCGATCGCCTGGACCAAGCCGGACCTGGTCAGCCCCTTCTTCGGGACGGACGAGGAGACGGGCTTCAAGATCGACCCACAGCCCCAGTTGGACCCGGCCATCGGCATGCGCGTGAGGAAGATCGGGCGGACGACCGGGCACACCCTCGGCATCATCACCGGGACCACGAGCTTTCCGCAGTTCGCTTACGACCCGGTCGATGAGAACGGGCGCAGGCAGCAGGTGGTTGTCGCCATCGAGAACCAACTGATAATCGAGGGCCTCGATGGGGACTTCTTCAGCCAGGGGGGGGACTCCGGCTCCCTGATCGTGGAGGCCGACACGCTCCGGCCCGTGGGCCTCCTGTTCGCAGGCGACACGCCGGGGCACGGCAGGCGGACGTACGCAACGCCCCTGTCGGCCCTCCTCTCGGCCTCGGAGCTTGGACTGGACGAAAACTCCTTCGTGGACGCGTTCTAATGCCCTACTTGGGCCAGGTCGGGGGCGGCACCCCCTTGGTTCCTGGCCAGAAGACACGATTCTTCCGCTGTCTCCGTTCACAAAGGAGCGTCGTGGGCTTGCCGCGAGTTGACCGCCGGATTGCTCTCCTGTTACGCTAAGAATAGAAGTTGGGCATTCTTGACGTGTCGGGAGGAACGACCGTGGCGAAAAGCGACATGCGGCAAGCTCAGGATCGCCTGCAACAGGCAATTCGGCAAGAAGAAGCGTGGCTCAAGGCCTTTGCCCCGGAAATCACCGCCTACGGGGTCGAGTTGAATCCTGGGACGGGTCAGCTCCAGATCGCGGTGAATTCGGCCACCGGCTTGCCCGAGCACAAAGTTCGCGCGATTAAGGATCGGTTCAAAGGCCTCCCCGTCGGCTTTGGCATCGCGAAGCCGGAGCCGCAAGGATGAGAGTGGGCCGGCTGGTTCGGCAACACGGCCCCTGGCGCCCTTGAGGGCGAAAGGAGATGGTGTGGTCGCGGAGGGCCGATCTGCCAACGGCAATCAAGAGCCGGGAAGCCAAGTTCCTCCGTCTTGCGTTCAGTGTCTTCCCTGTCCCATTCTCTGTTATGTGGGGTGAGTTATGCCACGGTTCGTTGTTGCTGCGGCCGTCCTGATGGCCTCCGTCGCGCTGGTGCCGTCTGTCGAGGCTACCCATTTCCACCGACGGCCGGCCGTCGCGCACGGCGTTCCGGTGCAGCAGGCGGCGGGCGCGCAGGCATTCCCGTTGATTCCGACCTTGCAACTGATCGCCGGGATTTCCGGCGACATCAACTCGATCCTGAAGGAAGGCACGGGCAAGGACCTTGGCTTCCTGCGACCCACCGAGGTGCCGGCTGACCTTGCTCAGAAAATCAGGGCAAATACCACCGCGCTCAACAAGACGAGTGACAATTTGAAGGCACTGGACACTTTGTGGCAGACCGGTAAGGCCAGGACAACTCCAACACCGAAGACCCCGGGATCGTTCCGTGAGAACCGCGGCCTCGACTCCGAGGACCCATTCGCCGTGGCGCCGAGTGCAGTGACGCCGCCGAGCCTCACTGGGTCGGTCCAAACCGCGATGGCTTCTTGGAACAAGCGCTACGCTACTGCCCGCACGAAATCCGCCGCTGCCCAACGGGAGGTTGCCGCTCTTGAGGCTGAATTGCGCCAGACGCAGCGAATGCTCAATCAGTTGCACGTTCCGAAAAAGATGCCGAAAGCACGGGACCCGAAGTAGAAGAGTTCCATGCCGGATGGGGGATGAGTCGCTCCTCTCTGCATCAATGAAGAGCAAGCCCCGGCGCACACAGCGTCCGGGAGCTTGCTCACTGTGGGGCCGTTAAACGCGGCCCAACCGTTTTGCACCTCCCCTCCGTCTTGTCTTTCTGATCGCCACCTTTTATGCTGGGCGGCCATTTGTGCCAGGCAACCTTCCTCCGCAGAACAGGAGTTATTCGATGGCCAATCCCTTCTTCAACATTCCCACGACGGCGGTGCCCCCATCGACAGACCTGCTGCGGTAGCTGAAGGTGTGGGCGCCCAAGCGGCGCAGCCGGTCCCCGCGGCCACCGGTGTGGGGGTCTTCACGTCCCCGCAGGCCCTGATGACCTTCCCCGTCGCGACGGGACTGGTGTCGGCAACCTGGAAAGTGTTCGGGCAAGTCTTTCCCTGGGGTGGCGAGAAGTGGGTCGCCCTCGTCCTCGCCCTCGCCGTTGGGGCTGTCATCTACTGCATGAGCGAGCCCCAAGGGGGAACTCGAAAGGACAAGATCGCGGCAGCCGCCGTGGCCCTGTTCAACTCGTTCAATCTGGCGGCTGCGGCC
Organism: Gemmatales bacterium; assembly: GCA_038239195.1. Classification (GTDB taxonomy): domain Bacteria; phylum Planctomycetota; class Planctomycetia; order Gemmatales; family Gemmataceae; genus JBBSEZ01. Next base: position 3,995 of record JBBSEZ010000189.1, read on the forward strand.
CTCGGGATTACGCACGTCACCGAAACGCCAAAGTAGGTAATGCCGAACTAGGGCCATCATGTTCGCGGCCGCTGCCCATCACTGCGGTCTCACCCCCAGGCGGCCGCATCAGCCTGCTGGGGGAACTCAACGGCCTGCTACGGCCCCTTCGCCTTGGCCGCGTGGATCTGCCTCGAAAACCGCACCACGTGCCAGTCCGGCTCCTCCGCCAAAGGCCGCAGCTGTACGTCGTCCTTCACCTCATCCAGGAGCTTGGCCACCTCGGGCGAGTGCCGCTCGATCCGCAGCCGCACCTTCGGCTTGATTCGGGCCCAGTCGCGCTCGAGCTTCTTCGCGAGCAACTTCACCAGGGCCTCTTGCGCGACGGTCAGTTTGTGATGCACCCAGATCTCGACCGGCGCCTGGGTCGGCCCTGCTCCGGGGGGGCGGTTGCAGGGGCTGGCCGGGCGCGAGCCCGATGCCGGCCAGAAGGTAGTCGTCCGTCGCGGCAAGGGCGAAGCGGTGGCCATCGAGAACGACACCGTGCTCGCGGAGCAACTCGGCCGCCCGCACGTGCAGCGCGGCAATCTCGTTGAGCACCTCGACGATCCGATCGGTTTCCTTCGCGACGGAGGTGCTGACCTGGGAGCGGATTTCCTGGTTCGCCGTCCTGTCGGCCTCCGGCAGGCTCCGCAGGACGATCGGCCGCGCTGCCCGGCGGACCAGGGGCGCCGCCGGGCCGCCGGGCCGCGTGCAGATTTCATCGAGCCCCGACGGTAACAGGCGCCGACGCGGACCAGTCGAAGTCGCTTTCGCTTCGGAAAAGAAAGACGCCCCCCTCACGAACCGGCAATCCGAACTTCTCCCTCCGGCCGCACGTTGGCCACGCCTTCCACCTCCGACAAGGCCGCCACCTTATCGGGCTCGATCAAGCCGACCATCACGCCGAGTCGCTGCATCTTGGACTTGATGACGAGCCCCTGCTCCGCCAGGCGCTCCGCCACCGCGTTCATGGCCTGGCCGGCCTCGGACGACGTCACCACGACACTGATCTTCTTGCGACTTGACATGGCACACCCCTTCTTCCGGTCGACTCGGCCGGGCATCGTTGGCCCATTCACCCTCGATTATACCCGTAAACCTGGTGCCGGGCGATGCGAGCCCACGCGGTGTTCCCTTGCGCCCTTTGGCCGCATCGACGCAGGATACCCGACGTGCGAGGAGCAAGGTCACCCAGGGGAAGGACAAGATGGACTCGCCCGCCGCCTCGGCGGCGAGGGGCAGCCCGACCTGCCGCCCGCCGCCTGGAGGACCGGGGCTTTCCTCCCGCTTGCCGCTTATTGGTCGTCGTTGCGGGGCGCCCGCGCCAGCCCCTTGCCGACGTCGGCGGAGGACTGGGGCAGCGACCGGGCGAGCATCAGCAGCGCCCGCATGATGTCGGCGGCCTTGAACTCCGGCCGGGCCTCGGCGACGAGGGCCGCCAGCCCCGCCACCAACGGCGTCGCCATGGCCCCGCCGCTCATGGTCCCGTAGCGCCCGGGACTCGGGAAGCCCGGTCTGGGGTGGGCAGTCTGGGAGACCGAGGAGAGGATAGCGATGCCGGGGGCGGCGATGTCCACGCCGCCGGCCGCCCCCGGCACCGTCCCGTTGGAGAAGTCGGCCACCCGCAGGTGACTGTCGAGGGCCACGACGGCCAGGATGTTCGGCGAGTTGGCCGGCGAGCCCACCGGGGCGATGAAGCCCTGGGAGCGCCTGCTGTCGTTCCCCGCTGCCGCGATCAGCAGCGTGTTGTTGTCCAGGGCCTGCTGGCCGATCCGGTCGTAGTCGGGGATGCGCTGCCCGTTGGTCATGATCTCCAGGGACATGGAGACGACCCGGCAGCCCAGCCCCAGCGCCCAATCGATCCCCTGGAGGAGCGACCCTTCCACGGACGAGCCGTCCTCGTTGCGCAACACCTTGCCGATGCAGATCTCGGCCCCAAAGGCCACCCCGTAGCGAGGGCCGCTGAAGGGCGACTGCGCCCCGCAGGCTTTCCTCATGGCGATCCACACCTCGCCTTCGGGGTAGCAAACACGGGCGTTTTCCGGGACGTCGTCGCCGTCCATCCAGCGGCGAAACGAGGCGAGGTCGATGCCCCACGAGGGCACGCCGACCCGATTCGATTCATCCACAAACGTCATCATCGCTCTCTCCTCAAAGCGCACGCCCTGGCCCGGGCGCCGTATCCTCAGCAATCCCGCTTGGCTCGCACCAGACCGGCCCCACCGAGCTCGCTCTCCCTACAATGCCCCCTGTGCCCTTGCCCCGCCGGAGAGCCACGACCATGCAGCCCCCCTCGCCTCACCTCCTGGTCCGCGCCGCCCGAGGCGAGCCGGTCGAGCGCCCGCCCGTGTGGGCCATGCGCCAGGCCGGGCGCTGGGACCCCGAGTTCAACAAGGTGCGCGCCGGCCTGTCGTTCTACGAGTTCTCCGAGAACGTCGAGCTCGCCGCCCGCGCCTCGCTGCTGCCGCGCCGCTTCGGCGTCGATGGCATCATCCTCTTCTACGACATCACCACCCTCCCCGTGGCGATGGGCCAGCCGTTCGCCCTGCGCCCCTCCCTCGGCCCCGTGCCCGATCGCCCCATCCGCACGCTCGCCGACGTGAAGCAGCTCGACGCCGAGCCGGCCCCCGAGCGGTATCAACACATTCGCGACCTGCTGAGGATCGTGAAGGCCGAGCTGCGCGGAGAACTGCCCGTGCTGGTCTTCGCCGGCGCTCCCTTCACCGTGGCGACCTACTGCATCGGCACCGGCAAGGACATGGCCGCGACGCGCATCTTCGCCGCCGAGCAGCCCGCCGTGTGGGAGGAACTGCTCGACCGGCTGACGAGCGCGACGGTCGGCTTCCTGAAGGTGCTGGTGGCCGAGGGGGCCGACGTCTATCAACTGTTCGACTCCTGGGCCGGCATGCTCGACGAGGCCGAGTACGACCGCTGGGCCCAGCCCCGGCACCAGGCGATCCTGAAGGCGGCGACGGGAGTGCCGCGCATCCTGTTCGTCAAGGAGTGCCCCTACCTGCCCAGGCTGGCCGCGTCGGGGGCCGACCTCATCAGCCTGGGCAAGTGCCACGATCTCGCGGCGGCGCGACGCGATTACCCACACCTGGGCTTCCAGGGCAACGTGGACGAGGAGTTGCTGCGGACGGGCACGCCGGCGCAGGTGGCCGAGGCGACGCGGGCGTGCGTGGCGGCGGGCGGGGGGCGGCGGCACGTGGTCAACCTCAACCACGGGGTGGACCGCGGCACGCCGGTGGCGAACTTCGAGGCGTTCGTGCGGTCGGCGCGGGGGGAGTGGCGGTAGAACTTGGCGGCGGATCGCGGGAGCGGATAAGATGAACTCACCATCCGCCAGGAGGCAACCATGAGCGAGCCCGTCACTTTCCCCGCTCCCGTGCTCGCCACAGTCCTTCCCTCTCCGGGCAAGTGGGAGCGGGAGCACGAGGCGTTTTTGCGCCTGCTCCCGACCTTGCTCGCCACACATCGGGGGAAATACGTCGCCATTCACGAGGAAAGAGTTGTGGACAGCGAAGACGCCCTGGTCCCGCTGGCGCTGCGCGTCCACGCCCAGCACGGCTACGTGCCCATCTACGTGGACCTTGTGACGGACTTGCCCCGAAGGGTAGAGCGCGTCGGGCACTATCGGTCTATCCGAAACGCGCTCCCGCGATCGATTGCCCCCGTCCAGGATTGTTCGCCCCTCCGCGTCCCAAGGTCTCCTCCCCCATGACCCCCCGCACCCTCGCCGCCCTCCTGACCGCCGTCGCCCTCTCCGGGCACGCCTGCGCCGACGCGCCCCCCGCCCGGCCCTCGGTCGTGCGCCTCGTGAAGACCAAGGACGGCCATCAGCTCCTGCGCGACGGCAAGCCCTACTTCATCAAGGGCGCCGGCGGTGACGGGCCCAAAAAGGCGCTGATCGCCGCCGGCGGCAACTCGCTGCGCACCTGGGGCGCCGACAACCTTCAGCCCCAGCTCGACGAGGCCCACAAGCTCGGCCTCAGCGTGACCGTCGGCATCTGGCTGGGCCACGAGCGGCACGGCTTCAACTACAACGATGCCAGCCAGGTGGCGGCCCAGTACGAGGCCGCCCGCAAGATCGTGCTGCGCTACAAGGACCACCCCGCCGTCCTGATGTGGGCCCTCGGCAACGAGATGGAGGGCTACGGCAAGGGCGACAACGCCGCCGTGTGGTCGGCCGTCAACAACGTCGCCAGCATGGCCAAGAAGCTCGACCCCAACCACCCCACCATGACCATCGTCGCCGAGGTCGGCGGGGACCGCGTCAAGAACGTCCACCGCCTCTGTCCCGACGTGGACGTCCTCGGCATCAACAGTTACGCCGGCGCCGCCTCCATCCCCAAGCGCTACAAGGACGCCGGCGGGACCAGGCCCTACGTCCTCACCGAGTTCGGCCCGCCCGGCTCGTGGGAGAGCAAGAAGACGGCCTGGAATGCGCCCATCGAGCTCAGCAGCACCGAAAAGGCGGAGCAGTATCGCCGCACCTATCAGCAGGCGGTCGCCGGGGCCAAGGGCCTGTGCCTGGGCTCCTACGTCTTCCACTGGGGCCACAAGCAGGAGGCGACCGCGACGTGGTTCGGGCTGTTCCTGCCCGACGGCTCGCGCCTCGGCGGGGTGGACGCGATGACGGAGATGTGGACGGGCAAGGCCCCCGCCCGGCCCTGCCCCGCCATCCGCGGCCTCGAGCTGATCGGCCCCAACGAGGTCGAGCCGGGCGCGACGGTGCGGGCGAAGCTGGACGTGGCCGGCGCCGGCAAGGTGACCTGGGTGCTCCAGCGCGAGGCGTGGGCCTACGGCGTTGGCGGCGACGCCGAGACTGTCCCGCCCACCTACCCCAAGGCCATCGTCAAGGCGAGCCGCACCGAGGCCGAGGTACGCCTGCCCAGGGACGGGGGAGGCTATCGGCTGTTCGCCTACGTTCGCGACGACAGCGGCGGCGCGGCCGTCGCCAACCTGCCGCTGCGCGTCAAGGGGCCGGTGACGCCGCCAAAGGCCGGCCGGGCCAAGTTGCCGCTGATCGTCTACGACGAGGGCGGGCGCGCCAGCCCGGCCTACGTGCCGACGGGGTGGATGGGCAACACCAAGGCGCTCAAGATGAACGAGAGCTGCGAGGACAATCCCCACGCGGGCAAGACGTGCATTCGCCTGGAGTATCAGGCGAAAGACGGCTGGGCGGGCGTCGTCTGGCAGAGCCCGCCCAACGACTGGGGCGACAAGCCGGGCGGCTGGGACCTGACGGGGGCGAAGCGCCTCACGTTCTGGGCGCGCGGCGACAAGGGCGGGGAAGAGGTCGGCTTCGAGCTGGGCATCCTCGGGCGCGACAAGAAGTTTCCCGACAGCGCCAAGGGCAAGCTCGACAAGGTCAAGCTGACGACGCGCTGGCAGCAGTTCACCATCGACCTGGGCAAGAAGGACTTGACGAGAATCAAGACCGGGTTTGTCTGCACGATGGCGAGCTCGGGGGCGCCGATCGTGATCTACCTCGACGACGTGCGGTACGAGTGAGCGCGTTCGGGGATCGCGAAACGGCAAGCAAGAGGGGCCCTCTTGCTTGCCGTTTCGCGATCTCGTCCAGTCTCACAGGAGCTGCGTAATCGGCTTGGCGCCCTTGTCGACGATGCGGATGGGCCGGCCGTTCGGCGTGTTGTTCTGCTTGCTCGCATTGATGCCGAGCGTGGAGCAGACCGTGGCCATGAAGTCGAGCGCCGAGATCGGCCGTTCGGTCACGGCCGCCCCCTCGCGGTCGGTCTTGCCGACCACCTGCCCGCCCTTGATCCCGCCGCCGACCATCACCGTGCTCCAGGCGCGCGGGTAGTGATCGCGGCCGGGCTTGGCCCCGCGCTGGTTGATGCGCGGCGTGCGGCCGAACTCGCCCATCCAGATCACCAGCGTGCTGTCGAGCAGGCCGCGGGACTTCAGGTCGTTGATGAGCGCCGACATGGCCGGATCGACCTGGGCCGACAGGTCCTTCACGCGGTCGAAGTTGTTCTGGTGCGTGTCCCACCCGCCGAGCGCGACCTCGACGAACGGCACGCCCGTCTCGACCAGCCGGCGCGCCAGCAGGCAGCCCTCGGCGAAGCGGCCGGTGCCGTAGGGCGCCTTCGCGGCGGCCGGCTCCAGCGACAGGTCGAACGCCTTGGCCTGCCTCGACTTCATCAGCGTCACGGCGCGCTGATAGGTCGTGTGGTGGGCCCGGGCGGCGTCGGAGCGGTAGTCGTGGTAGAACGACTTCTCCAGCTCCTCCAGCAGCCCAACGCGGCCCTCGAACTGACCGGCGCCGACGAACGAGCGCAGGTTCTCGACGCCGCGCGCCGGGGCGACGACGCTCAGCGGCTGGTGGCGCGGCCCGAGGAAGCCGGAGCCGTAACTGCGCCCGCCGATGGCGACGTAGTTGGGCACCGGGAAGTCGGGCTGGCCGAGCTCCTTGGAGACGATCGACCCGAGGCTGGGGTAGGAGATCCCGCCGACGCCTTCCTTGTAGCCGGTGTGCATGTGGTAGGCGGCCCGCGCGTGCGCCCCTTCGCCGGTGCTCATGCTCCGCAGGATGGCGGCGTGGTTCATCAGCCGGGCAAACTTGGGGAAGTGCTCGCTGATCTGGATGCCGGCGACGTTGGTGGCGATCTCCTTGTAGGGCCCGCTATTGGCGGTGCCCGGCTTGAGGTCGAAGGTGTCCTTGTGGCTCGGCCCACCCGCCATCCACAGCAGGATGCAGGACTTGTGCTTGACGGCCTTGGCGCCTGGGGCGGCGGCGACGCGATCGGCCAGCGTGCCCAGCCAGCCCGACAGGCCCACGCCCGTCACGCCCGCGGCCGCCAGTTTGAGCGCGTCGCGCCGGGTCAGTTCAAGGGAGCTCATGGTGAAGGTTCCTTTCCAGGGGCGGTGATTTCAGAAGGTTTCGGGCCCGGGGGCGTTTGTTAGGGCGAGCGGCAGGAAGAAGCCTACCCGTAGGACGGCTCGGGAGAGCCGTCCTACGGCAAACCAACTCCTGCCGTTCGCCTAATGGTTCAACGCAAACTCGCTACAGTTGATGAGGGCCCACAGCACGTCGGCCAGCGCCTTGCGGGGCTCGGTGGCGTTCTTGCGGAGGTGGGCGCCGATGCGGTCCAGCTCGGCCTCGGTGGGGCGACGCGACAGCGTGGCCAGGTAGAGCCGTTCGGTCGATTCCTTCCAGCCCTTGCTCCCTTCGAGGAGCTTGGCGAGGGACGCGGCGTTGTTGAAGGCGGGGCCGTTCATCAGGCGCAGCACCTGCGGGATGCCGGCCTGGTACTCCAGCGGGTCGGCGCCTTCCTCGATCTGGAAGAAGTTGACGAACACCTGCCGCGGGGTCACTGGGCCGAAGCGGGCCATCCCCTTCATCCCCGGGTTCTTGCCCTGGCGCGGGGCGCCGAGCACGCCGGTGAGCGAATCGTAGAGCTGCTCGGGCGTGAGCACCTTCACCCCCATGCGGGCGAAGAGCTCGGGGCCGGCGGTGCCGTTGTTCCCGGCCGGCTTGCTGGTGCGCTGATACGCCTCGCTGTTGCAGATGGCGCGAATCAGGTATTTGACGTCGAACCCGCAGGCGGCGAATTGCTGGGACAGGTCGGCGAGCAGTTCCGGGTGCGAGGCGGGATTGCCCTCGTGCATGTCGTCGATGGGGCTCACGATGCCGCGCCCGAAGAACTGCGCCCAGGTGCGGTTGACCATCGCCTTGCTGAAGAACGGGTTGTCGGCGGTCGTCAGCCAGTTGGCCAGGAGGGGACGGTACGGCTCGCCGGCCTTGGTCGCGGGCCGTGCCCCCTGGAGGAACTTGGGCGGCAAGATCTTGCCCGACTCCGGGAGGATGCGCTTGTTGCGGATGACGGCCGGCCCTTCGCCGATGCCGACCGTGGTGCCCTTCTTGGCCGCCATCCGGGGGTTGCCGTTGGGGCGTACCTTGGTAAAGAACGCGGCCATCGCCCAGTATTCGTCCTGCTTCCAGGACGTGAAGGGGTGGTTGTGGCACTGGGCGCACTGGAGCTGCACGCCGAGGAAGAGCTTGGTGACGCTGTCGGTGATCTTGTCCACGCTCGGGCCGTTGGCCAGGTAGTAGACCACCGGGCCTTTCTTGTCCACCGCCCCCGACGTGGTCAGCACCTCGTGGACCATCTTGTCCCAGGGCCTGTTCTCGTTGAAGTTGGTTTCGAGCCAGCGGACGAGGTGGACGTTGAACTGCCGGATGCGGACGTTGTCGGAGTTGCGCGGCAGCATGAGCGTCTGCCAGAGGTCGGCCTGGCGCTTGCCGTAGTCCTTGCTGGCGAGCAGCTCGTCGATGAGCGCGCGGCGCTTGTTGGGATCGGTGCTGGCAAGGAAGGCCGACGCCTTTTCGGCGCTGGGAACGTGGCCGGTGACGTCGAGGTAGACGCGGCGCAGGAACTCGGCGTCGCTGGCGCGGGGCGAGAGCGTGACCTTCTCGGCGCGGGCGCGCGCCTCGATCGCCTTGTCGATGTGTTTGGCGAGGGCGAGGGCGTCGAGCTTGCTGTTGGCCGGCAACGTCCCCGCGGCCGGCCGGGGAGCGGGCTTGGTAGCTGTCGCCTTCTTCTCGGGGGCGGCGCCGGAATCGGCCCCGGCGACCAGGGCGGTCAGGCCGGCCAGGAGCGCCCCGCCCAGGGCCTTGCTTGTGGTGAAACCATGCATGGTAGAGCTTCTCCGAGGCCTTTGCAGGATGCGACGTGTTGGCGACCGTCGTTCCATCCGTCGCGCATCGAGGGCCACTATCCTTCAACCCCGCCTTGCCGGCAAAGTTTCGCCGCGGGAAGTTTTGATTCCGGCGAGCCGCCGGCTTTATGCCGGCGGCTCGCCAAGGCGCCGGCGAATACCGTGGCGTCCTGGGCCCCCCGTCCTATAATCCCCAACAGGTCGAAGGCCCATCTCTCGCCAGGCTAGTTCATGCCTACCGCGCTCACCACCGCTCGCGACCTGCTCGAGGCGTTGCGGGACAGCCGCGTCCTGCCCCCCGCCGAGCTCGACCGCCTGCTGGGCGACCCCCAACTCTGCGCCCTCGGTGCCAAAGCGCTGGCCGGCGAGCTGCTCCGTCGCGACGCCCTGACGGCCTACCAGGCCAACCAGCTCTTCCTGGGCAAAGGCGGCGACCTGGTCCTGGGGCCCTACGTGTTGCTGGAGCGCGTCGGGCAGGGTGGCATGGGCTCCGTGTTCAAGGCGCGCCACTCCCGGCTGGGGCGCATCGTCGCCTTGAAGGTCATCCGCAAGGAGCGCCTCGCCAGCCCCGACGCCGTGCGACGGTTTCGCCGCGAGATTCAGGCGGCGGCGCAACTCAACCATCCCAACGTGGTGGTCGCCTACGACGCCGAGGAGGCCGCCGGCACGCATTACCTCGCGATGGAATTCGTCGAGGGGGCCGACCTCGCCAGGCTCGTCAAGGAGAAGGGGCCGCTGCCGGTGGCGCGGGCCTGCGAGTACGTCCGGCAGGCGGCGCTGGGCTTGCAGCACGCCCACGAGCAGGGGCTGGTCCACCGCGACGTCAAGCCTTCCAACCTGCTGCTCGGCCCCGACGGGCAGGTCAAGGTGCTCGACCTCGGCCTCGCCCGGCTGAACGCGGTCCCGAGCCCGGAGTGCGCCGAGAGCGTCCTGACCGAGACCGGCGCGGTCATGGGCACGCCGGACTACATCGCCCCCGAGCAGGTGGAGCAATCCAACGCGGTGGACGTCCGGGCCGACGTCTACAGCCTCGGGTGTACCCTGTATCATCTGCTCGCCGGGGCCCCGCCGTTCGCCGGCTTCTCGATGGGCAAGAAGCTCGCCTGCCACCTTGCGACGGAACCGCCGCGCCTGGAGAACGTGCGCCCCGACGTGCCGGCGGCGCTCGGCGCCGTCGTGCGGAAGATGATGGCCAAGCGCCCCGAGGACCGCTACCAGGTCCCCGGAGAGGTGGCGCAGGCGCTGGCCGCGTTGCCCGAAGCACCTCCCCGGGGCGTCGGGGCCGCCCTGGTCCCACCCCCGGCCGTGCCGCAGGCCCCGATTGCGACCCTGGCCCCGCAAGAGACCGCTGTCTCGCTCGCCAGGCTCGCCCCGGAGCCGCGCCGCGCCCGCTGGTGGTTCGGGGGGGCTGCCGCCGTCCTGGCCCTCGCGGGAGCGCTGGCGTGGGGCCTGAGTGGGGCGCGAAGGCCTCCCCCTCCTCCGGGCCCCGAGCCGGTGCCCGTGCCCGCGCAACTTCCGCCGCTCGATCGGCTGAGCGCAAGCGCGATCCCCGCCGAGGAGCGCTTCGCCTGGCAGCCGGCGGAACTGGTGGCGGTTTTCGGCAACCACCGCGGGCGCCACGTCGGCCCTCGGGGCGAGGTGATGGCCGTCGCCTGGGCACCGGACGGCACGCTGGCCGCCAGCGCCGACTGCGGAGGGACCATCTTCCTCTGGGACGCGCAAACGGGGCGCGAGCGGCAGCGCATCGTCCTCTCGGGGGCCCGCGGCGTACACGCCGTGGCGTTCGACCGCCGGAGCAAGCTGCTGGCGTTCGGCGACACGAAAGGCGGAACGCACCTGTGGGAGCGGACCGCCACCGGCTTCAAGAGCCGCGCCGACCTGACCGGGCACGCCGACAAGGTCACGGGCGTGGCGTTCAGCCCCGACGGGAGCACTCTGGCCTCGGCGAGCGCGGACCGGACCGTGCGGCTGTGGGGGCTCTCGCGCTTCGTCCCTGAAACCATCGCCGTCCTGAAAGGACACCTCAGCGACGTGAGGCAGGTGGCGTTCTCGCCCGACGGGCAAACGCTGGCCAGCGCCAGCGAGGACCGCACGGTGCGGCTCCGCCGGCGGACGGACAAGGGCTGGGCCGATGCCGCGACGATCCCCCACGAGAGCGGCGTCCGCTGTCTGGCCTTCGCGGCGGACGGCACCCTGGCCACGGGGTGTCGCGATGGCACGCTCCGCCTGTGGGACGTCGGCAAGGACAAGGCGAGCCAGCGCGCGGTGGTCCGCGCCCACGCCGGGCGCGTGGACGGCCTGGGGTTTTCCCCCGACGGCCTGGCGCTGGCGACGGCGGGGGACGACGGCGAGGTCCGCGTCTGGCGCGACCTGCGCGCGACCGAGCTGGTCGAGATGACCGTCTTGAAGGGGCACCGCGGGGGAACGAGCGGCATCGCCTTCTCGCCGGACGGACGGGGCCTGGTGTCGGGCGGCGGCGACTACAGCGTGCGCTTCTGGGCCCACGGGCCCGGGGGCTGGAAGGAGCGTCGCCCGCTGATCGGGCACGTGCGAGCGGTGACGGGGGTGGCCTTTCTCGAGGACGGCCTGGCGACGGGCAGCGCGGACGGTACGGTGCGCCGCTGGCGCCTGCCCGGGGAGAATGGCGAAGCGCCCGTCCTGCTCACCACCGGGGCGACGCAGCCTCGCGTGGCGAGCTTGCCCGAGGCCAACCTGATGGCCGCCTCGGTCGGGCCAAACGTCCTGGTGTGGGAGTTGACGCGCGAGGAGGCGGGCCCCCCGGTGGAGAGAGCGCGGAGCGGGCTGAAGGTGGGGTCGCTGGTCTGGTCGGCGCACCGAGGCCGGCGCCTGGCCTTCGGCAATGGGAAGGGAGAAATCGCCGTTCTGAACCTGGCCCCTTCAGGCGAGCGACGCGCCCTCGCGCGGTTCGCGGCCAACGCCCAGCCCGTGACGGCCCTGGCCTTCTCTCCGGGCGACCAGGTGCTGGCGGCGGGAGGGGCCGACGGCGCGGTGCGCCTGTGGCGCGAGGCCGGCGACGGCTGGATTCAGCGCTCCGCCCTGAGCGGGCACAAGGCCGCGCTGGCGGGCCTTGCCTTCACGCCCAACGGGAAGCTCCTGATCTCGGCCGACGGGGCCGGCAGCGTGCGCCTCTGGGACGTGCAGCCCGCCCGGCCCCACCCCGCGCGGCCGGTCCTCGCTCGCCTGTCCGCCGCCGTCACCGACCTGGCGCTGTCTCCCGACGGCAAGACGCTGGCCGTGGCCGTCGCCGGCGGGCGGCTGACGTGGTGGGACGTGGCGTCGTGGGAGAAGCGCGGCGAGCGCGGCCTGCCGTTCGGCATTGGCGCCCTCGCCTTCGCCCCGGACGGCCGGCACCTCGCCACCGGCAACGAGAACGGCACGGTCTACGTGCTGCGGCTGGCGCCGGCGCCCGAGGGCCCGGCGCGGCCATGAGCGCCCGCGGGAGGAGACCAGCGTGGCGGGCGGGGCTGGGCTCGTTTCGTTCCACTCACTCGCGGGTTTGCAAGAACAAGTGAGACTGTAGCATCGGAACCTTGTGAACGCGCATGTCAGAGTTGACGTCGGAGATTTCACCCCATGTCGGTATCTGTTGACCACGCCCAAGCAAGAAAGGCCCTTGGTGATGCCTGGGAAAAAATCGACGATCTCACCGTCGTCGCTCCCTCTGCCGTCGTCCCGCATCTCGAAACCGTCATCTTGGCTTCCGACGTGACCTACAAGTACATCCTCGTCACGGGAATTCTCGCCAAGTGCGTCAATCCGAGCGTTCATCCGAGAGCGCTTCAAGTGGCAAGCACTCTCCAGCATTCTTTCGACGCCAGGAGCCTCTGTCATGATGTAGTGGTCAATTTCGAGAAGGCCCACGGCGATCTCTGGGGGCGGTCCAACGAGCCGTACCTCAACAAACCTGCCCGCCATCCAGAGCACGACCAAACGAACCCGCAGCTGAAGAACAAGAGGGTCGCTATCACCGTTCATCAGGCGCTGGAGTTTGCCCACAATGCCCCCGCTCCTAACGCGTTCGCCATGCTCGTGCATCTCCTGCGGCTGAGTAAGCAGCGGTCAGAGACCCTTCCGGTCGCCACCAGCCAGGTTGAAACGTCGTACCGACGAGTGGTGGACTTCGTTCAGCAGTTCCTCGCAACTTCGGACGGCGGCACGCACTTGGTTGCCGTTGTCGGAGCGTTCGTGGCCTTGCTCAACGAAGGTTTCGACGTGAGGGTATACCCTCCCAACGTCCCCGACAAGTTCGCCAACACTGCTGGCGACATCGAAATTCGCCAGGACAAGCTGCTTGTCAGCGCCTACGAAAGCAAGCAGCGCCCCATCAACCTTGACGACGTCCGCCACGGTGTCAGCAAGGCGAAGCGGGCTGGCGTCCTCGAATACTGCTTCGTGTATTCGGCGGGGCTGGCGCCCGGTCAGGAGGCGGCAATTCAGGAGGAAGTGCTGCACGAAGGAGAGAACTTAGATGTACTTTTGCTCGACGTCCATGACGCCTACGAGGAGTGGGCTGTGGCACTGGGCCCCATTCGCCGGGCGAAGTTTGGTATCACTGTCGTCAACCTGCTGCGCGACGACATGCACCGCTCGGAGGTCGCGGGGCAAGCGGCGGAGTTGTGGAACTCGCGCGAATAGTTCCGGCAGGGCGAGTGATGGGTCAAGCATCTCGGTCTACTGTTGCGGGGCCCCTCCGATCCTTGCTGGGTTTGGGCCCAGGGCGTACGCACCATTCTAGGCAATGTGGGCAGCATGGGGTATTTTGGCCAGCATGGGCAGCAACCGGGTATCGGGCCACGTCCGTTGGCAAAACCAACGGGGTCGATAAACCCAAGGAGGTGACTACCCAAGGGCAC
>JBBSEZ010000190.1:0-17558 GCA_038239195.1 Gemmatales bacterium
AACTACGACAAATTCCACACCGCTATCCAGCAGTGCCTCAACGATCTCCCTTCCAAGCACAAGGCCGCTATGGACACCCTTCTCACCCACAACTTCCAGACCTTTGAGAATGTGTCACTCATCGCCGCGTGAAGTATAGCCACAGATGAACACAGATGAACACAGAGAAAGGAGGATCGAAGGGCTTCTCGGCCCTCTCTGCTTCTTTCTTTCATCCGTGTTCATCTGTGTTCATCTGTGGCTAATTCCTCTTCGCTTCTCTGTGGTTGGGAAACATGCGTCTTCTCTTCATCGGCGACATCGTGGGGAGCCCCGGCGTGAACTTTGTGCGCCGGGCGGTGCCGTTGTTGCGCGAGCGCGAGGGGCTCGACGTCGTCATCGCCAACGCCGAGAACGCCGCCAACGGGTCGGGCCTGACGGCCAAGCTCTACCGCAAGCTCCGCGATGCCGGCGTGGACCTCGTTACCCTGGGCGATCACGTCTACAAGAAGGCCGAGATCATCCCCACGATGCAGAAAGACGACCGCATCTGCAAGCCGGCCAACTTCCCGCCCGACGCGCCCGGCTTCGAGGCGGCACGCATGGTGGCGCCCGACGGCACGCCCGTCGCCGTCTTCTCGGTGCTGGGGCGCACGTTCATGCGGTCGGTGGATTGCCCCTTCCGTGCGGCCGACCGCGTGCTGGGCGCCCTCGGCGACGGCGTGCGCGTCATCGTGGTCGACGCTCACGCCGAGGCGACGGCCGACAAGTACCTGCTCGGCCATTATCTCAAGGGCCGCGTCAGCGCCGTGCTCGGCACCCACACGCACGTGCCGACGGCCGACGAGCAGGTTTTGCCGGGCGGGACCGCGTTCATCAGCGACGTGGGCATGACGGGCCCTTACGATAGCGTACTGGGGCGGCGCGTCGATCGGGTGCTGCTGACCACCGTCACGTTCGTGCCGTCGGCGTTCGACGTGGCCGAGGGCGACCCGCGCCTGGGCGGGGCGATCGTGGACGTGGATGCGAGTACGGGGAGGGCGACGGCGATCCGCCGGATCATGCTCGATGAGAAGGGGCTGACGGAACTGGGACCGGCGAAGGTGGAGGCGCAGCCGGGGGGGGGAGGTGGGCCATGACGCCGGAGGCAGGGTTGGTGCAGGACATCCGGGAAAACCCCGACGACGACACGCCCCGACTTGTCTTCGCCGACTGGCTCGAGGAGAACGACCGCCTGGGGTGCGCCGAACTGATCCGCGCCAGTTGCGCCCTGGCCGGGATGGAGCGGGGCACCGACGACTGGCTGCGCGTTCGGCGGCGCGAGAACGCGCTGATCGAGGCCCACAAGGAAGAGTGGGTGGGCCCGATGCGCGCGCACTGGTCCTTCTGGGAGATGGAGCGCGGCTTTGTCGAAGAGGTGGCGACGTCGATCGGGCCCTTTCTCGAACACGCCGAGGCGCTGTTCCGCTACCACCCCGTTTTTTTCCTGCGCCTGGGCGGGCTCACTCCCCATCTGGCCGAGAGCGTGGCCAACTGCCCCCAACTGGCTTTGCCCAGAGAAGTTCACCTGTCCAACTCGGCGCCTCCAGGGGCGAGGCCACACGACCTCGGCGTGAGGCCCATTCTCACGCTGGCCCGCTCCCCGAACCTGGCGCGGCTCACCCGCCTCCACGTTCTCCAGGGCGGCATCGGCCCCGAGGGGCTGGAGGCGCTCGTCGAATCGCCCCACCTCGCCCGCCTGGTCGATCTCGACGCGAGCGGCAGGGGAGACGGCAGGCAGGTCATTCCGAACGTCGGCAACGAGGGCGCCCTCCTGCTCGCCGCATCGCCGGCGTCGGCGCGATTCGCGCGAATCAACCTGACGTCGAACCGCATCGACCCCCAGGGGGCGCGGGCCTTGCTCGATTCGCCTCACCTCTCACCGGAGGTGCAATTGATCCTGGGAGATGCCAGGGCCTTCCGCGCCCCGCAGCGCGAGGCATTGGTGGATCGCTTCGGGGAGCAGGTCTTTTCCCGCTGGGAGTAGGAGTTGGCGGACCGTGCTCGACGAGAAAGGGCTGGAGACGGGGCGCCGGTCAGCGCTTCAGGAGGTAGCCGAGGGCGACGCCCATCAAGGCGCCGAGGACGGGGCCGACGACGGCCCAGGCACGGCGGCCCCACTCCTCCTTGCCTTTCCGCAACTCCTCCACCTTGTGATCGAGGAGGGCAAAGTGGCGCTCCAGGTCGGCCAACCGCTCGCCGTCATGCTCCTGCTTGGCGGTGGTAAGAACGCCGTTCCGACGCACCGCGTCGAGTTGCTCGCGGAGGGCCGCGAGTTGCACCTCGAGTTCTCGCACTCGCTCTGTGTTCGTGGGTGCGGGCACCTCATTCTTCCGCCGCGCCGCTGGCCTCGGGCTTGTGCTCGAACAGCAAATCGATCCGCATCTGGAGCAGGTCGCTCCAGAGCCGGTTCACCCGGGTGAGCAGGCGCAAGTCGTCTCGGGCCTCATCCGGGCGAATCACCCCGGTCACCCAGATTCGGGCGTCGGCATCGCCGGAAGGGTGGCGCTCGGCCAGGCGCAGCACCAGCCAGGCCTCGGCAAACCCGTCCCGGGCCGCGTCCCAGTAAGCCTCCACCGGGCGGCCCGGGCCGTTGAGCACGTCGCCGAGCGCGACCGTGCCGCGCCGGGCCAACAACGCCATTTCCGGCGAATCGAGCAGCGCCGATCCGTAGACGACCGTGAGATCGCCAACGGAGATCGTCTCGGGGGCGGGGGCCGCGATTCCCTTGCGGGCCCTACCCAGCAGACTGCCGGTGGGCCATGCAGAGTGCGGCGAGCTCGCGTCGCTCCCTGGCGGCTGGATGGGCGTAAGGGGCGTCATGGTTCATCCCTCCGGTTCTGGGCACTCTCATTCTCCGGCGGCCAGCCCGGCCGGTCAAGCGCGGGACGTGGCCGTTCAGCCCGCCTGCCGGCCCGTCCTGCCAGATTGTCCCCCCTCCCGTGGCCCTTTTTCGAGCGCCTGTCATTTTGACAGCGCCGCTCGCACGTGCCCGCCCCCCCCTCTCCCGCAAGTCCTTGCTCCCCTGTTGGTTGAGCGAAATCACCTCTCCCGACGTGCCTGGCATGCTCTTTGCTAACAATAATGCTCATCCCGTCTGTGGAATGCGACAAGAACCTAACCGCGCTGCTGGCGAGAAATCGGTAGAATAGTGTCGAGTTCAGCCGTCAGCCGCGCGACCAACGAGCAGGCCCCTTGCCCAGCGCCATTAGCGGGGGCCATCTGAAAGGAGCGAACAATGGCAGAGGAAAAAATCATCGGCATCGACCTCGGCACGACGAACTCCGTCGTGGCCGTGATGGAAGGCAGCGAGGTCAAAGTCATCGCCAACCAGGAAGGCAATCGATTGACGCCCAGCGTGGTGGCCTTCACCGACAAGGGCGATCGGCTGGTCGGCGACCCGGCCAAGCGCCAGGCCGTCACCAACCCCCGGCGAACCGTCTACTCGATCAAGCGCTTCATGGGTCGCCGGCACAAGGAGGTGGGCGGCGAGGAGAAGCTGGTGCCGTACAAGATCGTGGGCGGCCCCGACGACCCGGTCAAGGTGGAGATCGACGGCAAGGCGTTCACCCCGCCCGAGATCTCCGCGATGATCCTGCGCAAGCTCAAGGAGGCAGCCGAGGCCTACTTGGGGCACCGCGTCAGCAAGGCGGTCATCACGGTGCCGGCCTACTTCAACGACGCCCAGCGCCAGGCGACGCTGGAGGCGGCGCAGGTGGCCGGCTTCGACACCGAGTGGGAGATCGAAGACCCCGGCACCGGCAAGAAGAGCCGGCAGCGGATGCGCATCATCAACGAGCCGACGGCGGCCTCCCTGGCCTATGGGCTCGACAAGAAGAAGAGCGAGAAGATCGCCGTCTTCGACCTCGGCGGTGGGACGTTCGACATCTCGATCCTCGACGTCGGCGAGGGCGTGTTCAAGGTCGAATCGACCAACGGCGACACGCACCTGGGCGGCGACGACTTCGACCAGTTGTTGATCGACCACATCGCCGAGGAGTTCAAGAAAGAGCACGGCATCGACCTGCGCAAGGACCAGATGGCGCTCCAGCGCCTCAAGGAGGCCGCCGAGCGAGCCAAGAAGGACCTGTCGCAGCAGGCGACGACCGACGTCAACCTGCCGTTCATCACGGCCGACGCGACCGGGCCCAAGCACCTCCAGATGGCGTTGACGCGCTCGAAGTTCGAGCAGCTGGTCGATCCGCTGATCGAGAAGTGCCGCAAGCCCGTGTTGCAGGCGATGTCGGACGCCAAGGTGAAGCCATCGGACATCGACGAGATCGTGATGGTGGGCGGGATGACCCGCATGCCGAAGGTCCAGTGGCTGGTGCAAGACATCTTCGGCAAGGAAGGGCACCGCGGCGTCAACCCCGACGAGGTGGTGGCCATCGGGGCGGCGATCCAGGGGGCGCAGCTGCTCCTGGGCAGCAAGTCGGAAATGCTGCTGGTGGACGTGACGCCACTGTCGATGGGCCTCGAGACCCTGGGCGGGCGCCTGACGCGGCTGATCGAACGGAACAGTTCGATCCCGACCGACAAGACGGAGGTCTTCTCGACGGCGGCCGACAACCAGACGGCGGTGACGATCAGTGTGTTCCAGGGCGAGAGCGAGATCGCGCGGAGCCCGAGCAATCGGCTGCTGGGCGAGTTCAACCTGGAGGGGATTCGGCCGGCGCCGCGCGGCCAGCCGCAGGTCGAGGTGACGTTCTCGCTGGACAAGAACGGCGTCTTGCAGGTCAAGGCGAAGGACAAGGACACGGGCAAGGAGGCGAAGATCGAGATCAAGGGCTCGAGCGGTCTGTCGCCTTCCGAGGTCGAGCGGATGCGCAAGGAGGCAGAGGCCCACGCCTCGGAGGACAAGCGCAAGCTGGAACTGATCGCGGCCCGGAACGAGGCCGACAACGCCTCGTACCAGGTGGAGAAGTTGCTCAAGGAGCACGAGAGCAAGGTCAGCGCCGATGACAAGACGGCTGTGCAGTCGGCGATCGAGCGCGTGCGCACGGCGGCGCGCGGCGAGGACGCGGCGGCGATCCAGCAGGCGGTCAGCGACCTCAAGGCGGCGGCGCAGGCGCTGGCGCGGTACGCGACGGCGGGGGCCGACGGGCACCAGCCCGGTCCGGGCCCCGACGGCGCAGCGGGCGCGGCGGGCGGTGGCGGCGGCAAGGAGGACGTGATCGACGCGGAGTTCGAAGTGAAGAAGTAAGGATGATCGAGGCAACCCACCACGTCCTGGGGGCGTGGTGGGTTGCTTTGCGCGCGGGGGCCTCTGGTAGCGACTACCTCAACAAAGTCAGACTGAGCGGGGCCGAACTCATGGCAGAGCCGTACTTCCCCGAAGAGGCGCTCGCTGCTCTGCGCGAGGCTCGGTTCGATCCGGCCGCCGTGCGGAGCCTGGAGTTGCTGAGCGGCATGTTCCTCTGGCACGACGAGGGCTACCTGGAGTTCGTTGCCCATTGCCGCGCCAAAGGGTGTCTGGCCTACTGGGAGCCGTTGCTTTACCGCGATTCGTTGATCCGCGGAATGCCGGACGAGAAGAGCCGCCGGGGTTGGGAGTTGGTGCAGCGGTTGTGTCCGAACTGGCCAGGACTGCGGCCAGAGCGACGCAGCGAGTCGCTGCTTCTGGAGTTGGAGCAGGCCTTGGCCGAGGAGCTGTAGCGAAAAAGGGGACGCAGCTCTTTTCTGGAACGACCAGCAAAAGAGCTGCGTCTGCACCAAACGAGAGCACATCCCGGACTGAGCCGGCAAGGAGGTGTCTTGTGCAGGTTCCTCGAATCGCCCACACCCCCGCCGTCGTGGGGGGAAGCCGTGCAATCGCGGCCTACGCCGCCTGGCGGTTGCAAGAGCGAGAGGAAGCGTTCGTCGTTCCAGGAGCCTGAGCCTGGCGCTCTCCCTTCCTCGTGTCCCGAGAAGAACTAAACGGGAGGGGATGCCTCGCCCGCCAGGCCCGGCGCCTGCACCGGCCCTGGCCGCGCCGTTGCGCTCGCGAAGCCGCGCAGCACCTTCTCCAGTTGCTCGACGCGCTCGAGGTGATGTTGCGCGACGTCGTTGACCTCCCAGCGGTCGTCGGGCTTCACGTACAACCGGGGCCCACGTTGGTCTTCGAGGGACTTCTGGACCGGGAGCAACAGCGCCCATTCGGGGGCGCGCAGGGCCCATTCCACGTCGTCGCCCACTTGCAGCCCCGCGCAGGCGTAGGCCCGCGGCCAGGCCCCTTCGCCGCGCAACAGCGGCAGCAGGCTGTGCCCGTGCGCCCCGGCGAGGGCCCCTCCAAAGAGCTCGGCGAGGGTCGGCGCCAGGTCCACGTTCTGCGTCGGGAAGGCCAGGCGCAAGCCCGGCTCGACGCCCGGCAGGCGCACCAGCAGCGGCAGGTGTATCACCTCCTCGTGCGGCCCGGCGCCCGCGCCGCCCACCGCGCCGTGCTCGCCCAGGGCCAGCCCGCGGTCGGCGGTGAACATCACAACCACGTCTTCTTGCTCCTCCAGTGCCTCCAGCAGTTGCCCGATTCCCGCGTCGAGGTAGCTGACCGCGGCGCCGTAGCCGGCCTGGATTTGCAGGTAGCGCGCATCGTCCTCGGGCGCGAGGGGGCCCTCGGCGACGTCGGTCAGGGGAACGATGGGCGCTTCTTCCTCGTCGCCCTCGTTGAGGGCGCCTTCTTCGCCCGCTGCTTCGTCTTCTGCTTCGAGAGCCTCTTCCTCTTCGTCCTCTTCCTCCGCTTCCGGCTCGGGAATCGCGAGAAACTCCTCGGGAACGTCCCAGGGTGGCAGGGCCGTCCCCAGGTCCACCCACAGCAGCCAGTCGTCGCGCTCGGCCAGTTCCTCCAGGGCCGCCAGGGCCGCTTCCAGGGTGGCCTCCAGGGCCGGCCCTTCGTCGGGGCCCATGCGCTCCACCACGTCCCAGCCTTCCTCGAATTGGGCGGGGGCGGGTCGGCTGGCATCGACGATGAGGTGCGTGAAGGCGCGGTTGGCGAGGGCGCGCAGCAGGTCGGGCGGCTGGAAGGAGAGAGGGGGCTGTCCCGGTTGCGGAAGGTCGTAGCAGCCAGTGCGCCAGGCGCGGCGCGCGCCCTCGGCGTCCGCACAGTCGGCGAAGTGCTGGTCAAACAGGGCGCCGGTGGCGGCCAGGGCGTCGAGGGCGGGGGCCTGCGCCCAGCGGTTGCCGTAGCAGCCCAACGCCCCCGCCTGAAGGCCGCGCGCGACGATCGCAAGGACTTTCATAGAAGGCGCATTGTAGGGGCGCGCGGGCGGGCCAACCAGCCCGCGCTTGGGGCCCTGCTTCTTGCTTGTGGTTTCGCGCGAGACGACAAGCAAGAGGGGCCTCGCCGGCGCCCCCGCCGTTGAGAGTGCGGCAAATCTATCGGGAGGGCGCTGCTCGTGCCACGGGCCAGGGTTGAGCGCAGCGGTTCACCCTGTGCGGGGCCCCAACGCTCTGCTCCTTCCCCGGGTTGCGTCCGCGAGAAGCACGCAGGCCGCGGTCAGGGCCCCCGGGTGAAGCCCTGGTTTGGCTTCACCTTCCCGGACGATCGCAGGCGGGGCCCAGGGGCCTGACGAGGACCGGCACCCACCTCCCCGCCCGCCGGACCACGACCGGCACTCACTCTTCGCCGGCCCCCGGCCGCCCGACGACAACCTGCACCTCCCTCCCGGCCCGCTCGACCCCGACCGGCGCCCACCCCCCGCGCCGCCCGACCACGACCACCACCCACTCTTCCCCGCAAACCCCGCCCCCGACGGCGACCGCTGCCCCCTCCCCGCCCTCAGCACCGAAAGCCCTTCCCCAACCGCTTCCGCCACGCCGCCTTCACTTTGAGGCTGAGTTGGTTCTCGCGCAGGTTCACCACGCGCAAGCGCGGAAAGTGCGGCGAATCGAGCAAGGCCCGCGCCCCGACGTCCTGGATGTGGTTGTTCGTGAGGTCCAGGTGCGTCAGCCCGGTCAGCCCGGTGCCCTCGGCAAAGGCGACGACACCTCGGTCGTGCAGGAAGGTCATCGACGCGCCCAGGTGGGTGAGGTTGGTCAGGTGCGGCGAGCCCGCCAGCGCCCGCGCTCCCTCCACGCGCAACTTGCTGTTGGTCAGGTCGAGCCGGCTGAGCCCGGCCAGCCCGGGGGAAGACACGAGCTCGGACAGGGGGCCGCCCGAGATGCTGTTGGCGCCGACAGCGAGCCGGCGCAAGCGGGGCAGCAGCCTCCCTTGGGCGAGGGCGACGGCGCCGGCCCCTCCGATGGAGTTGAAGGGCAACCGGAGGTCGATCAGCGCAGGGGGCCGGTCGGCGTCGGCCAAAGCGCGGGCCCCTCCGACGCGCAGGCCGCAATGAGCGAGGTCGAGGGCCGTGAGTCGATCCAGGCTGGTCCCTTCCAGCAGGATCGACAGCTCCACCGGATGCAAGGCCCGATTGTGCAAGCGCAGCACGTCCAGCCCCGTGATGTGGGGAGAATTGACCAGCGTTCGGGTGCCGAACGTGCCGACGTGGCACGAGCGGAGGGTCAGCTCGCGCAGGCCCGCGAGGTGGGGGGACAACGCAAGGAAATGCACCCCGTTCGGATTGACCCGCGGCGCCTCCAGGTCGAGGCTCGTCAGGCGAGCCAGGCAAGGCATGCCAACGACCTCGCGCAACACGTCGTCCTCGAACCGGCCCGTGATGGAGAGGTGCCGGACCGGCGCGACCTCGAACGCCCGGCCCCCCTTGGCCAGGAACGCCGGCGCCCGCATCTCCACGCGCTCCACGAAGCCCCGCCGAAAGTCCCAGCCCAGGACCATCTCCGCCAGCGGCCCCGCCCATTCCTTCCCATGCGCGAGCAACAGGCGCTTGGCGCGCACCTCCAACTCGTCGCCCTCCGGATCGTCCTCCGGCAAGCGCGCCAGCTCGCACTGCACCCGGATCAGTTCGGCGCGCTCGGGCTGGCCGTGATCTTCGAGCCAGTCGGCGTAGATCAGTCGCGGCGCGTCGTCGTCCGGGTGTTCGATGACGTCCTCCAGGAAGGCTTCGTCGGTGTTCATTTCTTCTTCGCCGGGCCCCTCCCCCCCTTCGACGCTTCCGTTTCCGTCGCCAACCACGCGGCCATCTCCTTGCGAAGTTGCGCCACCAGCGCCGGGTACTCGGCGGTCCGCGAGCGCCGCTCGCCCGGGTCGGTCTTCACGTCGAACAGCTCGGGCGGGTTGTTGCCGGTGACGACCAGTTTCAAGTCGCCGCGCATCGCCGCCACCTGCTGCGTGCCCTCCGAGCGCCACTCCCAGAACAGGGTGCGCTCCGGGGCTCGCGCCTTGCCCCGCCAGACGGCGAGGAGGTCCTTGCCATCGACCTTCCACGCCGCCTCGGGACGGGCCCCGGCGGCGGCGAGGAACGTCGGAAAGACGTCGGTCATCTGAACGACCTCGGCCGACGTTCTTTTCGCGGGCACCTTGCCCGGCCAGCGCACCACCCCCGGAACGCGGATGCCGCCTTCCCACAGGGTGCGCTTCTGGCCGCGGAAGGGGCGGTTGCTGTCGTGGAAGGCCGAGGCGCCCTTGTTCCCGGCCTCGAAGGTGGCCCCGTGATCGCTGGAAAAGACGACGAGCGTGTTCTCGGCCAGCCCGAGGTCGTCGAGCTGCTTCATCAGCCGGCCGACCTCCTTGTCCAGGCGCGACACCATCGCCGCGTAGGTGGCGTTGATGGGCACCTTGGGGCCTTTCTCCTTGAACTTGCCCCGGTACTCCGCCACGTCTTCCGGGGGCGCCTCCACGTGGAGATGGGGCGCCGTGAAGGCCAAATAGAGGAAGAACGGCCTGCTCTTGTTGCGCGCGACAAAGTCGATGGCGCGGTCGGTGAAGAGCGTGTCGGCGTAGCCGCGCACCGGCTTCAGCTCCCGGCCATGCCAGAGCTGTTTGGGGAAGTGCTCCCAGGCGTGGACGGCGTTGGTGAAGCCGAAGAACTCGTCGAAGCCGAGGTCGAGCGGGTGCCGATACGTCGCCAGGCCGGGCCGCGGTCGGCCGTGGTGCCACTTGCCCGATAGCGACGTGGCGTAGCCGTGCTTCTTGAGCGCCGCCGCCAACGTGACCTCGGAGGCCGGCAGGTCGGCGTTGTTGGCGCTGACGCCGTTGTGGATGCCGTACTTGCCCGTCATCAGCGCCGCCCGGCTGGGGGCACATACCACGGCGGCCGTGTACCAGCGGGAGAAGACGGTGCCCTGAGTGGCCAGCTTGTCGAGGTGGGGGGTGCGCCATTCGGTCCGGCCATTGAAGCCCACGTCGCCCCAGCCGAGGTCGTCGGCGAGAATGACGATGAGGTTGGGTTTGGCGGGAGCGGCCCGCGCGGGGGTGGGGGCGAGGGCGGCGAGGAGCAGGGGGAAGCCGAAGGTAAGGCGCATGAATCTCGCTCCAGGAAAAGGACTGGTGAGGTTGGCTCACTTGCCGCTCTTCACGTCCCACAGGATGATCGTCTTGTCGTCGCCCCCTGATGCCAGTGCCTTGCCGTCAGGGCTGTACGCCACGCAGGACACCGAGTTCGTATCTCCGTCGAAGGAGGCACGTTCCTTGCCGGTCTTCACGTCCCACAGTTTGATTGTCCCGTCATTGCACCCCGAGGCCAGCGTCTTGCCGTCCCGGCTGTGCGTAACGGAGGAAACAATGTCGTCATGGCCCTTGAGGGAGGCGCGCTCCTTGCCCGTTCGCACGTCCCACAGCTTGATCGTCCTGTCCGCGCTCCCCGAGGCGAGCGTCTTGCCGTCCGGGCTGAAAGCCACCGAAATCACAGCGTCTGTGTGCCCCTTGAGGGAGGCGGTCTCCTTGCCGGTCTTCGCGTCCCAAAACTTGATCGTTTTGTCTCTGCTCCCCGAGGCCAGCGTCTTCCCATCCGGGCTGTACGCCAAGGAGACCACAGCAGCGATGTGGCTGTTGAGGGAGGCGCGCTCCTTGCGCGTCATTACGTCCCAGAGCTTGATCGTTTCGTCCACGCTCCCCGAGGCCAGCGTCTTGCCGTCTGGACTGAACTCCACGGAGAACACCCAACTCGTGTGTCCCGTGAGGGAGGCGCGATCCTTGCCCGTCCGCGCGTCCCAGAGCCTGATCGTCGTGTCCTGGCTGCCCGAGGCGAGCGTCTTGCCGTCCGGGCTGAATGCCACGGACCACACCCCGTCCGTGTGCCCTTTGAAGGTGGCGCGCTCCTTGCCCGTTGTCACGTCCCAGAGCTTGATCGTCTTGTCCCCGCCCCCCGAGGCGAGCGTCTTGCCGTCCGGGCTGAACGACACGGAGGTCACCCCTTTGTCGTGCATCATCCGATTGCGAGGGGCCAGCAAGGCGGGAGACTTCGGTTCGTCCGCCGCCGCGGCCGTCCCCCCGCTCGGCCGCAACCCGTCGACCCACGGCAAGACCAACACCGCCAGCACCTGCATGATTCGACGCACGTCTTCTCCTGGTTGAAAGGTCGAGGCATCGACGCTTTGCTTCCCTTGCCCGCTCACGGCCTGTTCGCGCCCGCCCACAACCCGCGCTCACTCCTCCGGGCGCACGTCTCGCAGCACGATCATCTTGTCATCGCTCGCCGCGGCACGAAGTGCGCGTGCGCCGCGAGGCCCTGTCAGGGAGTGTAACGTCCCGGCGGACGAATGGATAGAACGGGGCCCGGCCTGGCCCCCGGCCAGGTACAATGTCCTCGTCTCCAAGATCGCTGCGGCGGCGCGGCACGAGCTACCGCGTCCCGCAGGGGAGAAGCCAGCGAGCGGCGGGGTTTATCCCCGCCGGCATAAAGCCGGCGGCTCGCATCTTTCGAGCTCCGCTGGGCCGTGCGCCTGCGGCTGCGCTACGCCAACGGCGAGGAGGTACTGCGCGAGCTCCCCTTCCGGCTCAGCGCCGCACCACCGCCCGCGCATCGGTGAGCCAGGGCAGGTTGACCGGGTTGCGCACGGGCTCCCTCTGGAGAACGCGGCGGGCCTCCCACGCGCCCTTGCTGCGCATCTCGTTGAGCCCCTCCACCGAGTAGAACGCGACGTGGGGGGTCAGCACCACGCGCGGATGGTGGCGGATGCGGTCCTCGTCGAGCGGCTCGCGCTCGACCACGTCGAGGGCGGCCCAGGCCACCTGGCCCGACTCGAGCGCCTCGGCCAGCGCCCGCAGGTTCACGCAGCCCCCCCGCGCCGTGTTGATGACGTAGGCG
Source organism: Gemmatales bacterium (assembly GCA_038239195.1). Taxonomy (GTDB): domain Bacteria; phylum Planctomycetota; class Planctomycetia; order Gemmatales; family Gemmataceae; genus JBBSEZ01. The sequence continues at coordinate 12,138 of JBBSEZ010000190.1, forward strand.
CCGCGCGGGAGTTGCGCGAGCGCCTCCTCGTTCAGCAAATGGTTCGTCTCGCGCGTCAGGGGACAATGGAGGCTCAGGAACTCGGCGCGCGGCAACAGCTCGCCCAGCGTCGTCGCTCGCTCGATGCCGAGCGCCTTGTCCACGCCGTCGGGCAGGTAGGGGTCGTAAAAGACGACCCGCATCCCCAGCGCCTTGGCCCGCAGCGCCATCGCCGTGCCGATCCGGCCACAGCCCACGATGCCCAGCGTCCGCCCGCGCAGCCGCGGCGCTCCGAACGCCGACGTCACCTCCCACTTGCCGGATCGGATGGCGGCGTCGGAGGGGAGCAGCCTTCGCGCGATCGCCAGGAGAAGCATGAGGGCGTGATCGGCGACCTCCTCCGTGCCGTAATCGGGGACGTTGCACACCACGATGCCCCGCCGGCCCGCCCCCTGGAGATCGACGTTGTCGTAGCCGACGCCGCAGCGGACGATCGCCTTGCAGCGCCCCAGGGCGGCGAGCGCGACCTCGGTCAGGCGGATGTCGTGGAAGACGAGCAGCACGTCGGCATCGGCCCCGGCGCTGGCGACGTAACGCTCGTCGGTGGTCTGGAGGAGGCGCACGTCGGCGACGGGATCGAGCACGTCGCGCTCGACGCCGGCCTCGGCAAGATGATCGGTGACGACGACAAGGGGCCGACTGCTCATGCGATGGCTCTCCGCGAAACGACAAATAAGAAGGGCGATGAAATGGCGCCCCGTGTGGGGGAGATTCTATGGGCGGAGCGCTCGCCGCCGAGGGGCGGTCGCCTGCGCTTCCTTGCGTTTTGCCCCCCTGCCAACTAAGGTAACCTCCGTTGTCTCCTCCTCGTCTGGGAACGCCGGCCATGACCAAGCAACTCAGCGCCTGTTTGCTCATCCTCTGCGGCCTCGCCCCTCTCGTCGCCGCGCCGCCCACCCTCAAGGAGGCCCGCGAGCGCTGGCTCAAAGGCAACTACGAGGAGGCCGAGGCGAACTACGAGGAAATCGCCAAGACGGCCAAGCTGCGCTCCCCCGCCACCGTTGGCCTTAGCCGCGCCCTCCAGGGCCGGGGCGAATACGACAAGGCCCTCGCCGTCGTGGAGACCGCCCTCAAGGCCCTGCCCAAGAACGCCCCCCTGCTCGCCCGCAAGGCGGAGGTGCTCTACCTGCGCGGCAAGTGGGAGGAGGCGGAGAAGGCCGCCGATTCTGCCCTCGCTTCCGAGCCGGAACACTTCGGGGCGCGCTGGGTGCGCGGGCAGGTCTATCGCGACCGGGGCGACGTCAAGCAGGCCGACGCCGAGTTTCGACGGATCGTCCGCGCCTACAGCAACCGGGTGGACACGCCGAAGGAGGTGAAAGACCCCGAGGAACTGCTCATCGTCGGGCAGGCCAGCGCGGAGAACGCCCGCTGGAACAACCTCTCCGACGAGTTCCGCACCATCCTCGACGACCTCTACGGCGACGCCATCAAGGGCGACAAGGCCTTCTGGCCGGCCGAGTGGCAGGCCGGGCTGTTGCTCCTGGAGAAGTACAACCGCGGCGAGGCCCTCGCCGCCTTCGACAAGGCCCTGACCATCAACCCTAGCGCGTCGGAGGTGCTGACGGCCAAGGGGGTCGCCGCCCTGATGCGCTTCGAGATCAAGGACGCCGAGAACTTCGCCGAGCGGGCCCTCAAGTTCAACCCCAACCTCCCCGAGGCGCTCCGCCTGCGCGCCGACGTCCACCTCGCCGGCGGCAACGTCGCCGGCGCCCTCAAGGAGCTCAAACGCGCCCGCGACGTCAACCCGCGCGACGAGCGCACCCTGGCCCGGGTCGCCGCCTGCTATTCCCTCCAGAAGAAGGGCGACGAGCTGGACGCGATCACCAAAGAGGTCGAGAAGCGCAACGCCAGGCCGGCCACGTATTTCTTCGAGCTGGCCGAGCGCCTCGAGGACCGCCGGCGCTACAACCAGGCGGAGAAGTACTACGAGCGGGCGGCGAAGTTGCGCCCCAACCTGTCGGGCCCGCTCAACGCCCTGGGCCTGCTCTACATGCGGCTGGGCAAGGAGAAGGAGGCAGCGCCCCTCTTCGACAAGGGCTTCGCCGCCGACAAGTTCAACGTGCGCGTCGCCAACATGCGCAAGGTGCTCAAGCACCTCGCCAACTATAAGACGCTCGAGACGGCCCACTTCCACCTCCGCTACGACCCCGCCCGGGACGAGGCGCTGGCCAACTACATGGGGGCCTATCTCGAAGAGGTCTACGCCGACCTCGCCAAGAAGTTCGACTATCGCCCCAAGGGCCCGATCCTCATCGAGGTCTTCAACAACCACGAGATGTTCAGTGGCCGTACCGTCGCCCTCCCCGACCTGCACACCATCGGCGCCTGCACGGGCAAGGTGGTGACCATGGTGTCGCCCAACGGCAAGGGCATCCGCAAGCCGTTCAACTGGGCCCGCGTCGTCCGCCACGAGCTCGTTCACGTGTTCAATCTGGAGCAGACTCACTTCCTCGTCCCGCACTGGTTCACCGAGGGGCTCGCCGTCGATCAGGAGGGCTTCCCGCGCCCTGGCACCTGGAACGACCTGCTCGTCGAGCGCGTGCCGACCGGCAAGGGCCTGCTCAACCTCGACACGATCGACCTCGGCTTCATCCGCCCGCGTGGCCCGCTCGAATGGCAGCTCGCCTACTGCCAGGCCCACCTCTACGTCCAGTACGTGCGCAAGGAGCACGGGGCCGAGGCCATCGGCAAGATGCTCGCCGCCTACGCCGAGGGGCTCGACACGCCGTCGGCCCTGGCGCGGGCCTGCAACAAGGTAGACAAGGCGACCTTCGAGAAAGGCTACCGCGAATATCTCAAGGAGGTCATCAAGCCGCTCGTGGGCAAGAAGAAGGCCGACAAGCGAACCGTGGCCCAGTTGCGCGCGGAACACAAGAAGGACGAAGACCCGGACGTGGGCGCCGAACTGGCCCTGCGGCTGGTGTCGAGCGACCGCGTGGAGGCTCGTGCCCTGGCGGAGAAGGCGCTGGAAAAGAAGGCGAAGCACCCGACGGCGTCGGTGGTGCTCGCCCGACTGGAGCGCCTGGCAGGGAACGTCAAGGCCGCGCGGAAGTTGCTGGAGAACGCCCGAGACAAGGCCGAGCCCGACCCGCGGGTGCTCAAGGCGCTGGGGAAGCTCTACTACGACGCCAAGGACCTCGAGAAGGCGGCCGGCGTCTTCGAGCAAGGTCGCAAGGCCCAGCCTTTCGAGAGCGAATGGCTGGCGCAGCTGGCGCGCACCTACGCGCAGGCGGGCGAGAAGGAAAAGCAGATCGAGGTGCTGATCGCCCTGGTGCCGACCGACGCCGACGACTTCGACCGGCGCGAACGGCTGGCGCGGCTGCTCCAAGAGGCGGGCCGGCACGCCGAGGCGGAGAAGTACGCCCGGCAGGCGCTGGAGATCGACATTCGCAGCGCCGAGGCGCGCGCCACGCTCTTCGCGGCCCTGAAGTCGCAGAAGAAAGACGCGGAGGCGGCGCGGCTGCGGAAGTTGCTGGGGGCCAAGGAGGAGTGAAACCGAGAGGACGAGGCCCCCGCCGAGCCTCGCCCTCCCAAAACACGCCCCCCCTTCCCCTTGTCAGCGCTTGGTGTCTCTCGGCTCGAGCGGCCCCGGCACGTGACCGCCCTCGCGGCGCAACTCCTTCTCCAACTCCTCGGCCTTGGCCGCATAGTTCGCCTCGTTGACGTCTTCCGGCGCGACCCCCGGGCGCGCCGGAGGCGGCGGCGGTGGTTCCACGACCTCTTCCTTTCGCTCGCCGAGCTGTTTCAGGCCGATACAGCCCGGGCCGGCGCTGGCGAGCAATAGAACGAGCCAACCGATCCGCTTCATCGCTTGTCCTCCCGTACGCTCGCCGTCCGCGCGGCCGCTCCCCCGACGGTGCGCCCCTGCCCCGACAGCGTGGCCGTCGCCGGCGTCGCGCCTTCTTCCAGTTCGCCGGCGCCGAGCAACCGGCTCGTCTGTTGCTTGTAGACCTCGCAGGCCTGGTCGTAGAGGCGCTGGGCCTCCTCTTCCATCTTGGGGTCGTTCTTTTCGCGGGCGACGTCGCGCAACTTGTCGCAGACCTCGGCGCGGCGCTCGAAGGCGTTCTTGAAGCGCTTGAAGTCGGCGGCCTTGCCGGCGCTCGGCGGCCGAGGGGCCGCGACGGGCGCCTCGGCCGCCTCGGCGGTTTTCTCCCCAGGCAGCGGCTCCGATTTCAGGTCGTCCGCCTTGGCCTTGCCGCCGAACAAGTTGTGCCACCAGTCGGACCCGAACGTGGCGCCGTTGTGCTTGTTGCTGCCGGGCGACTGCGCCACGGCGGCGCCCCCCATCAGGCCCAGCAGCAGCACGGCGGCGCTCCCCCCGATTTTCAGCGTGCGCATGGCCCCTTTCCCCCATTCGGGTCGGTCGGCCGCCCGCCAGGAGCGCCCCATCGCCCCCGCCGGTCGCTCGGCCGACGCCTGTATTCGATGTGTTCTGTGAGAGGGAGACGCTATGCCAAAGAAAGGAGGGCCTGTCCAGAGCAACATTCGGGGGCGGACGACGGAAGCATTGCCAGAACGCGGGCCTGGACATGGGAACCTCTCTGTTCCAGAGTGGCGGTTGTCGGCCTTGTGTTCGCGCGGACCGCATTTCGCGGCGCAAGATCGCCGCGCGGACGTTTCGCCCCCGCTCCCCCGAGGGGGCAATCGCGTCGAGCAGATCGAGCAGATTCAGATTGGGGGGGTTGGAGAGCAAGGCTGGGTTTGAGGAGGCGTGGGGATTGTCGGGGCTGGGGAGACATTTGCAAGGGCGAATCTAGTTATATTTGAAATGGTCGCAGATGGGCTCGCCGATCCTTGCCCGGCAGCCCCTGCCCCGGCTGGCGTTCCTTCGCTATCTTCTTGCTTTCGCCGGTCGGCCGTGGGAAGAGCTACCGCACCTGACGGGCCCAAAAAGGGCGCCGAGAGGGCGGAAACTCGCAACGAACCGAGGTGGGAGGGCCATCTCATGGCTCGTGCTCGAGGGGGCCGCGCCCGGCGGAGAAAGCCACATTCGCGTATTGGGGGACCGGCTCGATGGGCCTCCCGCCCCACGCCGGCGCCGCGAGCGAGAACTTCAGCTACCACACGATGCCTGGGAAAGAACGGCCTCGAGCGAATGAACGGGCAGAGTTGGCCTCCGCGACGTTGCCGCTGTGGCCGGAACGGCCAACTTTGCCCGGCCACCTTGCGAAGAAAAGAAAGCGCCGCTGGATCGGGCTCGCTCACACCGCCGCCTTCGCCATCGGGAACGAGCCCAGCACCGTCATCTCCAGGCAGTGCTCCGTCAGCGCCTTCAGCGTCTTGCTCACCCGCGCGTCTTCGTGGTGCCCCTCGACGTCGGCGAAGAACAAATACTCCGGCTTGGGCCCCCGCGCCGGGAACGACTCGATCCACGTCAGGTTG
>JBBSEZ010000191.1:0-17523 GCA_038239195.1 Gemmatales bacterium
ACCGACCAATCAAGCAGAACAAAGCCAATCGCGACCTTGGCTTGGCTTCCGCATCTTCTCCATTCTGCCCGAAAGAGGCCATCCGTGCGTTTCAGGGGACAAACCCTCAGCAACTCCCCACGACTCGGCGGGAATCGCTGCGTCGTGCGCGAGACCGCCGTCACCGGTGTCGGGGCGACCGCCCTGCGCCGGGCCCTGCCGAAAGTCATCGTTGTCCGGGGCAAATAGGGGAGAGGAAGGCGCGATGATACGGGCGGAGAGAAGAGCGAACCGAGGGTGGGGCCGTGGCCATCGCGGCCCCGCCTCGGCGCCTCATGACCTGTGCCCACTGAGGGCGCCTGCTGCCGTTGATCGCGCCGGCCGAACGGTGTTTGATGGGCGTTGTCCCAAGGGAAGCCTGTTTTCGGAGAAACGACCGATGACAGAGCCTCTGTTTCCAATCAGACCGCCACGTACCGAGCCGCCGAGCGGCGTCCTGGCCCTCCAGCCTTACAGGCACGAAGGAGGGTGGGTGTTCGACGACCCGGCCGTGGGCCTCGTGCGCGAGCCCTTCGTCGCCGGCATCACCGAGATGATCGACCGGCTCGTCGCGCACGTACCGAACGCGGCGAGCGGTTTCCGGCTCCTGTTCGCCGCCCACCCGTTCGAGGGAAACCAAACGTCCCTGGCGTGGGCGCGGGCCGATCCCGTCGAGGGCAACTGGTATCGCGCCGACGGAACGGGCGAAGAGGGGTGGCTGTGCCCGGCCCTGTTCTGGTACTTCCCGGTGCCGCCACGGCAGATTTACGTGCGTGCCGAGCCTCTGCTCGCCGTCCCTTCGGGGGAGAGGTGCCCATGCTCTCGTCCGTGCTCGCCAAACTTCGCCGGTGGCGCATGAACACCCGCAAGCCCTTCGGCACCGTCCCTGTCAACGCGCTCCGCCTCAGTCTGGGCGACACGTCCCCCGACGTGGCGCGAGCGCTCGCCGATGCCTTCGCCGACGTCGATGCTGTCGAAGTGGTGGAGGGCGACCTGCTCGCCCTCGCCTGCGACAGCATCGTCAGCCCCGCCAACAGTTTCGGCGACATGAGCGGCGGCATCGACAAGGCCATCGACGACTTCCACCGCGGCGAGGCCCAGCGCCGGCTGAGGTCCGCCATTGCCGAGCAGTTCCTCGGCGAACTGCCCGTCGGCGCCGCCCTCGTCGTGGAGCTGCCCGGCCGGCGCTTCCCCTTCGTGGTGGCGGCCCCGACCATGCGCGTGCCGGGCAACGTCGCCGGGACGATCAACGCCTACCTGGCGATGCGCGCGGCCCTGGTGGCCGTACTGCGGTACAATGCGGCGAGGGGCGGGCCGATCCACAGTCTGGCGGTGCCCGGCCTCGCCACCGGCGTGGGCGGAATGGGGCCCGGCGAGGCGGCCGAGCAGATGCGCACGGCGTACGACAGCGTCCTCGGCGAGCGGTGGCGGCAGGTGGTGCATCCGGCGCTGGCGCCGTATGCGACGCAGGGGACGAGCATCAAGTGGCGCAAGAGTTGACAGCGTGAGAAGGTGCAGGACCGCTCCGAAGGAGGAGCTCTCATGGGCGTCTGTCTCTACTTCACCTCGACGGCCGCGGTCGATCCTGGCGCCGATGAGGCCATCCGGGCCGACCTGCGGCAGTCGGGCAACGGTCAGCCCTGGGTGCTGTGCGAGCCCCCGCACTTCTACCCAACCGACGCCGACGGCAAGCTGCGCGGCCGCACCAAGTTGAACCTCCACCCGTGGCCCGACGAACAGGCAGAAGCGGCCAACGTCCCGGCCGAGCGGAACGACCTGCAAGAGCTCCTCCGATTCCTGTGCGCCTCGTCCGAACGCCATCAGATCGCCTGGGAACTGAGCATCGACGACATGCCGCTCGGGCGCATCGAGGGCGGCGTTTGCGACAGCGACGTCGAGGGGACGCTCGAGGCGCTGGCCGACGTGAGCGAATACCTCGGCGAAGAATTTCCCGACGACGGGCCCGAGGGGCCGCCGGGTGGTTCGGGACTGCGCATCTGGCCGGGGCCCGAGTGAGCCGATCCTTTGGAGCCAGTGGCCCATGAACGTCCTCTGGGTCGAAAACCATGCGATCTTCGCCAACCTCGCCTCCCGGCAGTTCCTCGCCGGGCACGCCGTCACCATCGTCCCTTCGCTCGTGCGCGCCCGCGCCGCGCTGGCCGCGGACACCTTCGACGCGGTGCTGATAGACTTCGATCTCGACGATGGTAAGGGCGTGGAACTGGTGCGAGAGCTGCGACACGCTCCGCGACGGCCGCGGGTGGTGGCGACGTCGGCCCACGAAGCGGGGAACCGAGCGCTCCGCGAAGCAGGTGCGGACGCGGTGTGCGGCAAGCTGGAGTTTGCCCGCATTGCCGAGGTGATCGAAGGCTTGACGCCCTGATGGCGCGCTACCCAGAATCGGCGCCATTCGGCAGGACGACAACACGACCATGGCGAAAGCGTGGCCTGGCCCGGACGAAGGGAGGCGAGAAATGGACCGGCGAGCCGTTCGCGATCAAAGGCTGGTCGGCCCGCGCCCGCGCCATCATCGGCGACTGCCTGGGCCACATCGCGGCGGACAGTTATCGCCGAGGGAAGTTCCTGGCCAGCGCCCTCGTCTACACGAAGGAGAGCAACGAGCCCGGCGAGGGCTTCTGGGGCCTCGCCGAGACCGTCGGCCTGCTGCATACCAAGAGCAAGGACGCCCGCTTGCTGTTCTGGTTCGAGCACGTCGCCCTGGCCCGGGCGTGGTATGCTGCCAACAAATGAGGGATGAGTAGATGGGGAAGCCCCAAAATGCAGCGATCGACCGCCGGTAGAAAGAAGGAGATATTCATGTTGCGCCTCGCACGCCGTTCTGCCGCCCTCCTCGTGCTCGCCCTCGCCGGCCTGCCCGCCTTCGTCGCGGCGCCCGCGAGAGCGGCGCGCGCCGACGTCCTCGGCCTGGGCATTCTCGCTCCGTCGGGAAAGGTGATCTTCTTGCCGCGCGCCGGGGGCGGGGTGGAGGCCGTGGCCCTCTTCAACGGCAAGGTGCTCTGGGAGGTGAAGCAGGGACCGCAACTGTTGCTGGCGACCGACGACAAGGTGCTTGCCACGGCCCCGATCGAGGGGAAGCGCGACCGTTTGAAGGTCGTCGTCTTCGATGCCAGCACGGGAGAGCGCCTCCGCGAGTCGGCGCCCGTCGTCTTCCCGAACTGGGTGTCCGTCCCCCCCGACTTCGGCCGTCATTTTCGCTGCGCGGCGCGGCTGGACAAGGGCGGTCTGCTGCTGATCTGGGAGGCGCGAGCCTTTTCCGACGGCGGCCGGCCCCCTCCCGAGCCCGACCCCCAGCGGAAGGACGCCGCGGGGGCCGTGCGCATTGGCATCGCGTCGGGCAAGGTCGCTACTGTGGAGGGCTACAAGCCGAAGGAGGCCGATTTTCCCAGGGGCTTCGATTGGGCGTCCAGGGACACTCTGAACGGCTGGACGTTCGAGGTCGAAGAAAGGCAGCCCGAGCGCGGGTTTCCGTATGCTTTGACTCGTCGAACACTCAAGGCTGGATCGCTGGACCGCAAGCGCTCCTGGTCCCGCCCCATCGCGGGGGCCGTCTTCCTGCCGCCGCGCCCCTGAGCGCGGCATAACGGAGGCCTCGCCGTGAGCAACCCCGAACACATCGGCCACACCTACCTCGTCGAGTTGCTCTGCAAGGTCAGGGCAAAGCTCGCCAAAAGCGCCCTCCTGGCCGCTCTCCGGCGGCGCTGCCCCGGCGCCCAGCCGCTGGACGACGACCCGAGCGCCGGCAGCCTGCACTTCCTCCACACCGATCAGCCGGTCGAGTATGCCGACGCCACACTCCCTGCCCAGACGTTGATCGTCGAGAACGACAAGCCGCCCGATCCCGGCACCTTTGAGCCGGCCATTCGCCAGTCGTGGCACTTTCCGGAGGCCCGCGAACGAGTGAGCCGTTGCGGGGCCTCGGTCGTCGTCAGCGACCTGCTGGCGGCCTCCCTGGAGCGGCACCGCCGGCTAGAGCTGTTTCAGAACTGCGTCGCCGCGGCGCTGGAGGTCGTCGCCTGCGAGACGATCTTCTGGCGGCCGAGCCAGCTCATGATCGATCCCGAGACGTTCCTCGCCGACCTCGCAAGGCCGGGCTACCCGCGCCTCTTTGCCGGCGCCGTCAACGTCCGGCTGTTCAACATTTCCGGCGCGGCGGGCGAGCTCGTGATGGACACGATGGGCCTGGCGATCTTCGGCTTGCCGGACGTCCAGTGTCACTTTTGCGGGCTCAGCCCCAACGACGTCGGCCCCCTCCTCTACGACACCGCCCGCTATCTGTTCGACAGCGGCGACGCGATCGAGGACGGGCAAACGGTGAGCGGATTGCCGCGCGAGGCGCGCTGGCGCTGCCAGCACGAGATGGCGCTGGTCGGCCCCGAGCGCGTGGTGCTCGACGTCAGCCCCGGCGCGCCGCATGCGGCAGGGCGGGGCGAGTGAGCTGCCCCGGAAGGCAGCGCTTCGCTATTGGAGCGCCGGGCCCGCTACGTTTATAATGCCGCGTCCCCACGATCGGCCCACGCCGATGGGCCCCGCACCAGCACGAAACGGCAACCGAAAGGACTCGGTCATGCGCGTCTGCCTGTTCGAGGACTGCGAGGTCGCCGGCCTCGAGCCGCTGACCCTGACTCGCCCGGCGTTCGACCTTCTCTGCGGCCAGACGTCCCTGGCCGCGAAACAATTTCGCCATTTCTGCCCCGCCGAGAGGGGGGCGCTCGTACGCCCCCACCTGGCGGAGGTGGTTGCCGAGCCCGGCGTTGCGGTCAACGACCTCGCCTGGCTGCGGGCCGGCCCCCTCGCGATGGTCAACGCTCGCTGGCTGCCCCCTCCCTTGCCCGCCCGCGCCGTTGACCTCGACCGGCCTTTTGTCGCCCTTGTGGGGGAGGAGGTCGCCTACGCCGTCGTCGGGCCGGAGCACCTGGGCGACGGCCTCGACGGCCTGGACGACTGGCCAAGGTCGTGGAAAAAGCTGCCGACCCGCGATGCGGGTGGGCAGCTCGTGCGCCACCTCTGGGAACTGGTCGATCTCAACGCGGAACAGATCGCCGCCGACTGGAGCGCCGGCGGCGCTTGCTTCCCCATCTCCAGCAATGGCCCGGCAGTGGTCGGCCGGCGCCAGTGGCTGGCGATCGACCCGACGGCGCGCATCGACCCGATGGTGGTGGCCGACACGACCAACGGCCCTGTCGTCATCGATCGCGAGGCCGTCGTCACCGCGTTCACGCGCCTGGAAGGGCCGTGCTACGTTGGCCCGCGCGCCCAGGTTCACGGGGCGAAAATACGCGCCGGCACGACGCTCGGCCCGGAGAGTCGCATCGGCGGAGAGGTCGAGTGCAGCATCGTGCAGGGGCACAGCAACAAGTATCACGATGGCTTCCTGGGGCACTCTTACGTCGGCGAGTGGGTCAACCTCGGCGCGGGCACGCAGAACAGCGACTTGCGCAACGATTACGGCGCGGTGCGCGTGATGGTCGATGGTCGATTGGTCGCCACGGGCCGATCCAAGGTCGGCTGTTTCCTGGGCGATCACACCAAGACGGGGCTGGGGGCCCTTCTCAACACCGGCACCGCCGTGGGCGCGTTCTGCAACCTGCTCCCCAGCGGCGGGCTCCTGCCGCGCCACGTCCCCTCGTTCAGCACCGTCCAGAACGGGGGCTTGACGGAGAACGCCGACCTGTCGGAGCTGTTGCAAACGGCCGCCGCAGTCATGCGACGCCGGGGCCGGGCGCTAACCGCCGCCCACGCCAACCTCTACCGGGCCCTGCTGGCGCAAACGGCGAGCCAGCGCCAGCAGGCGCTCCGCGACGCCGAGGACCGACCCCGGCGCCGCAGCGCGTGAGCCGAAGGGCAGGCGGCCCGCCGATCCAACCTTGCCCGGGCGCGACGGCCCTTCCCCGGTCGGACAGGCGGGCCTGTCCTCCGGCAGTTCTCGTTCGTTTGGCCTCGCCCAGTTTTGGATGCGGGGCACCCCTCGCCGTCTGCGTTTCTTCGCGCGGCGCTCTCCCTCTCTCCCACGCTCGTGACCTTCCCCGTCAGAAAAAATCTTTTGCTCCTGTCGAACTTCGCCGTCGGCGCGGGAACTACCTGGGGAGGGCGAGCACTCCGCTCGGGCCACCCACTCACGACGAGGGCACCATGTCTTCCGCGACCACGACCGACTTGATTCCGCTGCGCGCCCTGAACCAGGTGAGCTACTGCGAGCGACTCTATTACCTCCAGTACGTCGATGCCGTGATGCCGACCAACGAGCACGTCGAGGATGGCCTGTTCGAGCACCGGCGCGTCAACGACCCCGAGCTGGCGTCGCGGCCGCGCAAGGACGGCGACACCTTGCACACGCGCAGCGCCGCGCTGTCGTCGGAACGGCTGGGGCTGGTCGGCAGGCTCGACGTGTTGGAGGAGAAGGACGGCGCGGCCCTGCCCGTCGAGTACAAGCGCTCGACCGCCCCGCGCGACGAGGGGGGCCAGCCGACCTTCTGGGAGAACGACGCTCTACAGCTCTGCGGGCAAGCCCTTCTGCTGGAGGAGGAACTGGGCAAGCCGGTCCCGCAAGGAGTGCTCTACTACATCGGCTCGAAGCAGCGCGTGAGCGTGGCCATCGACGACGAATTGCGCAAGAAGACGACGACGGCCATCGAGCGCATTCGCGCGCTCTCGGCCCGCGACGTGCCGCCCGAACCTCTCGGGCCCGAGTTGCGCCACCGCTGCCCGGGCTGCTCGCTCGTCACCATCTGCCAGCCGGAAGAGACGCTGTATCAGATCGGCCACGTGCCGTTGCCGGCCGAGGGCCCGCCACCCGCCGGCCTGACGCGCGTCATTCCGCAGAGCGACGACGGGGCGGTGCTCTACCTGCAAGAGCCGGGCTCGTTCGTCGGCAAGCGGAGCGAGCACCTGACCGTGAAGAAGGACGGCAAGGAACTGGCGAGCGTGGCCCTCGCGGCGGTGCGGCAGGTGGTGATCTTCGGGAACGTGCAGGTCTCGACCCAGGCGTTGCAGACGTTGGCGACCAACGAGGTGCCCGTGGTCTACCTGACCGGCTACGGGAAGTTCGTGGCGGCGCTGATGCCTGCCCCCACCAAGAACGTGTCGCTGCGGATCGCCCAGCATCGGGCCTTTACCGATCCCGCGAAGGCGCTGGAACTGGCCAAGGCCGCGGTGAGCGCCAAGCTGACCAATCAGCGCGCCTTGCTGATGCGCTCGCTGCGCGACGACGATGCGCGGGGAAGCCACGAGCTGGCGGCGCGGGGGCTGGCGCAGATGATCGAGCGCGTGGAGGCGGCGAGCTCGCAGGAGAGCTTGCTGGGCCTGGAGGGGCAGGGGGCGGCGCTTTACTTCGGCGAGTTCGGCAGGTTCTTGAAGGCCCAGCCGGGGGAACGGTCCTTCGATTTCAAGGTGCGCAACCGGCGCCCGCCGCGCGACCCGGTCAACTCTCTCCTGTCGTTCGCCTATGCGCTGCTGGCGAAGGATTGTTTCTCGGCGCTGTGTACGGTCGGGCTCGACCCCTACTTCGGCTTCTTCCACACCGGCAGGCACGGCCGGCCTTCGCTGGCGCTGGACATGATGGAGGAGTGGCGGGCGGTGATCGCCGACAGCGTGGTGTTGACGCTGTGCAACAACCGCCACCTGACGCCGGACGACTTCCTGATCTGGCGGGAGGCGTGCCAGATGACGGGCTCGGGGCGGAAGAAGTTCTTTCAGGCGTACGAGCAGCGGAAGGCGACGCTGGTGACGCACCCGGTGTACGGGTATCGGATGACGTATGCGCGGATGTTGGAGGTGCAGGCGCGGACGCTGGCGGGGCACGTGCGGGGGGAGTTGCCGGCGTACAAGGGGTTCACGGTGCGGTGAAGGGCGGCGGGCCCCCCGGCCACAACTGTCTCCATTGGTCGCCCGTTCCATCGCGACGGCGTTCGTGCCGCGGCGCCCGCGCGGTCGAGGGAGCGACCATGCAGAGCTGGCTGGTCTGTTACGACATCAGCGACCCGAAAAGGTTGCGGAAGGTGGCGACGGCGTGCGAGGACTACGGCGTGCGCCGGCAGTATTCGGTGTTCCTGTGCCGGGTGAGCGCGACGGACGTCGTGAGGCTGCGGGCGCGGCTGTACGGGCTGATCCACTTGCAGGAGGACCAGGTGTTGTTCATCCCGCTGTGCGCGAAGTGCGTGGGGGCGATCGAGGCGCTGGGGCGGCCGACGGAGGCGGCGGACGCGCGGGACGTGGTGATGGTGGTGTGAGGGCACGCCGGAGGAAAGCGGTGGGCGCGCCGCCGGCGCTCGCCAGGGCGCCGGCTTGCGCTTCGGCTTGTGGGATAGGCGGGCGAAACTTAGCCGCAACCGATCAAGTCATCGGCGCGAGCGGCCTTTCGCGGCCGCGTCACGATGCAGTAGGGCCGCACCTCGATCCCGGTGAACTCGACCTGTATCTCCAGGCCTTTGCTGAACAAGATCGAATGCGCGAACACGGGAGGATTGGTTCCTTCCAGCACGTCGAGCTCGTCGTAGAGCCACTCCAGTGGGGCCTCTTCCTCGTAAAGTTCGCCGTGCTCGCAGACCGCGGGGGCGGCCGTCAGGTGGTAGTCGAGCTGAACCCCCTGTTCGGCGCCCTCTTCCAACCGGAGCACGATGAACAACCGACTCGATTTGTCGTCCCAGCCGATCTCGAGCACCCGCGCATCGTGCAGCGGGAAGCGATCTAGGGCGCGGGCCGGTTCTGGGAGGGCCGAATGGATCTTCCGCAAGTGGTCGGCGTAGCGCTTGCTGATCTGCTCCCACTCGTCGCTCGCGGCGTCGGCGCTCTGGTCGTCCTCGGAGCCAAAGCGAAGGAGCAGATCGGGGGTGAACCATTTCATGACTTCTTCCTCGCTTGCACGCCATCGACCTCGTAGAAGGAGTGGCCGGGCGGTTGCCGGGAGGCTTGATGGAAGTGGGGCAGGGCATAGGGGCCGGCCGTCGCGGTGTGCGGGAACTGGGGCTTGCTGGGAGGCCCGACACCTGCCTCGACGTTCCTCGCGAGTCGGCGGTTGGCGGCCTTGTCGCTCCCGCGAACGACAATGTCCAGCCCCCGTTTTCGCCGCGCGATCGCCGCCGACAACGTCAACTCGCTGCCCCACTCCACCGCTCCAGAGCCGTCTGTCGCTCGCGTGGCGACGTGGATCGTCGGGGCGGGTGGTGTCGGAGGCGGCTCGGGCGCGACCGGAGGGACACTTGCCATGAGGCGCCTCGTTGCGGGCTCAGTGCGGCCACGGCTTCTCGCCTTTGAAGACGCGGCCGGCCTCTGCCGGCTTCCTCGCGTGGTGGGTCGCCTATCCCGCGCATTGTACCGAACCGGAGGGCCCTTCGTACTGGATCGTTCCGGCTTCCTCGTCGTAGAAGACGCCGCGGTGCTGGGGGAAGACGACGTTCCAGAGATCGACGATCAATTCGGCTTCGGGGCCCTGCCGCAGTTGGCGGATAAGTTGCTGCGCAAACTGGGCGGGGCGCTCCGACGCCACCTCTGCCGAGACGGGCGATTGCGGGAAGAGCTCGTTATGCACCTCGGCCAGGTCGTCCGGAGGGAGGCGCTCGATCGTTTCGCTGAGGAGGTCGATGGCTCGGCCTTTGGGAACGCTTGGCATGGCGGGGCTCCTCGGACAAGGGGGCTTCGATTCGCTGGAGGGGCGAGCAGATTTGTCAGGACAACGCGGCCAGGAGTTTACAAGAGGAAGCCATCGCCGGTCATCTCCAGGGGGCCGTCCTGGGGGGTCGAGCCGATGACGAGCTTCGTGGCGAAGATCTCGTCCCAGGTGGTGCGTGGGCAGGGGGGAACCAGGATCCCGTCACCGCTTCGCTCGAGGGAGACGAGGCCGCGGAGGCCAAGGGCGTGGGCCCAGTCGGCGGGGAACTGGATGCGGTTGCCGGGGCCCAGAGGGGTGAGGTTCATGGGGGAGCCTGGTGTTTGCGGGGCGGCATCGAAACCGTCAATGCGGCCACGGCGTATGAGCCGTGGAGAAGGTCGGCCAGCCAGGCCAACCCGGAACAAGTTTCATGCTTCAATGCGGCCGTGGCGTTCGCACGCGGAGGTTCGCACGCGGAGGTTCGCACGCGGAGGTTCGCACGCGGAGGTATCTTAGCAGAGCAAAAGGAGGAAAGCAACTGTTAATGAATCTTGTGACAGGATGGTCGGGAAAGGCCCCGCGCGAAAAAAGTAGTGAAACCGCGGACCTTCCTTGAGCGATCTGCTATACAGAGCAAAGGAGGTCAGATGCAACCAGACAAGTTCCTCGCCGTTCACGACGGCATCGTCCGCACCGTCCGTCAGGTGCTGTCGTACCGGACCAAAGATTTGCACTGGCTCGACGATGCTTGTCAGGATGTCCTCATGGCTTGCGTGAAATACGAGCGCCAACGAGGGTGTTTTCCTCCTCGGGCGTACGTGGCGACAGTCGCTCTCAATCGGCTCTGTTCGAGGGCACGGGACCGCAATCGCAAAATGGTGGAGTTGCCGCCAGAGTTACTGTTTCATTCCCGCGATGAAGACCCAGCCGAAACGAGCGAGAAGACGGAGCAATCGACGATTTTGCTGGCGATCCTCGGCCGGCTGCCCCCGTTGTACCGAGAGATCGCTCGGTTGCACATCGTGGAAGGCTGGACCCACGAACAGATCGCGCGGAAGCGGATGGTGCCGATCAACACCGTCAAGACGCAGTTTCATCGCGCAAAGGCTTTCCTCCGAAAGGCCGCGAAGAAGCACTTCCTGAACTGAGTCAGCAGACGAGCGAAATCAATCGGGACCGGCTCCCGAGATCTGCTCGGGAGTCGTTGGCTCGCCTGATGCTGTCGGAGGATGTTGTCCCCGGAACTGAGGCACCTCATGAACGAAACCGAATTCAGTACGACGTTCAAGGCTCTGACTAGCAACCCGCCGTTTCCCTGGCAGTGGACCTTGTACCAGCGCTTTGTCGCTGGCAAGTTCCCGTCGTCGTGCAACTTGCCGACAGGCCTTGGCAAAACGTCCGTCATCCACATCTGGCTTATCGCCCTGGCACACGCCCCTGACCAGATACCGCGGCGGTTGGTGTACGTCGTGAACCGCCGCACCGTTGTCGATCAGTCCACCAACGAGGCGATTTACCTCCGAGCGCAGGTACTTGGCGAATCCGGGCCGCCGCACCCGGCTGTTTCTCGACTGAGGACCACGCTTGAGCAGTTGGCTTCCGACCCAAGTGGCGGCCCACTGGCAATTAGTACGCTCCGCGGACAGTTCGCCGACAATCGCGAGTGGAGCTCCGACCCGGCTCGCCCGGCAGTGATCGCCGGCACGGTGGACATGATCGGCAGCCGGCTGCTGTTTAGCGGGTACGGGTGCGGCTTCAAGACGCGGCCGCTTCACGCCGGATTCTTGGGACAAGACGCGCTGCTCGTCCACGACGAAGCACACCTCGAACCGGCGTTCCAGAAGTTGATCGCGGCAATCGAGTGCGAGCAGCATCGCGAAAGCTCCGTTGACATGAAGTCTCGCCGACTGCGGGTGATGGAACTGACCGCGACAACTCGCGGGCAGCAGGCCGAGCCGTTCGGCTTGACCGGCGATGACCTCGCGAACGACATCGTGAAGCAACGAATCTACGCGAACAAGGGGCTTGCGTTCCACCCGGTGAAGGGCGAGAAGGGAGCCACTGCGGAGACGATCGGCGATCTGGCTGTGGCCCACCGAGATTCGGGACAGGCGATCCTGCTCTTCGTTCGCACCATTGATGACGTGAACGTGGTGGCGAAGAAACTCGCGGCAACGAAGGCGGATTACGAACTGCTCACCGGCACACGTCGGGGGAAGGAGCGGGACGAGTTGGTTCGCAAACCGGTGTTCAACCGCTTCCGGCCAGCCGAACAGCAGGTGGCCGCCCCCGGGACAGTGTATCTGCTCTGCACTTCCGCCGGAGAAGTAGGCATCGACATTTCCGCAGATCGCCTGGTATGTGACCTGACGCCGTTCGACAGTATGGCCCAGCGCTTCGGGCGGGTGAATCGCCGGGGGGGGGACGACAAGCGGGCCCACATCGACGTGGTTTACGAGACGAGCCCAGACCCGAAGAAGAAAGACGACCTGTTCGAGCAAGCTCGGTGGGCGACGCTGGACATCTTGCGAGATCAATTGGCGCCGTGCGACTGGGACGCTCAACGACAGGATGCCAGCCCGGCTTCTCTCGGAAACGCAGCGGCCAAACTGTCGGAGCAACAACGCCGCGCCGCGTTTACCCCGCAACCTGCCATCCTGCCGACGAGCGACATCCTGTTCGACGCCTGGGCGCTCACCACCATCCGCGGGAAACTGCCCGGCCGCCCGATGGTCGAGCCGTACTTGCACGGCATCAGCGGGTGGGAACCACCGGAAACCAACGTCGCGTGGCGGGAAGAGGTCGGCGTCATCACCGGCGAGTTGCTGAAGCAGTACGAGCCCGAGGGCCTGCTCGAAGATTACCCGCTCAAGCCGCATGAGTTGCTGCGGGACAATTCGAGCCGGGTGTTCGACCGCCTGAAAAAACTTAAAGCTTCGGGGGCGACGCCGGTCTGGGTCGTCTCCGACGACGGTGCGGTGGGGCCTACCACGCTCGAAGCCGTGATCGAAGGTGGAAAGGACGTACTGAACTACAAGACGCTGTTGCTTCCGCCGGATGCGGGCGGTCTCGAAAATGGCATGCTCACAAGCACCCCTGCGCCCGCGACCGACGTGGCCGACGACTGGCGCGACGAGAAGAACCAACAGCGGCGCGTTCGTCTGTGGGACGGCGACGAGCGGCTCGCCGAGAAATGGAAGGTCATGCGACTCATCCGCACCATCGACCTCGACCCGCCAGAGGAAGACGAAGACGGCGAGCGCCGGTCGTGGCACTGGTTCGAGCTCCCGGCGGCTGGGGACGGGGAAGGCTCCAGGAACAGCAAGAAATCGGTGCTGTGGAAAGTCCATACCAACGACGTTGTCTGCCGCGTGGACTGGATCGTTCCGAAGCTCACGTGGTTGTCGGAAGGGTTGAAGCGCGCGGTCCATCTCGCCGCGCGCTTCCACGACCTCGGCAAGCGGCGAGTGTTGTTCCAGCACCTGCTCGGCAACACAGACCCGACCATCCTGCTCGCCAAGTCCGGCAAGAAGGGCGGCCGCATCGAGGAGCAATACCGCCATGAATTTGGCTCGCTCATCGACACCGAAGTGGAAGCGGACTTCCAGAACCTCCCAGGGGAGGAGAAGGAACTCGTGCTGCACCTGATCGCCGCCCACCACGGCCGCGGCCGGCCCCACTTCCCGGTGAAGGAGGCGTTCGACCGGGAACGCTCGCAAGTGAAGGCGGACGAGGTGGCGCGCGCGGTGCCGCAGCGGTTTGCGAAGTTGCAACGCAAGTACGGCCGTTGGGGGTTGGCGTATCTGGAATCGCTACTGAGAGCCGCCGACTACGCGGCCAGTGCGAAGCCGTCGGAGTTCGTGGGGGAGAAGTCATGAGCATTCGCATCAAGGTGGATCGGACGAACCCCGGCCAATTTTTCGCCTGCTGCGGCCTGCTCGAGCTCGCCGATCGACTGTGGCGAGGGGCCGAAGCGTGGTTCGAGGAGCGCGCGTTCTGCATCGCCTGTGGTGGCGAACTGGCGGAACTGATCCGCGCCGTGACGAGCGCGGAGCTAGCTCAACTCGACCCCGATGACAACACCGGCTCGCCGATCGAAATCGGTTCGCCGTTCCGCCGCCTTCGTCTCGACTGGTGGCAAGACGACCGCGCCGGCGGAAAGGAACTGAAAGTGTGGGCGGGCACAATGGAAAGCGTGCGGATTGCTTGCGCGATGCAACAGGCCATGCGCGACGAGCGGTTCCGTTCCCCCGAATTGTTCGACGTTGGCTTGATTGCCTACGACCCGGACAACTTAGAGAAGAAAGTCGAGCCGTACTATTTCGACGCGCGACGCGGGCCCAACGCCCACTCGCGCGACGTCGGTTTCTCACCGAACGACCTGCATTTGACGACAACTGCGTTCCCTGCCGTCGAGTTGCTTTGTCTGGTCGGCCTTCAGCGCTGTCTGCCGGCGAAGACCAACCTGCCGCGGATGTTCGATTACTACACCTGGGGAACGCCGTTGCCGCCCGAACTGCTCCCGCCAGTCGTCGCCCACGAGCTCGCGTTCCCGGAGTCGTGCGGCTACCGCTTCGAGAACTGGTATCGCACGGGCCAGAAGAAACACAAGGCGTTCCGTTCCGCTATCCCGCTTCCCCCAGGAGCCTGACCGATGTCCGATCCGACCCAGTTCGACCACTACCTGAGCGACGACGGCCCGGCGGCCCTCGTCGTCCGCGAATACCTCATGCCCGTTGAAGGCGCCGATGGCGTGCTGTTCCCGGCCACGTTCGCCGCTGGAGACAACTTCGGCGGCGGGTACAACATCGACCCCCGCGAAGGCGAGAAAAACGTCTGCCTGATCGACAGCGTCGGCTCCCAGGCGAACCGCATCGAGCCCCTGTTTGCCGAGGAGAAATACAAGCACCTCATCCCGCAGATCGTGGTCAAGGCGGGGGAGAAGGAAGTGAACCTGCTCGAAGCCGGGCACCGCGCGGGGGACGCCCTCGTTCGCTGCTCGGAGCTCCAGAAGACGCTCCAGGACGCCTTCAAGTCGGTGCTGAAGGGCGACGCGGAACCGCTGGCGAAGATTGCTCCGACTTCGCTGGTCTTCGGCGTGTGGGACTCGCGGGACACGCAGGCGAAGTTGCCGCGGCTCGTGGCGTCCACGATCCGGGCGTTCAACGTGCGGAAGCTCACGCGCTCCGCCCAGTTCAACCCGGCCACCGAGTTCGTCAAGGACAAGCTCCTCGACGAGCCCGCCGACAAGGGCACGAAAGACGCCTACGCCGAGCGCGGGTTCATTCACGTGCCGGCTTCCGGCTCCCATGGCGGCGTGATCGCCGATGGGGGCATCCGCCGGGACGCGACCCTCGGCCTCGCCGCCCTCCGCCTGTTGTTCGCCGGCAAGGACGAGAAGAAGACGCTCGCCCTGCGGCGGTACATCCTCGGGCTGGCGCTCACTGCGTTCACGCACAACCCGTCCGGCTACCTCCGGCAAGGCTGCCTGCTCGTCCTGGACCCGAGCAAGGCGAAGCTCCGGGAGTTCGTGGAAGTGTACCCAACCGGCGAACGCAAACCGGCCACGATCGCGCACGCTGCCGCGCTGGTGTACGCCACGGACGCGGCGACAGCGTTCGGCGTCGGCCCGAGCAAGACCGTTCCGTTCGACACTGCGCGGGCCAAGAGGGACGTGACGGGCGGGGCGGCCGAGGGGAACAACGCCAAAGGGAAGATCTCCAGCGTCGATGCCGAGGCCAGGAAGTTCGCTGTCGGGAAAGGTGCCAAGAAGGTCGAGATCCCCACGACAGACGCAACCACGTACTTCAAAGGCGAGACGGGACAGACGTTTGAGACCGTGGTCGTGAAGGACGCGAAGGTCGTGGTCGAACTGGCAAATGGTAGCGCCGTCAAAGTGACCAGGGAGTGAGTCGTCCTCGCGGAGACAATCATGCCGAGTTCCTTCTGCCTCACCGTCCGCTTCCTCCAGCCGTACAGTCATGGCCGGGGCGCCAGTGGCGATCCGGAATGGCCGCCGTCGCCGCTGCGGGCGTTTCAGGCGCTCGTCGCGGCCGCGGCCGCCCGGTCGAACGAACGGGTGAGGTTGGAACACGCCGCACCCGCGCTGCACTGGCTGGAGTGCCAACAGACACCCTCGATCGTTGCGGCGCCCGGGGCCCCGTCGGATGTGAAGTACCGGCTGTACGTGCCCGACAACGTGGCCGATAAAGTGGCCAAGTCCTGGTCTCGGGGCGGCGAAGGCAGCATTGCCGATTACCGCACCGAGAAGGACGTTCGACCCACGCACCTGATGGGGGAAGCCGTCCACTACCTCTTCCCCCTCACCGAAGAGGGCTGTCCGCACCTCGACGTGCTCGCGGCCGCCGCCCGCAGCATCACCCATCTCGGTTGGGGCGTGGACATGGTCGCCGGGAATGCCACCCTCATCACCGAAGAGGAAGCCGCCAAACTGCCCGGCGAACGCTGGCGACCGACGGAAGGCGATTCGGCCGAAGGGCTCCGCGTGCCGATCGACGGGACACTGAACGACCTCGCAACCAAGCACGCGGCGTTCTTGCATCGCCTTTCGGACGACGGCTTCAAACCCGTTCCGCCTTTGTCCGCGTACCGGGTGGCCGGCTACCGCCGAGACGCCGACCCGTCTCCCCGCCCCTTCGCCGCGTTCCAGTTGCTGACCCCGGACGCCGACCGAAAATGGGGCCGCGACGCCCGCCGGACCATGGAGGTGGCCGGCATGGTCCGCCACGCCACGAGATTGGCCGCCGAGGCTGTCCAGCGGCCGCAGCCCTGGATCGACACGTTCGTCCTCGGCCACGGCAGCGGCAAGAACCAGCAGGCGGTCGGCGAGGAGGGCGCAAAACGGTTCGCGTACGTCCCGCTGCCGACCATCCGCCCGCCAGACGTGGTCGGCCTCATCAACCGCGTCCTGATCGTCGAGCCGCCCGGCGGGACCGGGGCCGACGCCGCCTGGGCTCGCCGGATGCTCTCGGGCCGGGAGCTGCTCGAGAACCAGCACCACGCGCCCGTCGCCGTGCTTTCCCTGGCCCCCGCGACCGACTGGGTCGTCCGCCAGTATACGGGCGGTAAGGACGGCTCGGCCGTCTGGTCCACCGTGACGCCGGTGGTGCTTCCGGGCTACGACGATCCCGACCATCTGCGGCGAAGGTTGAAGGGCTCGACCGACGGGGGCGCCAAACGGCGGTTGCACGAGCGCCTGGATGCCCGGGTCGAGGGCCTGCTCCGCAAGGCGATCGTTCAGGCGGGCTTCTCGCCCACTCTGGCCGGGTGCGCGGAGCTGTCGTGGCGACTGGTCGGCTTTCGCCCCGGCCTCGACCTGGCAACTCGGTACGCTTCGCCGGACCATCTCCGGGGCAAGCCGCGCTATCACGTCCGCATCCGTTGGCGGGACGCGGCTGGCGGCCCGGTCCACGTCCGCGGCCCAGTGGTGGTCGGGGCCGGGCGCTATTGCGGGCTCGGGCTCTTCGGCATCGACCAGTGACGGCGCGGCGAAGCGGACCGTTCGGCTTTCGGATTTCGGAGCGATTGACGCTGGCGGCGAGCGGCCGGATGCGGTACGTTACCACAGGTGGGCGGGGAAGCGCCCGGGACTCATCGCGAGGCATCGAGTACGCCGATGGTAAATCCAGGGAAGGGGCCGTCAACCGAAGGTAGCTCTTTGACAATTCAGAAGATACGGCATCGGTTCGGCCTCGGCGCCGCTCGCGAGGCCGAACCGATGACACCGACACGGGTTGCGCCGTCGGTTGTTCGCGCCAACCCGCTGCGACAGGGGTTGGCAACCCTCCCGCTCGCGAGAGGCTGCGTAAGTCCTTGCGGGCAAGCAGCCTCCGACGCGAACCGTTCTCCACGGCGTCATGACCGTGGCCGCATTGAAGCGG
>JBBSEZ010000192.1:0-17517 GCA_038239195.1 Gemmatales bacterium
ACCTCCTTTCTAAGGATGATTCTTCGGCGTCCTCACGACGCCGGAAACCAAACTCATGTTCACTCCCTCGCTATCGGCACGCCCACTGAATTGACTTAGATAACCCCGTCAGCTCGCAAGAGCTGGCGGGGTTTTTTCGTATCGTGAAGGGGAAGGTGCGCGAAACGGCAAGCAAGAAGGGGGCGCGGAGCGCTCGCCGGTCTTTCTTGCCGTTTCGCGCGGAGCACTTCGCGCCGTGAACGAAGGAGGGCCGAGTGACGTGGGAGCGATAAGCAAGAAACTTGCAGCCCGGCTCCGCCGCAAGCGCGGGCTTCTCGAGGGCCTGTGCGCACAAATCACACCCAGGTGGGGCAAGAGGGCCGAAGTCCCGACCATCGACCAACTCGTTGCCGACGGTCGCCAACCCCTGCACGCCGCCTACGGGCGGTGCCAGAACCTGGCGTCGGTGTTTGCCGAGACCGTGTCGGGCCTGCCGGAACTGGCCCCGTATTACGACCTCGTCTCTGCTGCCGAGGACGAGTACGTGCCGGGAGGGCCGCCCATGAGCCCGCTGACGCGCAGCTACTTCACGCACTGGGCGTTCTTCGACTGCCGGTTTGGCCCGGACGGGGAGACGATCGGCACTTGCCTGCTGGACGTGGCCGACCTCCTGGACCTCGACCCGATCACACGGGCGGCGCTGCGGTGCCTCCAGGACAGCCGGATGGGGATTTACGAGCATTCCGGGCACGCCGAGCGTGCCAGTCGGCTGCGCGAACTGATGACGGACGACGAATTTGTCTGCGACGTCCCCGCTGGCTACCGAGGCCAGGAAGGGGAGCTCTGGTTCGTGCGCCTCGCTCCCCCTCTCCAGGGGCTGGGCGACCGACACGTTGCCCTCACCACGCCCTACGTCCTCACCGCGCCCCCGAAGGCCGACTGGGTCGCTTATCTGAAGGGGGGCTTGCCGAGAGCAGCAGGACGGGACGTTCGGGCCGCACTTTCCGACCTGCTGAAGTACGGCCGGTCGGCGAACGAGTGGAACGAGCACGTTCTGTTGGCTTACAAGGGCGGCCAGTTCGACGCGATCTTTCTCGCCGGCTTGCCGGATGGTCGAGGGCGTCCGTTTCCCGATAGCGCTCGAGGTTGGCGGAAGAAGCGTTGAGTTCGCGACGGTCAGGCTCGGCTACCCGCGCCGCCGTTCGCGCATCCGTTCCACCACGTAGAAAACGGCGGGGCACGCCTTGGCGTTCGCCGAGTGTTGGTAGGACCTCGACGCGAAGTGCTCCGAGTCGGTGTGTGGGAAGCGGCGGCAAACGTCCGGCCGCGCGTCGTAGATGGTGCAGCGGTCATCCTCGCCCAGGAACGGGCACGGCAGCTCCTTCATGTCGTAGCCGCCCTCCTCGCGGTTGGGGAGCAGGTACGTTTCGATGAAGGCCTCTCGGGTCATGCCCAGGTGGCCGGCGATCCGATCGACGTCCGCGTCGGAGAGCGCGGGAGGCATCGTCTTGCAGCAGTTCGCGCAGCGCGTGCAGTCGATCCGAGCGAAGGCGTCGTCGTGCAGTTCGCGCGTGAGGGCGTCGATGCGGGCGGGGGACGAAACCATCTTGAGGCTTCGCAGGAACTGGAAGTTCTTGTCGTCGTTCTTCTGGGCGTTCTGCCGCCAGTCTTCCAGGTTGGCGTCGTGGTCGTCGTGCATGGCAACCTCCTTCGAGGAGGAACGGGAGTGTATGGGAATCGAACCCACAGCGAGCTTTGTTCAAACCCGCCAGCGGTTTTGAAGACCGAGGCCCCCACCAGAGGTGCAAACACTCCCCCGAAGCGCACGCGGGCGCCTCCACCTCACTATAGCCCGCGCCGCCCGAGCAATCCAGAGCAGCGAACCGGCGGTCGGTTCGCCGCCCCTGCCACCTCGAACCGGCGGTCGGTTCGCCGCCCCTGCCACCTCGCCCCCCAAACCCCCGCTTGCTCCCCGCCCCCCCTCTCGGTCATAATGCCCCCATGAGCGCGACGGACCGCCTTGTCGAAGAGCTGGCCTTTCACGACCGCCAGGCCCGCGAGCGCGCCGTCTGCCTTTCCTCCGACGGCTCCCTCCGCTTCCGCGACGACGATTACCTCTCCCACGAAACCTGGATGCGCCCCGCCTTTGCCCGCCTCGGCGACGTCGCCGGGTTGCGCGCCCTCGACTTCGGCTGCGGACACGGCATGGCGGCGGTGGTGCTGGCCCGGCGCGGCGCGGCCGTCACCGCGTTCGACCTCTCGCCCGGCTACCTCCATGAGGCCCGACGGCGCGCCCTCGCCAACGGCGCGCAAATCGAGCTCGTCCAGGCCGACGGCGAGCGCCTGCCCTTCGCCGCCGGCAGCTTCGATCGCGTCTGGGGCAATGCGGTGCTGCACCATCTCGATCTTCCCGTGGCTGCCCGCGAGCTGCATCGCGTACTGCGCCCCGGCGGGCTTGCCGTCTTCTGCGAGCCGTGGGGCGAGAACGTCCTGCTCGACTGGGCCCGGCGGCGGCTGCCCTACCCGGGCAAACATCGCACGCCCGACGAGAGGCCGTTGCGGCGCCATCATCTTCCCCAACTGCAAGCCGTCTTCCAGCGCGTCGAGGTGGAGGGGCACCAGTTGTTTGGCATGGCCCGGCGCGTGCTCGGGCCAGGGCGCGTGACCGGCGCGCTCGACCGCTGCGACGCCGCCCTCCTCCGCACCCTGCCGGGGCTGGCGCGATTTTGTCGCTACGTGGTTCTCACTCTGCACCGCTCCGCATAGAATGCCTCCCGGCTCTTGATTCACCTGCTCCAAGACGGGGACAGATCATGAGCGGGCGCTCCGTCATGCTCGGGGCCCCCGTGGCGTCGCCGCCGCCGGTGCCACCCTGGCCCGGCCCGACGTGGGGGCCTTCGCCCGACGATACGCCAACCTGGTCTCGACCGGCTCAGTGGTCGGCGGGGCTGCTCGTTGCCCTGGCGCTCGGCCTTCTCGGCTATCACGTCGCCGTGGGCCACCGCGCCGCCAGCCGCCCCACCTCTCTCGAACCGCGCGCCCTGAGCAAGGCCAGCCTCGACCTCAACCGCGCCGAACACGCCGACTTGCTTCAGCTCCCCGGCGTCGGCGATGGCTTGGCGCGCCGCATCCTCGAACAGCGCGACCGGCAAGGCGGCTTCCAGCGCGTCGAGGACCTGCGCTCCGTGCGCGGCGTCGGCCCTGCCATTCTCGAACAGTTGCGAGCATTTGTTCACGTCGTCGCGTATGATGAAGAGGAAGAGGCTTCGCCGACGGCCTCGCCGGGCCCCAAGGCCACTTCAGCCGCCGTTGCCCCGCCCCCGCCCACGCCCCCGCCCACGCCCCCGCCTGGCCCGGCGGCGAAGCGCAAAGGCAAGAAGGTGCCGCCCGTGGTCCCGCTCGACGTCAACCGGGCCAGCGCGGCCGACTTCGAGCGGCATCTGGAAGGCATCGGGCCGGCGCTGTCCCGGCGCATCGTCGAGTCGAGGGCACAGCGGCCGTTCGGCTCCGTCGAGGAGCTCTGCCGCGTCAAGGGCATCAAGGCCAAGACGCTCGAGCGCATCCGGCCGCACGTCGCCGTCCGCCAGCCTCCGTCGCGTTGAGCGCCTCCGTTCCCGCAGCACAGGAGCCGTTGATGGCAGCGAAGTTCGAGCTGGTCAGCAAGTTCCAGCCCGCCGGCGATCAGCCCCAGGCCATCGCCAAGCTCGTCCAGGGCTTCCGCGAAGGCAAGCAGGGGCAGGTCCTTCTCGGAGCAACGGGCACTGGGAAAAGCCTCGCGTGGGAAGAGCCCGTGCTCGTTCGTTCCTTGTGCCCCGATGGCACCTCGGAAATGCGCGTGGCGCCGATCGGGGCGATCATCGATGCCGCCTTTGCCTCGCCATCACCGCCCGACAGGGGCGCCGGGGAGACGGAGATCGCGGTCCCGCCTCACCGGATCGAAGTTCTTTCGTTCAACCCCACGACCTGCGCCAGCGAGTGGCGCCCCGTCAC
Organism: Gemmatales bacterium; assembly: GCA_038239195.1. Taxonomy (GTDB): domain Bacteria; phylum Planctomycetota; class Planctomycetia; order Gemmatales; family Gemmataceae; genus JBBSEZ01. The sequence continues at coordinate 3,970 of JBBSEZ010000192.1, forward strand.
GGCCTTCACTCGCCACACCGCGCCGAAACAGATGTTCCGCGTCCGGACGGAGTGCGGGCGCGAAGTCGTGGTGACCGGGGACCATAACTTCATGAGCCTCCGGGCTGGCGCGCTGGTTCTGAGCCGAACGGCCGACCTCACCGCAGACGACTACTTGCCTTTGCCCCCGGGCTTCGCCCTTCCCGAGCGCGGCCCGGAGACCATCGATCTGCTGGACTTGTTCGGAGACGCCGACCGGCTCGAAGTCTTCTCGCCGAGCGCGTTCTCCTGGATCGTCGAGCAAGTGGGGTGGAACCGAGTACGCGCCGCCATGCTGCCGCACTACTCTCAACCTCACAACAAGCGCTTGGCGATCCTCCACCGCAACGCCTGGCAGGGCATTCCCATTCCGGTCTTTCGCAACTTGCTCGCGGTGCTGAACCTGGAAGTTCCCGCCGACGTTCCGGTGAGCATTCGCGGCCATGCCACTCCCAAGGGCGGGTGTGTTCTCCCTCGCCACTTGCCTGTCACCCAAGAACTCTTGACCGTCCTGGGGCTGATGCTGGCGGAAGGCCATTGCGCGGAGGATCGCTACGCTGTCTTCGCTTCGCACGAAGCCCCGGTGCGCGCCGAGTTTTTCCGCTGTGCTACCGCTCTCCGTCTGCCGGTCCTCACGCGGCCAAGCAGCGACGTTCAAATCTCCTCCCTCCTGTGGAACACCCTGTTTCGGCGGTTGGTGGGGGCCAAAAGCCGCGAGAAGCACCTCCCACCCTTCTGGCCTTCGCTCGACCGTTCGCAACTCGGGACGCTCTTGCGCGCATACGTGGAAGGAGACGGGGGCATCGAAAAGCCGATGGTAACCGCGACCACGGCCAGCCCGCAACTGGCCTCGGAGCTCGGTTACGCACTCTTCGCTTTCGGCATCTGGGGGCGATTGCACAAGGTGTGGAAACGGGCCACCAACTCCGATCACGCGGGCGATTGGTATCACACCATCACAATCTCCGGCCAGGGCGACCTGAGCCGGTTCGCCGAAGGCATCGGCTTCCTGACGGAGAGGAAGAACCGCTCGCTAGCGAGCCTCCGTGGAAGGCCTGAGAACACCAACGTCGATGTGGTCCCGCTGGACGGCCCCGCGTTTCGCACGCTTCGGCAGGCGTTGAGCCAGACTCAGCAACTCCTGGCGCATTCGATCGGCATGAGCCGCTCGCACGTCCGCTTGCTGGAGCACGGCGCGCGGCGGCCGAGCCGGTCTTGTCTGGCCCGCTGCGTTCGTTCGTGGGAGGTGCAGCAGGCCCCCTCCCCTGAGGCCGTTGCCGTCCTCGACCGCGCTCGCCATCTGCTCAACGCCCGGTGGGCTCGCGTGGAAGCGGTCGAGCCCGTGGAGCATTCACACCCCAAAGTCTACGATTTCACCGTCGCGGACAATGAAACCTTTCTCGCCGGCCACGGGGGGCTGTTCGTTCACAACACCTTCACGGCATCTTGCGTCATCGAGCAAATCCAGAAACCGACCCTCGTCCTCGCCCACAACAAGACCCTCGCGGCGCAGCTCTACAAGGAGTTTCGCGCCTTCTTCCCCCGCAACGCCGTTCACTACTTCGTCAGCTACTACGACTACTATCAGCCCGAGGCCTACATCCCGCAGCGCGACATCTACATCGAGAAGGACGCCCTCGTCAACGAGAACATCGACCGCCTGCGCCTCGCGGCGACCTCGGCGCTCGTCAGCCGCGAGGACGTACTCATCGTCGCCAGCGTGTCGTGCATCTACGGGCTCGGCTCGCCCAGCGATTACAAACGCATGATGGTGCGCCTCGTCAAGGGCGAGACCGTGCAGCGCGACGACCTGCTCCTGCGCCTCGTGGACATCCTCTACGAGCGCAACGACGTCGCCTTCACGCGCGGCAAGTTCCGCGTTCGCGGCGACGTCATCGAGGTCTGGCCCGCCTCGGAAGAGTTTGGCCTGCGCATCGAACTATTCGGCGACGAGGTCGATGCCCTCGCCATCATCAACCCGACCAGCGGGGAGACGCTGCGAGCTCTCGACGAGCTCTACGTCTACCCCGCCAAGCACTTCGTCACCCCTGAGGAGCGCATCAAGCAGGCAGTCGCCGGCATCCAGCAGGAGCTCGAAGACCGGCTCAAGGTCCTCAACAACGAGGGCAAGCTGCTCGAGGCGCAGCGCCTGGCGGCACGCACCCGCTACGACGTGGAGATGCTCCAGAGCGTCGGCCATTGTCCGGGCGTCGAGAACTACGCGCGCTGGTTCAGCGGCCGCAACCCCGGCGAGCCGCCCTATACCCTGCTCGACTTCTTCCCCGACGACTTCCTCATGATCGTCGATGAGTCGCACGCCACCCTGCCGCAGGTGCGCGGCATGTTCGCCGGCGACCATGCCCGCAAGCTCACGCTCGTCGAGCACGGCTTTCGGCTGCCAAGCGCCATGGACAACCGGCCGCTGCGCTTCGACGAGTGGGAGAAGCGCGTCAAGCAGGGGCTGTTCATGTCGGCCACGCCGGGGCCCTACGAGTTGGAGAAGACGGGCGGCGAGGTGGTCGAGCAGGTGATTCGGCCGACGGGGCTGGTCGATCCGCTGATCCACGTCAAGCCGGCCCGGGGACAGGTGCCCGACCTCGTCGCCGAGATCGAGAAACGCGCCGCCGTCCAGGAGCGCGTCCTGGTGACGACCTTGACCAAGCGACTCGCGGAGGACCTGAGCGGCTATCTGCGCGAGGCGGGGCTGCGCACCAAGTGGCTGCACTCCGAGCTCGACGCCATCGAACGCATGCAGGTGCTGCGCGAGCTGCGCGAGGGGGCGTTCGACGTGCTGGTCGGGGTCAATCTGCTCCGCGAGGGGCTCGACCTGCCGGAGGTCTCGCTGGTGGCCATCCTCGACGCCGACAAGGAGGGCTTTTTGCGCTCCGGGACGTCGCTGATCCAGACCATCGGCCGGGCGGCGCGCAACGTCAACGCCGAGGTGATCCTCTACGCCGACCGCGTGACCGACTCGATGCAGCGGGCGATGGACGAGACGGCCCGGCGGCGGGCGCTGCAGTTGAAGTACAACGAGGAGCACAACATCACGCCGCGGACGGTGGTGGCGGCGATCGACCGGGGGATCGAGGACGAGATCGCCGCGCACAAGATGGCGCAGGCGGCGGCGGGGCACGTCGGGGACGACTACGCGACGCAAGAGTATCTGGAGGAGTTGCATGGCGAGATGCTGGCCGCGGCCGCCAACCTACAGTTCGAGCGCGCCGCCGAGTTGCGCGACCGCATCGCGCAGCTCAAGGGCCAGCCAAGCACCGCGCCGCAACCGCAGGGCAAGAAGCCGCGCGGGCGGCGCGGGCGGTAGGCCGGCGATTTAGTCCCCGAGCGGAGTTCACGGCTCCTTGCCCTTGCCCTTGTCCTTGTCCGCCGAGGATGGGGACAACCGCCGCAGCACAATCAAGAGCGTGCGACTGCCGGGCTTGGTCGCGACCTCCTTGGGCCGCGCGGTGTTGCCCGGCAGCCCGGCGCAGATCTTGAGCGTGTCGCCGTCCAGCGCGTACACCTGCTCGAAGCGCGTGCCCTTCTCGGCGGGCGGGCCGTCCCGGGGGACGACGTCGATTGCCTTCGGCTTGCGACCGGGGTGGAGCACGGAGCCCGACTCTCTCTCCTCCTTGCCCTTGTGGATCACGAGCGACTTGGCGGTGAAGGTCCAGGTCTTCGCCATGATGCGCGCGGCGGCCCCTCCCACCTGTTTTTTGCCTTCCATCTCGATCGACGCGACCTCCCAGTCCCCGAGGATCGCCTCGGCATCGCTCTTCGCCTTCCCGGCCTTCTTGGTGGGGGGCCCCGTCGCTTCGCCATCGAAGGTTCGTGCCCCCATGCCCGCGCCGAGCAGCGCCAACACCAGCGCCGCCTTCATCGCCCATCCGCTCTTCATGGTGTGCAATACCTCCCTGGTCCGTTTCGCCACGCGGTTTGCCGCCGAGCCCGGCGCCGCCCCAGGGCGGGATCGGCCAGGGCGGGCGCAACGGACGTCCCTGCCCCGGCCCAGATCGTCGCGACCGCCCTGGAGCGCCGCTGCGCCTCCTGGCCTCCTCGCAGGCAAAGGACAGAAGGGCGGCGAGCGCGCCTCTGTCCCGACAAGTTACTCCGCCTTGCGGCTCGCCTTCAATTCCTTGAAGACGACGTCCTTGAACGTCACTTCCATTGGCCCGCCGCCGTGGAGCTGCCAGGCGATGATGCCGGTGGCCGGCATCTTGGCGAACTCCTCATCGACGGTCGTCACTCCGTTGATCTTGATGGTGACGCGCTTGCCGACGGCCTTGATGTAATAGTCGTTGAAGTCGGCGCGCTTGATCGTCTTCTGAGACTCCTTGGGCGCCGCTTTCATCATCCCGCCGAAGCGCTCCCCATAGAGGCTGCCCCAGTAGCCGTCGCCGACGTCGCACTGCGGCCCGGCCACGGCGTAGACCTTCGGGTCCGCAATCTTGCTGCGGATCTGCACGCCGCTGTTGCCCTTCCCGCCCTTGAGGCGGACCTTGAAGGTCATCTCGAAGTCGCCGTACTTCTTCTTGCTGCACAGGAAGGTGTTGAACGAGATGCCTTTCGGGCCCGTGTCGCCCACCAGTTCGCCGTTCTTGTAGCTCCAGAACTTGTCCAGGCCTTCCCAGCCTTTCAGGCCGTCCGCGAGGAAGGCCGCCTTGTCGGGGGCGTCGGCGCCGGAAGCGGGGGCGCCGGGCAGGGCCAGCGCCGCCAGCGCCAGCGGAAGCAGGAAGTAACGCATCGCTCTCTCCTTGGGGCAAAACAAAGCACCTCCGGCGAAGCGTCGCCGGAGGTGCTTATCCTGCGCGGAGAGCGAGCCGTTGGCAAGCAACAACTCGACGAAGTTTTTCCCCTCACTCGCCGGCGCGCTCGAAGAGGACGCCATCGGGCCCGACCATCTCCAGCGCCGCCGACTTCGGGGTGGGCGCGGGGGCCGGCCGGGGCGCTGCCACCACCGGCGCCGGTTTGGGCGGGCCCGGAACGCGGGCACGCGTCTCTTCGGGACGGACCGCCGGGCGGTTGGCCTCGGCGAGCAGGCGCTCGGCGGCGGCGAGCTTGCGGCGCGCCTCGACGAACAAAGTGCCGCCTCCCGCGTGCCCTTCGTGCGAGAGGCAAGCGCGGAGGTGCTGGGCGGCCTGCTGGGGCAGGCGCGTGTTGCCCGGCGCGTTCGCGGCCCGCGCGAGCAAATAGCTCCCGGCGTCGTGCGCGATGCGGGCCAGCAGCAACTCCGCCGGATCTGGCTCAGCCGGGGCACGTGCGGCGGCGAAACGCAGCGAGGTGGCGCCCTCACCCTCCGGCCCGCCGGCGCCGTCGAGGTTGGTTGGCCGCTGTGCCGGCGCGGATAAGGCATCGGGGCGCGCCTCCTCGTGGCGCGAGGACGCCGTCGCCGGGCCGTGCAGCGCGTGACGCAAGCCCAGGCTGACCCCGGTGGCGCCGGCAAAGGTCAGCGCGAGGACGAGATATTTTTTCATGACGGCGCCCGTGAGGTTTGGCGGTGGGGTCGGCCCTGCCGCAACTATAGATCACGTTCGCCGCCAGCGCATGCCGCCCAACCCGCACGATAGGAGGCTGGAGAGGCTGGAGGAGACTGGTGAATTTCCTATCATGACCACGTGGAAAGAGCCCGTTCCCGGTCCACAGATCGAGGAAGCGATGTCCGCGCCGCAGGTGGAGCAAAAGCTAACGGTGTTGCTCATCGACGATCAGGCCATCGTCGGCGAGTCCGTCCGGCGCATGCTCGCCGCCGAGGGGGACGTCCAGTTCCACTTCTGCCAGGACGCTACGAAGGCGCTGGAGACGGCCGCCGCCGTCCGGCCGACCGTCATCCTGCAAGACCTCGTCATGCCGGACGTCGAGGGCCTGATGTTGGTCAAGTTCTTCCGCGCCAACAAGGCGACGCGCGACGTCCCGCTCATCGTGCTGTCGAGCAAGGAAGAGCCGGCCATCAAGGCCCAGGCCTTCGCGCTGGGCGCCAACGACTACCTCGTCAAGTTGCCGGACAAGATCGAGCTGATCGCCCGCATCCGCTACCACTCGCGCGGCTACCTCAATCTACTGGAGCGCAACGAGGCCTATCGCCGGCTCGCCGAGAGCCAGCGCGAGCTCGCCGCCGAGGTGGCGCAGGCGGCCCGCTACGTGGAGTCGCTGCTGCCGGAGAAGCTCGTGTCGCCCGTGAGCATCGACTGGCGCTTCGTGCCGTCCACGCAGCTCGGCGGGGACATGTTCGGCTATCGCTGGCTCGACCGCGATCACCTGGCCATCTACCTGCTCGACGTCAGTGGGCACGGCGTCGGCTCGTCGCTGCTCGCGGTCTCCGCGGGCAACTTTCTGTCGGCGCCGTCGCAGCCCGGGGCCGATTTCCGCGAGCCCGGCAAGACGGTCGCCCGGCTCAACGACGTCTTTCAGATGGACAAGCAGGACGGCAAGTATTTCACGATCTGGTATGGCGTCTTCAACCGGGCCAACCGCCGCCTGGCGTACTGCAACGCTGGCCACCCGCCCGTGCTGCTGTTCGCCGGGGGCCCCCCGCAGGAGCTGGGCACGACGAGCCCCGTGGTGGGGATGCTGCCCCCCGGAATGCCGTTCGAGGCAAACGAGGTGGAACTGGGGCCGGGCGCGCGGCTATTCGTGTACAGCGATGGCGTCTACGAGGTCGAGAAGCCCGACGGCGAGATGTGGCTCCGGGAAGAGCTCGTCGCGTATCTGTGCGCCCAGCCGCACGACGGCCCGATCCTCGACGCGCTGCTGGCCCACGTGCGGGAGTTGCGCGGGGGGCCGACGCTGGCGGACGATTTCTCGGCGCTCGACGTGCGGCTGTGAGCGCGGCGCTCACGACCGTGCCTTGAAGGGCCCGCTTCACAGGCCGGCGCTCTCGCGGAACTTGCGGAGGGTGCGAGCGTCGATGGCGAGGTCGATCCAGGCGGTCAGGCGGTCGGCGTCCTTGACGGCCTCGATGGCGGAGCGCAGGTCGTCCGGCAGCTTTTTGAAGCGCCTCTGCAACAGCTGCAACAGCGCCTGGAGCTTGCCCTTGATCTCGCCCTCGACCTCGCCCTCGAGCTTGCCCTCGAGCTTGCCCTTCGTCTCGCCCTCGGCGCGTGCCTGGGCGGTCCACTCCTTGACGATCTGCGATTCCATGATCTCCCATCCTTTCAGCGCGGCGCGCCAGATCGGCTCACAGCCCGCCCTCTCCGCGAACACCACGGCCAGTGCCAGCGCCTCTCGCTTGCGCTGGTCGGTCTCCTGCCGGGCCAGGTCCAACCACGTCCGGATGATACCCGGATCGCCGCCGTTTTGCATCAGCGGTACGTAGGCCAGCGCCAGGCGCGGCGCTCGATCGGCGCCCACCTGGCCCAGCACGTCCTCGGCCGAGTAGCTTTCCAGGTCGCGCTCGACCACCCCGAGCCACGTCCGCATTCCGGTGCCGGCCAGCGTCGCGTTCTCGCTGGCGTGGCCCTTGCCCGTCAGGTTGATGACCAGCGCGCCCACGGCGAAGCGGTCGCCGGGAAGGTCGGAGGGGCGCGCCTGCCGGCAGAGCGATCCCAGATACTCCAGCAGCCGGCCGAACATCTCCGGATCGGGCACCACCTGCGTCTCGGCGGCCACCGCCCAGGGCCGGTCGTTTGCCGTCCGGTCGAGCAACCAGGCCACCGTGTCGCTCGTTCGTTCGGGCCCGCCCGGCCAGGCCACGTGCCGCGCGTCCAGCCACCTCACGAAGGCCACCTCCTCCGGCGTGGCCCGAAGCAGCCAGAGCAGCAGCGCCTCGGGATCGAGGTGCAGCAAGAACCGGGCGGCCTGGTCGTAGACGTTCCCCAACCAGGGGGAGGCCTTCCCGCGCTTTCGCCCCATCGCCGCCTCCTCACACCGGCTCGTACGGCTGGAACAGGCGCAGATACTCGTCCTGCGCGTAGCGGTCGGTCATGCCGGCGACGTAATCGCACACGACGCGCGCGGGCTGATCGCCCTGGATGCGCCGCCGGTAGCGCTCCTGGAGGAGCCCCGGCTCGCGGCAAAACTCGTCGAACAGAGCGCGAACGATGCGCGAGCCCTTGACCGCCATGCGCTGGACGCGGTGGTGCCGATAGACGCGCTGGCGCAAAAACGCCTCCAGCTCCGCCTTCAAGACCAGCATCTCGGGGCCGGGGCCAACCAGCTCGCCCGGATGGGCGCGCACGTCCTCCACCGACCCGATCCGTTCCTGCCGCAGCCGCGCCAGCGTGTGATCGAGCAAGTCGCCGGCTTGCAAATCGATGAGGGCGCGCACGACGGTTGGCTGAAACTGCTCGGGGCCGAGCTCGCCGTAGCGCTTCCGCACGCCTTCGAGCGCGCGGCGCCACAGGCCGACGTCTGCCAGGTCGTCGGACGCGATGAGGCCGGCGCTGAGGGCGTCATCGACGTCGTGGGCGTCGTAGGCCAGGCTGTCGGAGGCGTCGGCGACCTGGGCCTCGAGGAGCGGTTGGCCGACGCCGGTGAACTCCACGACCTCCGGGGCCGTGTGCCGTGGGCTGTGCAGGGCCATCGCCTCCAGCACCTCCCAGGAGAGGTTGAGCCCCGGGAAGGCGGGGTAGCGATACTCCAGCACCTCGACGATGCGGAGGGCGTGGCGGTTGTGCTCGAACCCGCCGTGCTCGGCCATGCACTGATCGAGGACCGCCTCCCCGGCGTGCCCGAAGGGAGGGTGGCCGAGGTCGTGCGACAGGGCGATGGCCTCGGTGAGGTCTTCGTTGAGCCCCAGCCGGCGCGCCACGGTGCGGGCAATCTGGGCCACTTCGAGCGTGTGGGTGAGGCGCGTGCGGTGGTGATCGTTGGTCTGCGTGACCAGCACCTGCATCTTGTGCATCAGCCGGCGAAAGGCGGTCGAGTGGACGACGCGGTCGCGGTCGCGCTGGTAAAGGGTGCGAAAGGCGTGGGCCGGCTCGAGGTGGCGCCGCCCGCGGCTGGCGCGCGTGTGCATGGCGTACGGCGCCAGCACCTCGTCCTCTCGGTCCAGCCAGTCGGGCGGGTCGAACGGCAGCGGTTCGTCGGGCATGGGGGCCCTCCTGTGACAAGGTGACAGGGTGACAGGGTGACACGGTGAGAGCCCCTTTCTCCCTACATCTTGTCTGCTCACCTTGTCACCCTGTCACCCTGTCACCCTGTCACCTTGTCAGCGGACAAGCGGCCTACGATCTGCTCGTACAGCGCGTCGAGCGACTGAACGATCACCTTGACGTCGGCGAGCACGGGCATGAAGTTGGTGTCGCCGTTCCAGCGAGGCACGACGTGCCAGTGCAGGTGTCCGGGCAGGCCGGCGCCGGCGGCGGCGCCGAGGTTGAGGCCGACGTTGTAGCCGTCGGGGCGCATCGCGTCGTCGAGCACGCGGACGCAGCGCCGCAGCGTTTCCATCGTTTCGAGCAGTTCTTCTGGCGTCAACTCGTCGAGCCCGCGTTTGTGGTGACGCGGGGCGATGAGAAGGTGCCCGTTGTTGTAGGGGAAGCGGTTGAGGAACACGACGCTCAGGGGCGCCCGCAGGACGAGGAGGTTGCGCCGGTCCTCGTCGGCGGCGAGGCCCTGGCAGAGGAAGCAGGCGTCGGTCGGCGCCGGCGGCTTGGCGGTCGCGACGTAGGAAAGCCGCCACGGCGCCCACAACTGGTCCATCGCCTCGCCCTCCGGTGCGCCCACCTGGCCCCTCGCCCTTGAGGGGCCCTGTCAACCAGGGCCCCTCATTCGTATCATGATGGGAGGTGATGGAGGGCGCGTCCAGCGGTTTCGGTGGCCCAAAGGCCGCGTCTGTCTTTGCTAAGCACTACGGACTAAAGACTAAGGACTAGCGAGCTTGACAACCCGCCCCTCGTTCACCTAGGATAGCAAGCTTTACCCTCCACGTTGGGCCCGAATAGCGACAGGACGAAGCAGTCATGGCCGTTCCGAAAAGACGTACGTCGCACGCCCGTCAGGGGAAGCGGCGGAGCCACCATTTCCTCAAACCGTTGCAGGTTCAGTACTGTCCTCGCTGCGAGCAGCCGGTGTTGCCGCACCACGTCTGCTCCAACTGCGGGCACTACCAGGAGCGCGAAGTCGTGGTGCCCAAAGAGGAGAAGTGAGCCATGCGCATCGCCCTCGATGCGATGGGCGGCGACCACGCTCCGGGACCGATCGTCGCCGGGGCCGTGCAGGCGGTCGAGGCTGAGGCGGAGCTCCACGTCGTCCTCGTCGGCGACCAGGCCCAGGTGGAGCCGCTGCTGGCGCAGGCCAAGCACCGCGACCGGCTCGAGGTCTTCCACTGTACCCAGGTGGTGGGCATGGACGAAAAGCCGGTCGAGGCCCTGCGCCGCAAGCCGGACAATTCCATCAAGCGCTGCTGGGAGCTACTCGCCCACGGCAAGGCCGATGGCATCGTGAGCGCCGGGCACACCGGGGCCATGGTCGCCGGCGGGCATTTCCTCAAGCGCTTCCTCCCCGGCGTCTCCCGGCCGGGGATCGCCGCCGTGCTGCCGACCGAGCGCGGGCCGTGCGTGCTGCTCGACGTTGGGGCCAACCTGACCCCCAAGCCCGAACACCTGTTTCAATACGGCATCCTCGGGGCCCTCTACGCCCGCCACATCCTCCAGGTGGCCACCCCGACCATTGGCCTGATGAACATCGGCGAAGAAGAACTCAAGGGCCACGACCTCGCCCGCGACACCCACGCCCTGTTCAACGCCAGCCCTCTGCGCGAGTCGTTCATCGGCAACGTCGAGGGCCGCGACATTCACAAGGGCATCGCCGACGTCGTCGTGTGCGACGGGTTCGTGGGCAACGTCGTCCTGAAGTACAGCGAGGGCGTCTTCGAGTTCTTGATGAAGATCGTTCACCAGGAGCTCCTGGCACCGTTGCAGGCGGAGCGCCAGCAGGCGGAGCAGGCGTGGAGATTGCTGATGGCCCGCTACGATTACAGCACCTATGGGGGGGCGCCCCTGCTCGGCATCAACGGGGCCTGCATCATCTGCCACGGCAGTTCGGGCGACCGCGCCATCAAGAACGCCCTCCTCGTCGCCGCCCGCTACGCCCGCGCCCACCTCAACGAGCTCATTGTGCAAGAACTGGCCGCCAACCAACCTTCGGGAGCCAGTAGTCCGTAGTGCTTGGTGCTTAGTGCTTCGTGCTTAGCAAAGAGGGCTTTGTCTGTCTTCTGCTAAGAACGAAGGACGAAGGACTAAGAACTAGAACTAAAGGAGCATCATGGCCCGCGTGGCCTTTCTGTTCCCCGGTCAGGGCGCCCAGTACGTCGGCATGGGGCGCGACGTGTCTGCGGCGCTCCCCGCGGCGCGGCGCCTGTTCGACGAGGCCTCCGCCTTGCTCGGCTACGACCTGCTCGGCACGTGCGCGACCGGCCCCGCCGAACGGCTCAACGCGACTGCGGTCAGCCAGCCGGCCATCTACGTCGCCAGCCTGGCCGCCCTGGAGTCCTTGCGAGCCAACGAAGCGGAGCGCGGCGCCGAGGCCGAGTGCGTCGCCACCGCCGGGCTGAGCCTGGGGGAATACACCGCCCTGACCTTCGCCGGGGCGCTGACGTTCCGCGACGGACTGGTCCTGGTGAAGCGGCGCGGTGAGGCAATGCAGGCGGCGGCCGACGCGGCGACGGGGGCCATGGTCAGCGTGCTGGGGCTCGACCAGGCCAAGGTCGAAGAGTTGGTGGCGCAGGCATCGGCGACGGGCCTGGTGCGCCTGGCCAATCTGCTCTGTCCGGGCAACTACGCGGTGTCCGGCGAGAAGGCGGGGTGCGAGGCCGTCGAGCGATTGGCCGAGGCGGCGGGAGGGCGAGCCGTGCGCCTCGCGGTGGCGGGGGCCTTCCACACGCCGCTGATGCAGCCCGCCGTGGCCGCGTTGAGCGAGGCGCTGAGCCAGGTGACGGTCGATGGCCCGCGCGTCCCGGTCTGGGCCAACGTCAGCGCGAAACCGTACGCAGACGGCGGGGAGGTGCGGGAGTTACTCGCTCGGCAGGTGGTCGAGCCGGTGCGCTGGGAGGCGACGATGCGTGGGCTGCTGGAGGCGGGGGTGGAACGGTTCTACGAAATTGGGCCAGGGCGCGTGCTGGCAGGGCTGCTCAAGCGCGTGTTGCGCAAGGCCGACGTGAGAAACGTCGCCGGTTGAGCCTCGTCCGGCGAACGGGGGCGTGACAGGCTCCCCTTTCCGGGTGCCTCTCCTTCACGTAGTTAATCACTTTGCGTTGGTCGGGCCCAGCCCGCTCCCTGGAGTGAAAGGGTAGGGTGGGCTGTCAAGAGCCCTTGCCCGGTGTGGGTGGGCTGTGGTACATAACCCAAAAGAGCGATCGTTTGCTGGGCGGGTTGCCGACGTCGGCGAGGTCGGCAGGCGCTCGCGAAGGGAGGTCCCTAACGTGGCTTCAGTTGAAGAGCGGGTGATCGACATCGTCTGCGAGAACCTCGGCGTCAATAAAGAGCAGGTCACGCGCCAGACGTCGTTCATCGAGGACGTGGGCGCCGATTCGCTGGACATCGTCGAGCTGGTGATGGAGCTGGAAGAGGAGTTCGAGATCACCATTCCGGACGACCAGGCCGAGAAGATCAAGACCGTCGGCGAGGCGATCGACTACATCGAGCGGGAGCAGGCCAAGAAATGACCCGACGCGTCGTCATCACAGGCATGGGAACGGTCAACGCGCTCTGCTCCGACGTGGCGGGGTACTGGGCGGGGCTCTGCGCCGGCCGCAGCGGCATCGGCTACATCGAGCAGTTCGACACCACGCGGCACAAGGTGAAGATCGCCGGCGAAGTCAAGAACTTCGAGCCGGAGAAGGTCATCGACCACCGGGTCGCGCGACGGCTCGACCGCTTCGCGCAGTTTGCCCTGGTCGCCGCGGAGTCGGCGGTCAAGGACAGCGGGATCGATTTCAGCAAGGAAGACCCCTTCCGCTGCGGCGTGATCGTCGGCAGTGGGATCGGCGGGCTCAACGAGTTCGAGGAGCAGCACACGAAGTTCGTGGAGGGCGGGCCAAGCCGGATCAGCCCGTTCATCGTCCCCAAGATGATCGTGAACTCCGGGGCGGGCACCATCTCGATCCAGTACGGGCTGTGCGGCCCGAACACCGCGATTTCGACCGCCTGCGCCTCGGCGGCGCACGCCATCGGCGATGCCATGCGCACCATCCAGCACGACTACGCCGACGTCATGGTGACCGGGGGCTCGGAGGCGGGCATCACGCCCATGGGCCTGAGCGGGTTCATCCAGGCGCGCGCGTTGTCCGACCGAAACGACAACCCCAAGGGCGCGAGCCGCCCCTTCGACAAGGACCGCGATGGCTTCGTCCTCAGCGAGGGCGCCGGCATCCTCATCGTCGAGGACCTCGAACACGCCCGCAAGCGCGGGGCCACCATCCACGCCGAGCTGCTCGGCGTGGGCAACACGGCCGACGCCTACCACATCACCGCCCCGCACCCGGGGGGGGCCGGCGCGGCGATGGCCATGCGCATGGCGCTGCGCGATGCCAGGCTCGCCCCGGAGGAAGTCCAGTACATCAACGCCCACGGCACCAGCACGGTCCTGGGGGACGAGGCCGAG
>JBBSEZ010000193.1:0-17490 GCA_038239195.1 Gemmatales bacterium
GGGGCGCTCGCCCGGCGTCTCTCACCTCACCTCCAACACCACGCGAAAGCCGACGGTGTTGTCGGCCTCGCTCGGCGTATCCATCCCGCGGTGGGCCGCCCGGCAGCCCTTGCCCCAGCTATTCCACGACCCGCCGCGCACAATGCGCGAACTGCCCCCCGGCGGGCCCGTCGGATCGCAGCGCGGGGACTGCTCGAAATAGCTCGCGTCGTACCAGTCGGCGCACCACTCCCAGACGTTACCGTGCATGTCGTACAACCCCAGGACGTTGGGCGGGCCGGAGTAGACGGGGACTGGCCGGCCCAGCGCCTCGCCCACGGGTGCCCCTCCGTAGGGGTGCTCGCCATCGAAGTTCGCCTCGCGGGACGAGAGCGCGTTGCCAAAAAGGAACGGCGCCCGCGAGGAAGTCGCCCCGCGGCAGGCATGCTCCCACTCGGCCTCCGTGGGCAGGCGGTAGGTGCGCCCCAGGTCGCGCTCCGCGGGCAGGGCCGACAACTTCTCGCAGAAGGCGACGGCGGCGCCCCAGCTCACGTTCTCCACGGGAAAGCTCGCAGTGTTCAGCCCTGCCACCGCGTCGCGATCCTCGCCGCCCGCCGCGAAACAGCTCGGGTTGTTCCCGAAGGCCTCGTACTGTTCCTGCGTGACCGGGACGACGCCGAGGTAGAACGCCCGAGTGAGCTCCACCTCGTGCAGCGGCGATTCGTCGGGATAGCGCTCCCGCTCGCGGGCCGGCGAGCCCATCTTGAACGTGCCCGGCGGCACCAGCGCGAACGTCATCCCGACCGAGTTGGTGCGCAGGGGGACACACGGCCTCACGCCGGACAGCAACAGAGCGCGCACGCGCGCCTCGCGGCGGGCGCTCGATCTGCCTTGATCCCTTCGCAGCTGTAGATAATGGCGAGCCAACTCAGCCCGTTCGGGCTGGCCCTGTTCCTCGAGCCAGTCGGCCAGGGCGAGGCGCGCCAGGTCGTCGGTCGGCGCGGCGTGGATCGCTTGCAGCAAGGCGTCTTCGGTGTCCATCGTTGCCCTTCCTCTCGGCACGTTGCGCGCGCTCGGCGCAACCGGCCATCTTCTGCATTTTACGCAGGCGAGCCGCTGCTGGGGTCGTTGCTTTTGAGAGAGTCGCGACGTAGAATTCTAATGGCGAGAAGAGAAGAGAGGTCGCGAGGCCCTGTTCCATCCTGGCCCCGCGCAGAGCCGCCTATTGTCTCTTTCTCCACCGTCACCCGGTCGGCGGCCCTCCCTTCGTTCCACGGTTGGTCGAGCGCGGCACTCGCTGCACGGCGCTCGGAAGGGAGATCCAGGTCATGCACTCAACCCCCAACACCGTTCCGCTCGCTCCCTGGGCGCAGGAGTGGCTCGCGGAATACCCGTGCGACCTCCCCTCGACGATCCCCTACCCGCGGGTCGCCCTCCACGTATTGTTGGAGCGCGCCGCGAGGCGCTTCCCGGAGCGCGCCGCCTGCACCCTCTACGGCCGGCCCACGACCTACGCCGTCCTCAACGACCAGGCGGCGCGACTCGCCCGCGCCCTCGTGGACATGGGCGCTGGCCCCGGGCAGCACGTGGGGCTCTTGCTTCCCAACATCCCCGATTACCTCGTGGCCCTCCAGGCCACCTGGCTCACCGGGGCGACCGTGCTCCAGCTCAGCCCGCTCATGGTCGCGGAAGAAGTCGGCCACTGGCTCGAGGCGACCGACTGTCGCGTGGTTGTCACGCTCGACCTGCTGGCGCCCGCGGTCGCGGGCTCGATGCAGCACGGCCCCCTCCAGCACCTTATCATGACGTCGCTGGCCAAGCGCATGGCGATGTGGCGGGGGATGCTCTACCGCATCGAGCGGCTGCGGCGCAGCGGCTATTTCTTCGTCCCCGACGACAAATCGCGGCACCGCTTCGAGACCCTGCTGCGCGGGGCCCCGATCGACGCGCCGGTGGCGGTCAATCCGGACGACAACGTCGCCGTGCTCGCCCCCACGGGGGGGACCACGGCCTCGCCCAAGGCGGTCATGCTGACCCACCGCAACCTGGTGGCCAACGCCATGCAGCTGCGCGACTGGATCGGCGAGGAAGACGGGACCGACGGCGTCCTCGCGGTGCTGCCGTTCTTCCACTCGTATGGGCTGTGCGTGTCGCTACTGACGGCCTGGACCAAGGGCGCCACGGTCCACCTGCACCCGCGCTTCGAGACGCGGGCGGTGCTCGAGTTGATCGAGGCGCAGAAGCCGACGATCGTCCCCGCCGTGCCCGCCATGATCTCGGCGCTCAACAACCAGATGCGGGGGAGCAAGCACGACCTCTCCTTCGTGCGGAGCGTGATCTCGGGCGCTTCGGCCCTGCCGGCCGACGTGCGGGCGGAGTTCGAGACGACGGGCATCGGCGAGCTGGTCGAGGGCTACGGCCTGACCGAGGCCAGCCCCGTCACGCACGTCAACCCCTCCGGCGCGGGCAACCGGCCGGGGACCATCGGCGTGACGCTGCCAGACACCGAGTCGAAGTTGATCGACCCCGACAGCGGTTCGGAGGTGGCTGTCGGCGAGGTGGGCGAGCTGGTCGTGCGCGGCCCGCAGATCATGAAGGGCTATTTCAACAACCCGCTGGCGACCGAGGCGGTGTTGCGCGACGGGTGGCTCTACACGGGCGACATGGCGCGGCGCGACAAGGACGGCTATTACACGATCGTCGATCGCAAGCGCGACATCATCAAGACGTCGGGCTTCCTGGTGTTCCCGGCCGAGGTGGAGGAGGTTTTGTGCTCCCACCCCGACGTCGCCGAGGCGGCCGTCGTGGGCCTGCCGGACCACGAGCGCGGCGAACTGGTCAAGGCGCTGGTGGTGCCGAAGGCGGGGCGCCCCATCGACATGGCCTCCCTGGAGGCGCACTGCAAATTGCACCTGGGCAAGCACAAGCGACCCCGGCACATCGAGGTCGTCAGCGAGTTGCCCAAGAACTTTTTGGGCAAGGTGCTCCGGCGGAAGTTGCGCGAGGTCGTGCCGGTCCTGCCGGTGTCGATGGCGCTGACGCCGTGAGTAGGCGAGTGTCATCGAGCGCTCCCAAACAGCCCCGGACCGGGCGGCCCACGTGGGCCCGGTTCGGGGCTGGCGCTTGGGGGCTGTACTCGTGAATACGCGATTCCGTGCGACTGCCCTATTGACGGAAGCCCCCCGGCAGGGCAAAACAGATGCGTCCCCTTCCTCGCTTCCCTCGACCGGAAAGGTGACCGCATCATGGCTCGATACGACTGCGTGCTGCTGGGGCCGAGCCGGGAAGAACTGGACGAAGCGCTGCGGGAGGCGGTGGCGACCGCCAACGGGACGCGCCGCCAGCGGCTCGTGGCCTGGCCCCTCCCCAACCACGCGGCGGCGCTGGCCGAGGCGACGAGCAACGAGCAAGGCTGGCGGCAGTGGAATGGTGGGGAGGGCCGCCTCCGCACCGGGGATGCTCGCTCCATTGTCGTGCTGGCATGGTGGAGCGACCAGATCGGCCGCAAGCACCACCGGGTCGTCGGCCGGCAGGGCAACTTCAACCGACCCATGCTCGACAACTTGCTCTGCCCGTTCGGCGAGCAGCGCCCGGCACTGTGGTTCGTCTACCCCGACTACGTGTTCCTCAAGCGCCAGGGCGACCGGCGCGTGGCGTGTGCCCTGTGCGCCTGTGGGGCGTTCGGCACGCCCGAGGAACTGGGCTGGATGGGCACGTGCTGCGACGCCTGCCACGACCGCGGGGAGGACGGCAAGGTGACGACGGCCGCCTGGCCCGACCCGAAGCGGGCCACCCTCCACGGACAAGAGGGGAGGCTGCTGTTCCTGGCCTACTCGCCCGACGGCGGGACGCTGGCCGCCGGGACCGGCTGGGAGCGCGTGGCGCTGTGGGACACCGCCAGCGGGCGCCAGCGCGCCGCGCTGGGCGGGGAGAGCGATCAGTGGCTTCTCGGCGCTGCCTGGTCGGCCGACGGCAAGGCGCTCGTCACGTGCAGCACCAGTGGTCGCGTGCGCCACTGGGACGTGCAAACCGGACAGCAAACGGAGGAATTCAACGTCGCGGGCACCTCGGCCTGCTTCGCGCTGTCGCCCGACGGCGGGCGGATCGCGCGGGCCGACCGGCAGCGCGCCACGGTCTGCGGCTTCGGTGGACAGATCGTCCGCGAGCTGGAGGGGGAAGCCGGGACGCTCTCGTGCCTGGCGTTCTCGCCCGATGGGACGCACCTGGCGGGCGGCAGTCAGGAAGGCACGGTCGCAGTCTGGGACCTGGCCACGGGCAAGATGCGCGGGCGCGTGGAGAGGCCCCACGTGCGCGTCGCCAGCCTGACGTTTTCGCCCGAGGGGAAGACGGTGGCGGCCGGCCTTGTCCCGGGGGCGGAGCAGGACGCCGCGACAGATAGCTTGCTGCTGCTCGACGTCGCCACTCAGAAGGCGCGGACGTTGCCGGGCCATCCGCTGGGGACCCGCGCCGTGTCGTTCGCCCCCGACGGGCGGGCGCTGGCGACGGGCGGCGATGACGGGCTGCTGAAGATGTGGGACGCGGTTTCGGGGCGGGAGCGCCTGACGGTGGAGTGGCACCTCGACTGCGTGTGTTCGGTGTGCTTCTCGCCGGACGGGCTGGCGCTGGCGAGCGCCGGCTTCGACGGCACGGTGAAGCTGTGGCCGCGCGAGGTGCTGCGGCCGCTGTCGGTGCGCGAGCCGGAGCCGGTGCCGATGTTGTAGGGGCGGGCGCATGGCCGATCACGATCGCCTGTTGATCGATCCTGGCCGCGCCGACCTGGAGCGCGCGTTGAAGGAGGCCGCGAGAGCGGCCAACGCGCGTGCTCGCTCGCGCACGCTCCCCTGGCCGCTCGCGGAACTCGGCGAGGCCCTGGTCAAGGTGGAGAGGGAGAGCGAGGGCTGGCGGCAGTGGGTTTCCGATGGGGGGCGCGTCCGCAGCGGGGAGGCGTGCTCGGTCCTCTTGCTGGCCTGGTGGTCGGACCGGCTCGGCCGCAAACACCATCGCCTCGTCGCCCGCCGGGGCGCCTTCAGCCCCGGCGGGCGAAAGAACGTCCTCAGCGAAGGCGAGGAGCGGGCGGCGCTGTGGCTGGCGTACCCGGAAAACACGTATCTGCGCGAGCGCGGCAAGGGCCGGGAGTTATTCGTCGTCTGCCCGTGCGGGGCGGCGGGGGCGCCGGAGGAAGTGGGCTGGGTGGGGCCTTGCTGCGGGCCGTGTCACGACCGGCAGGAGGGCGGGGAGCCTTTGCCGCGCTGGGACCGGGAGCTCGTCCTGACCGGCCACGCCAAGGCCATCGATGGGGTGGCGTTTCGGCCCGACGGCAAGCAGTTAGTTTCCCGGGGCTATTTTGAAGAATCGATCTTGCTTTGGGGCCTCGGGGGTGAAGAGAGCGACGACTGGACGAGCCCGGGTTGGCCGCTGGCCTTCGCCTACTCCCCCGACGGGGGCCGGCTCGCGGTGGGAGGCAACTGGGGGACCGTCTACGTCCTCGCCCCCGCCCGGCGCGAAACGGTGTGCCAGCCCCCGGCGCCGGGCTGGCCGGTGCAGGCGCTGGCCTTCAGCCCTGACGGCACGGAGCTCGCCGTCTCGGTGGGGCGCTCGTCCTACGGGGGAGAAGGCAACACTACCTTCTGGGACGCGCGAACCGGCGAGGCGCGCGGCACGCTGCCGCCCTACCCGGTGAGGGCGCGCTGCCTGGCCTACTCGCCGGACGGCCGACACCTGGCCGCGGCCCTGCGCGACAAGAGCATCGTACTCTACGACGCGCGTACCCGAGAGCCGAAACGAGAACTGTCAGCCGGTCGCCCGGGGCACTTCTGGCTGGTCTCCTCGCTGGGCTTTTCGCCCGACAGCCAGTCGCTCGCCGCCGTGGACCACCAGGGTGCGGTGCATCGGTGGGCGCTCGTCGGTGAGGAGGACCACCGCGTTCTCGGCCAGACGGGCAGCGAATCGACGGTCGCGTTCTCGCCCGACGGCACGGTGCTGGCCTCGGCCGGGTCGCAAGGCGTGCTGCGCTTCTTCTCTCACCCGGAGGGGCGGGAACTGGCCGCGTTTCGCTGGCACGGGGAGAGCATCACGGCGCTGGCGGTCTCGTCGGACGGCCAGTGGCTGGCGACGGGCGGGCCGGATCGGGTCATCAAACTGTGGCCGTGGTCGCTGATGCTCGGGAGGTGAGGGCCGGACATGGCCAATTCGGATCGCGTGCTGATCGACCCGGCCCCCGAGGCGCTGGAGCGCGCTCTCGCCGAGGCCGCCGAGGCCGCGAACGGGGCGGCGCGAGAGCGGCTCCTCGAATGGCCGCCCCTCAACCTCCGCGCGCGTCTTGGCGCCCCGGAGGGCTGGCAGCAGTGGAACGGCTGCACGGGGGCGGGCCACAGCGGGCAGGCCCGTTCCGTAGTCGCGGTGGCCTGGTGGGCCGACCGCGCCGGGCGCAGGCACCACCGCGTCGTCGGCCGGCGCGGGCAGTTCAATAACGCGGCGCGCGCGAACGTCCTCACCCCCGGCGAGAAGCGGCCCCCGCTGTGGATGGTCTACTCCGAACACCTGTACGCGGTGGGCAGCGGCCTGTTCGCCGTGTGTGCGTGTGGGGCGGCGGGGACCACGGAAGAGCTCGGATGGATGGGGCCGTGCTGCGGGCCGTGCCACGACCGGCGCGAGTCGGGTGACATGACGCCCAGGGAGCGACAGGGCCCCGCCACCACGATCTTTCCCGGCCGAAACGCGCCTGGAGCGCGCGTGGCGTTCAGCCCCGATGGCGTGTACCTCAGGACCTATGCGGGGCTGGAACAAGGACTGTTCCGCTGCTGGGACCTGGGAACAGGGGAGCTTCAGGAGTGGCAGGCCCCTTCCGACTACTTCTCCGATTACGACGTGACGTTCGCGCCAAGCGGGCCCATGGCCTTGACGATCTCCGTGGGCGAGTTTGTGCTCATCGACTTGGCCCGGGGGAGAATGCAGATTCTGGTAGACGCGCACGGGGAAGTCCAGGTCCCGAGCGCAGGCGCCATCAGCCCGGACGGGAGCGCCATCGCCTTCGTCTGCGGTAACCCGCCGGAGCTGGTCCTCTGGGACGTGGCGGCGCAGGCTCGCCGCGCTACCTTTCCGGGGGCCATGGCCCAGACGCGCCTCCTGGTCTTTTCCGCCGACGGAAAGATGTTGGCGACAAGCGCCCGCCAGCAGGTCCGGCAGTGGGACCTGGTCGCCGGGCGTGAACGGCCCGTCCTCCATCGCAGCGCCCAGGAGGCCCTGTCGCTGGCCTTCTCCCCCGATGGCGCCTGGCTGGCCGCAGGACTGAACGGCGGAAACGTGCAGACGTGGGACGCGACCACGGGCGCGCACCTGCACCTCCTCCCCGCTCTCGCGTCGGGACGGCCCAGCGTCGCGTTCTCGCCGGACGGCGCCGTGCTGGCCACGATCGGGGTCGATGGGACGCTGCGGCTGTGGGACGTGGCCTCGGGGCGACCGCGCGGGGCGTTCGGCTGGCACTGCGGGGGAGTGCTCGGGCTGGCGTTTTCACCTGCGGGCGGCTGGCTCGCCACCATCGCCGCCGACGATACGACGAAGCTGTGGCCCTGGCCGTTGATGCTCGGTCCGTAAACTGCTCGTGGCGACAAGCGTCCTCGCTTGTCGGGCCTCGCCTGGACGTGACGGTTACTCGTTGGCGACGACAAGCGAGGACGCCTGTCGCTACGGGAGGTACATCCATGCTCGACATAGCCATCCTCGACGGGGCGCGCACGCCCTTCGTCAAGGCGTTCGGCCCGCTTGCCTCCGTGCCCGCCCAGGAGCTCGGCCGCATTGCGACCCTCGGCGCCCTCCAGCGCAGCGGCCTCCGCCCGCAGGACGTCGATCAGGTGATCTTCGGCAACGTCGCCACGCCCGCCGACGCCGCCAACGTCGCCCGCGTCATCGCGCTGACCGCCGGCGTCCCGCGCGACCGCATAGCCCACACCGTTCAGCGCAATTGCGCCTCCGGGATGGAGGCCATCACCTCGGCCGCGCAACTTATCCGGCTCGGCGAGGCAAAAGTCGTGCTCGCGGGTGGCACCGAGTCGATGAGCCAGATACCGCTTCTCTACAACCGCGAGGCGACGTCCCTCTACCAGCGCCTCGAGCGCTCGAAGACGCTCTGGCAGCGCCTCAAGACGTTTCTCGCCTTTCGGCCGCGCCACTTCAAGCCGGTCGTCGGGGTCAAGCTCGGGCTGACCGACCCGGTGTCGGGGCTCATCATGGGCGAGACGGCCGAGGAGGTGGCGAAGGACTTCGCCCTGACGCGCCAGGAGCAGGACGCCTACGCCCTCCAAAGTCACCAGCGCGCCGCGGCCGCGCAGAAGCGCGGCGCGTTCGCCGAGGAGATCGTCCCCGTCCCCGCCGAGGTCGCCGGGCGCGAGGTCAAGGAAGACGTCGGCCTGCGCGCCGATCAGACGATGGAGGCCCTGGCCAGGCTCAAGCCATTCTTCCGCGCCGGCGGGACGGTGACGGTCGGCAACTCGTCGATGATTACCGACGGGGCGGCCGCGGTCGTCGTGACGTCGGGCGAGTCGGCCCGAGCGGAGGGGCGCACGCCGCTGGGCTACCTGCGCGGCTACGCTTACGCCGGCTGCGACCCGTCGCGCATGGGGCTCGGCCCCGCGTTCGCCACGGCCAAGTTGCTCGACCAGTTCGACCTCCGCCTGGACGAGATCGACCTCATCGAGCTCAACGAGGCCTTCGCCGCAGTCGTTTTGGGCAATGAGAAGGCCTTCGCCTCCGAGGCGTTCGCGCGCGAGCAACTCGGGAGAAGCTTGCCGCTGGGAGCGATCCCGCGCGACCGGCTCAACGTCAACGGAGGGGCCATCGCGCTGGGCCATCCGGTCGGGGCCACCGGGGCGCGCCTCGTCTTGACGTTGCTCAAGGAGTTGCGGCGGCGCAGCCTCAAGCGCGGGCTGGCGACGTTGTGCGTCGGTGGGGGACAGGGGGCTGCGCTGCTGCTCGAAACGCCTTGACGAAATGAGGGAGATGCGATGTCTGTGTTTCAGTCCGAAACGGTAACCGTCGAGCGCGACGAAGGTGGGGCGCTGGTGCTGAAGCTCGACGTGCCCGGCCGGGCGCTCAACGTCATCACGCGGCAGGTGCTCGCCGACCTCGACGCCGCCTGCGACGCGGTCCAGGCCGCGGGCAAGGCGCCGCTTCTGCTCGTTCGCAGCGGGAAGAAGTCCGGCTTCCTCGCCGGCGCGGACCTGAACGAGTTCCTGGCCATCCGCGACCCCAGCGGCGCCCGCGCCCTCTCGGAACTGGGCCAGCGCCTGTTCGACAAGGTGGCGGCCCTGCCGATGCCGAGCATCGTCGCCATTGCCGGCCCGTGCCTGGGTGGGGGGCTGGAGCTGGCCCTGGCGTGCGACTATCGGCTGGTGTTCGACAGCCCCAAGACGCAACTCGGGTTGCCCGAGATCGAACTGGGCCTGCTACCGGGCTGGGGTGGGACGCAGCGACTGCCGCGCGTGGTAGGGGTGGAGCGGGCGCTGAAGGTCATCCTGGCGGGCAAGCGCCTCAGCGCGCGCGAGGCGCTCGACTGGGGGCTGGCCGACGCCTGCGCCAGCACCGAGGAGGAACTGCGCGGGCAACTGGTGGCCCTGACGGGCAAGGCCATCAGCCAGGGCAAGCGCTCGCTCGATGGCCTGCCCCTGCGCACCTGGCGGCAGCGCCTGCTGGAGTCGAACGCCCTGGGGCGGCGCATCCTGTTTCGGAGCACCGAGCGGCTGATGCGCAAGCGCGTGCCCGACGACATGCCGGCGCCGGCCGAGGCCATCGAGGCGGTTCGCGTCGGCCTCCAGCAAGGCATGCCTGCGGGCCTGGCCCAGGAGCGCGAGGCGGCCTCGCGGCTGGCGATCGGTACGGCGTGCCGCAACCTCGTGTCGCTGTTCTTTCAGCGCGAGGCGGCCCGCAAGTCGTCGGCCGAGGCGCCCGTCGAGGTAGCCCGCGTGGGCGTTGTCGGCGCCGGCGTCATGGGCGCGGGCATCGCTCAGCTAGCGGCGCTCAAGGGCTGCGAGGTCGTCGTGCAAGAGCTGAACCAGGCCGCCCTCGACGCGGGGCTGGCGCGCATCGACGAGTTGTTCCGCAAGGCCGTCGAGCGGCGCGTCCTACCAGAGGCAGAGGCCAAGCAGAAACGCGGTTCGATCCGCGGTACCGTGGCCTGGATCGGCTTCGAGACGGTGGACGTGGTGATCGAGGCAGCGGTGGAAGACGTGGCGATCAAGCGCGCCCTGTTCCGCGAGCTGGAGGGGCGGGTGGGGAGCAGGACCGTGCTGGCCACCAACACCTCGTCGCTGCCGGTGGGCCAGTTGCATGACGGGGCGCTCCGGCCAGAGCTAGTCGCGGGGCTCCACTTCTTCAACCCCGTCCACAAGATGCCACTCGTCGAGGTGGTGCGGGCCCGGGGCTCGTCTCCCGAAACCATCGAGCGGTTGCGGCGCTTCGCCGTGGCGCTGGGCAAAGTCCCGGTCGTGGTTGGGGACGGCCCCGGGTTCGTCGTGAACCGCATCCTGATGCCTTACCTCAACGAGGCGGTACTGCTGCTGGCCGAGGGAATGACGATCGAGGACGTCGATCGACTGATGCAGCGCTTCGGCATGCCGATGGGCCCGCTGGCCCTGCTCGACCAGATCGGCCTGGACGTGGCCGCCCACGTGGCGCGGTCGATGCAGCCGGCGCTGGGCGACCGCTTCGCGCCGAACACCGCCTTCGAGAAGATGCGCGAGCGAGGCTGGCTGGGCGCCAAGAGCGGGACAGGCTTCTACGAGCACGCCGGCAAGAAGCCCAGGCCCCACAAGGGGGCCCAGGCGCTCCTGAGCGCCGGCGCGCTGAGCGCGGCGCTTCCGCCGGCGGTACGGCTGGCGGAGGCGCGCGAGCGGATGGTACTGGGCATGGTAAACGAGGCAGCGCTGGTGCTGAGCGAGGGGCTGGCCGACGCGGAGGCGATCGACCTGGCAATGGTGTTCGGGACGGGCTGGGCAGCGCACCGCGGGGGGCCGTTGCGCTACGCCGACGACCGGGGCCTGGCAGACGTGGTGCGGGCGCTGGCGGCGCTGGCGGGCCGCCACGGCAAGCGCTTCGAGCCGTGCGCCGAGCTCCAACGACGGGCCGGCGCCGGGGAGACGTTCCGGCCGCCGGTTTAGCGACGCTTCGACGCGTCGCGAACCGATCTTGACCGGCCGTGCGGGATTTGTCAGAAGGCGCTCGCATCGTCCCCCGCGTCGTCGGCGTGTTCCGCGGCAAAGGGGTGGGCATGGAGCACGAGGACATGACCACGCTTATGGCCCCGGCGGCCCTCTCCGAAAAGCAACCGGCCTCCGGTCCCGTGGCGCCGGCGCCCCGCGGGCAACTCTGGCAAGCGCCGGTATTCGTCCTGGGGGTCGGTGCCCTGCTGGGCGTGTGGTTCGGCCGGCCGCTCTGCGCCGACACGCCGCATCGCCGGTTCGAGCGCGACCTCGCCCACGCGCGCCAGATCCTCGGGCGCACCGATGGCGATGCGGAGGCCGCCCTGCGCCACGCCCAGCGCGCGGCGGAAGCGGCCGTAAACTACCCCGACCAGGCCGGGGAGGCCGCCCTCCTGATGGGCACGGCGCACGTCCGGCTGGCCGAGCGCGCCGCTCCCTCCAAGGCCAGCGAGCACTGGCAGGCAGCGCGCGAACATCTCCGCGAGGCCGACAAGCTGGGCGTGCCCGAGCCCGAGAAGGGGCGGCTGGCCTACCGGATTGCCAAGGTCAACTTCCATACCGGCGAGGACATGAAACTCGTCCTCCGCCAGCTCGAGGGCTCCGTCGCCCAGGCCGACAACCGGGCTGAGGGCTATAAACTGATTTCCCAGGCCGCCTTGCGCCTGCCCAAGCCGGACCTCGCCAAGGCGCTCGAGGCCAACGAGAAACTGCGCAATCTCGCCGATGCAAGCGAGACGGAGCTGGCAGCCGCGAAGTTGCTGAGCGGCGACCTGCTCCTGAAGATGAACAAGCCCGAGCTGGCGCGCAAGATCCTCGAGAAGCTGGGCGATCGCGCGCCGGCCGAGATGGCGGTCCGGGCTCACTTGCTGTGCGCCCGCAGTCTCCAGGACGAGGGCAAGTGGGGCGAAGCGGCCACGCTCTACCAGGCCGCGCTGGCCGACCAGCGCGCCCCGGTCCCCGAGGCGATGCGCCCGCGCATCTACCTCGACCTCGGCCGTTGTTACCGCCGGCGCGAACAGCCAACCGAGGCCGCCCGCCAATGGGCCGAGTGCGTGAAGCGCGACAAGGACAGCGCGGAAGGCCAGGCGGCCGCCCTGCTGCTGAGTGAGGTGATCCTTTTGGCGCCCCTCCCCGAGCGCGAGGGCGACCTGACGGGCGAGAAGGCGGTCGAACTGCTGACCGGCGCGCTTGCCCGGGTGCGCCGGCCCGCCGACTGGAACAACCCGCTCCTGGAACTGGCCCGCGCCCGCGAGGTGCTCGAGCGAAGCATCCAGGCCTTCCGTCAGGCCGGGCGCTTCGACCTGGCGCTCAAGGTGACGTCGGCCTTCGAGCGCGTGTCTCCGCCCATGACGATCCTGGTGCTGCGGGCCGACCTGTCCGCCGGCTGGGCGCAGTTCCGCCGCGAGGTGGCCCGGCAGGCGGGGCCGTCGCAGCGAGCCGTGGCGGAAGAGACGGCCGCCCGTGGCCTGTCCAAACAGGCCGCAGATGCCTACGCCGAGGCCGCCCAGATCGAAGGCCTCGGCCAGGACGACCGCGGCAAGTATCTGTGGGCCAGCGCCCTCAATTACCAGGCTTGCCAGGAACACGCGAAGGCCATCGAAAAGCTCAAGGCGTTCGTGGAGCTCGACCAGAAGTCGCCGCAACTGGGCGAGGCCTACTACCGGCTGGGGGAGGCGCATCGCCAGAGCGGCAACGCCGACCTGGCAGGACAGGCCTACTCCCTTGCCATGCAGCACGCGAGCGGGCTGCACGGGCGCTTCTGCTACCTGGCGCGCTATCAGTACGCTTTGGCCTTGCTTGCCTCGGGCGACCTCGACGAGGCCGAGGGGGCGCTGGACCTCAACTTGAGGAACATGGCCAACATGGGCCCCGACCCCGAGGCGCAGGAAAAGTCCCTCTACGCCCTCGGGGGGCTCTATTACCAGCGCCAGAACCACCGGGGGGCCGTGCGCCGCCTGGAGGAGGCCCTGCACCTGTTCGGCAAGAACGCCGGGGCGCTGCGGGCTCGCTACCAGCTCGCCGACTGCTATCAGCAGATCGCCGCGAAAGAGAACCTGAACGTCTTGCTGGACGTCTACAAGAGCCCGGAGGCGCGCAGCCACTACGAGAAAGAGCATCGACGCTGGCAGCTCCGGGCTGCCGAGGAGTTCAACAACCTCAGCAAGCTCCTCGATGCGCCCGAGAGCAAGGACCAACTCACCGAGGACCAGCGCGTGATGGTGCCTTTCAGCGCCGCCAAGTGCTGGTTCAACGCGGGCGAATACCAGAAAGCGCTCGCGATCTACGAGGGGCTGATCGAGCGCCATCGCGGCAAGGTCGAAGAGCTCGACGCTCTGGGGGGGGCGATCCGGTGCCACGCCGGCCTCCAGAAGCAGCACCTCGGCCAACCGCTCGCGCTCGAGCAGCCGAACTTGATCCGCCAGCGCCTGGTCCAGATCCGCAAGGCCCTGCCCGCCCACAAAGATACGGTCCGCGAGGCGTGGGGCCGCTGGGTCGAGCAGGCCAGCGGGTCGCTCAACGACATGCAGGCCAGGCCCGCCGCCCCGACACCCGAGGGCCCGCCCGGCCCCCCGTAGTTCGACCCTTTCTTGCTTGTCCTTTCGCGCGCAACGCCTCACGCCCGCTGGAGGTGGTGGATGACGCGGTCGGCGAACTCGGAGCTGGACGCCCCGGCCTTTTCGCCGTAGCCATCGAACTGCCGCGCGATGTCGTAGGTGACGTACAGCTTCCCGCCGGGCCCGCGCCGCGCCGTCTCGTCGCTCTCGGCAAAGGTCGCCTCGACGGCCTTGTTGATGAGCCGGGCCGCCTCGTCCCACCCGAGGTGCTCCAGCAGCAAGACGCCCGATAGCAGCACGGCGCCGGGGTTGGCCCTGTTCTTGCCGGTGTACTTGGGCGCCGTGCCGTGGGTCGCCTCGAACATGGCGGCGCGGTCGCCGATGTTCGCCCCGGCGGCCAGGCCAATCCCGCCCACCATCGCCGCCGCCGCGTCGGAGAGATAGTCGCCGTTGAGGTTGGGCGTTGCGATGACGCTGTACTCGTCGGGCCGGAGCTGGACCTGCTGGAACATGCTGTCGGCGATGCGGTCCTTGATGAGTAACCGCCCGCCGGCCTGTCCCGCCGGGGCCCCGCCGCGCAGGGCGGACGACTTCTCGTCCCACGTCTCGTCTTCGGTGATGACAAGGTCGCGGAACTCCTGCTTCGCCAGTTCGTAGCCCCAGTCCTTGAAGGCGCCCTCGGTGAACTTCATGATGTTGCCCTTGTGCATCAGCGTCACGCTGGGCAGCTTCTTGTCGAGGGCAAAGCGAATGGCCATGCGGATGAGGCGCTTGCTGCCCTCGGGGCTCATCGGCTTGATGCCGATGCCCGAAGACGCCGGCACGTCGTGGCCCAGTTCCTTGAGCAGGGCGATGATGCGCTTCGCCTTGTCGCTGCCGCTCTTGGCCTCGATCCCGCAGTAGACGTCTTCGGTGTTCTCGCGGAAGATCACCATGTCCACCTTGTCGGCGCGCTTGTTGGGCGCCTCGACGCCCTTGAAGTAGCGCACCGGGCGCACGCAGGCATAGAGGTCGAAGCGGATGCGCAGGAAGACGTTGATGCTGCGGAACCCGCCGCCGATGGGGGTGGTGAGGGGCCCCTTGAGCCCGAGACTGTAGTATTCGAAGGCCTTGAGCGTGTCGTCGGGGAGGTAGAGCTGGCGCTGCTGGTCCTCGTTGAGCGCACCGACCTGTTCGTCCTTGACCTCGGGCCGGTACAGCTCGCGGGCCACGTCGCCGGCGTGGACGTCGAACCAGACGAGGCGCTTCTTCCCGCCGTAGCACTTCTGCACGGCGGCATCGAGGACGCGGACGGCGCAGGTTGTGATGCCGGGCGCCGTGCCCACGTCGCGGCCAATGCCGTCGCCGCGCATCAGGCAGACGATGGGGTCGTCGGGGATGGCCCATTTGCCATTGGCGTCGGCGGTGACGCGGGTGCCGTGGGTGGGAGGGGAGAGCTTCTCGTAGGTCGGCGCCGTCATGAGCAGGAGGTCCTTGATGGAAGGTCGGAACAACGGTCGGCGAGGCCAGCGCCTCCGTCGAGCGGACGGATTGGAAATCCGTCCTACGTTGAGACGGATTTCAACAGAGCGAGCGAAGGCTGTCAAGAAGGTACAGGCCCGAGGTTGAAGTGCCGGCAGGCGTCCGCGTAGGCGGGCTCCAGGTCTACCGGCACCGCGAACGCCCCGCGCAGGGCAAGTGGGAGCACCGGCAGCGGCTCGCCCAACCGCAGCACCGACGGCCAGAGGTCGAGCAGGTTCGACTCTTGCCGCCGCGTGGGCCGGTACGCCACCGCGTAGAGGCCCCCGTCGCAGGTCGCCTCGCCTTCCAGTTGCCCGAGCAGTTCGAGCACCTCCAGGTGCAAGTTGGCCCGACGCTCCGTGACGACGTCCACCACGACCAGGCCGATGCCGCGCTGGAGGTAGGCGACGCACTTCGCGGCGAAGGCCCGACGATGCTCCGGCCGATCCTTGTTGGCCGGGCTGACCAACTCCACGACGCCGACGAGTTGTTTCCCCCCGCTCAGGCGGAAGACCTGGGTTTCGACGTCGTCGGGGAAGACCATGGGCACGCTTTGGACGACCGCAGGCGGCGCCCACGTCTGGAGCGCAGTCCCCCCGGCGCCATTGCCCATGGCGCCGGCGGGCAGTTTGAATTCCACGACGTCCGCCTCGATGCGTCCGCCGACCGTCACCTGGACCTCGGCGAGGTAGCGGTGGCGCGGCAGGGCCTAGTTCAGCGCGTCGGCGATCGCCACCGCCCAGCGAGCTAGAAAAGACTTCCACTGGTGGATGAGGGCCACGGGCGCGTGGAAGTGGTCGAGCAGCGGCACGGTCGCTTTCCCCTTGTCGATCACTCCGGCACCGGCGCCGGAGGCTGAGGAGGCGCGGGAGGCCGGCAACGAGATGGGATGATTGCAACAGAGCGGGGGGGAGGCTGTCAAGGAGGTCGCGACGCCGAAGACTTGCGGGGGCGAGCGAGGACGAGCGCCAGGGCGCCGGTTGGGGGCCGTTCCGCGTCGGGCAGGCGCCCGGTGGAGGGTCGCTTGCCAGGAGGATGTGCCTCGGGTAGTCTGGAAGTGTGAGCAGCCCACCCCGGGAGGCCGCGAATGGAAGTTCGCTACCACCTCGACCCTGAGACCGGCCAGCCCCACATCTCCGAGCATGGCGTGACGGACGTTGAGGTGGAGTACGTGTTGCAGCATCCAGGCGAAGATCGACCCGGCCGCGACGGGTCACGCCACGCCTTGGGGCAGACCGCCGCAGGCCGCTACCTGCGAGTCATCTATGTTCCCGATGAAGAAGGGGACGGTCTATTCGTTGTGACGGCCTACGAACTTCAAGGCAAACCACTTCAGGCTTATCGGAAGAGGAGGCGGAGATGAGCGAGACCAAGTATCCAGCCGGTTGGGACGCCGCACGAGCCCAACGGTTAATCGAACACGACGAGTCGCTTTCAGAGGACGAGCAGGTGGCGGAGGACGAGGCCGCTGCCGAAGAGAAGCAAGGACAGGCCGTCATCACAGTCCCCGACGAGCTTCTCCCGGCGATCCGTCAACTCCTCGCCACTCACAAGAGTGCGTAACAAACGCCAGGGCGAACGGCAGATCAGCCTTAGCCTGAACGTTCTAAAGCTGGACGGCCGGGGACGCCACACATTCGGATCTTCCCATGCGGCAGCGAGTTCCCGTCGGCGGACGAACTGGTGATGTGGCTCATGACCGCCCTCCGAGGACGCGGCGGACGATACCACCTCCGGTCCGGGGATGCGGTCGCGGACCTGGCCCCGGGGTCGATCGCGCTGTTCCGCCACGGGGACGTCATCGTCGGCGAGGGGGTGGTCCGCAAGTACGTCCGGGAGCCGGGCGCCGACCGATCCCGGACCGGGGCGGAGGTCGAGTACGGGGCGCGCGTCGAGTTCGCCCCGGACGCGATCCGAGTGTACGCCCCGCCGGTCCCGGTCGCCGAGCTTCAGCGGCTCATAGGGGCGTCGCCGGACATCTCGGTGCCGCGAGGCTACTACATCGTGCGTGATTGGAGCGTGTAACCCCGCCTGCTGGCGAGTCACGTCGGTCGGGCCGGGGCGTTCGTGTAGCTCGTGGGGCATGTTCGGCCCAAGGGTGCGTTGCCGGACGCCTGATAATAACTGACACTCGGCTCCCACCCCTCCAGCCGAATCGCCGTAAGTTCTCCCAGGATAACAACTTGAAGTCTGGTTGCGGCATTGATTTCGCCTTACCCGACTCGGTGAAGCAGCATTTGCCACAACCTCTGACTGGAACTCAC
>JBBSEZ010000194.1:0-17438 GCA_038239195.1 Gemmatales bacterium
GTCGTGCTGCTCGGCGCGCAGTACGAGGGCAAGGTCGTCAAGCACGCGACCGAGTTCGAGGCCGTCTTCCAGGTGCAGGTGCTGGGCGACGCTCCGGCCTCGCTGGTGGTGCCCTTGGGGGACGTGCGGTTGCAGGGAGACGTGCTGGTGGACGGCGCCCGGGCCTTTGCGGTGGCGCTGCCGGCGCCGCAGGTTGGCTACGCCGTTCCGGTGCGCGGCCGGGGCCGCCACAAGGTGGAGCTGCGGTTCCACGTCGCGGTGGGCAGGAGCGGGGCGGAGCGGACGGTGCGCTTCGCGGCTCCGCGGCTTGCGCGGAGCCGGCTGTCGCTGCGGCTGCCTGCGGGCTCGACCCATGCGCAAGCGCTGGTCAAGC
Source organism: Gemmatales bacterium (assembly GCA_038239195.1). Lineage (GTDB taxonomy): Bacteria > Planctomycetota > Planctomycetia > Gemmatales > Gemmataceae > JBBSEZ01. The sequence continues at coordinate 374 of JBBSEZ010000194.1, forward strand.
ACGGCGGGCAGAAGGTAACGGGCGACCCACAGCCTCGGCTCGAGGTGGAACTGGGCGCGGTGACGGCCCCGGTGCAACTGCACTGGTTTCAGGAAGCCTCCCCGCCGAAGCCGGCGCGAATCGAGTTCCGCGAGGCCTACCTGTGGGACCTGCGCCCCGACGCCAGCACGCTGACGGCGCTATTGCGCTACCAGATCTCCGGCCGCGCCGTCACGTCTCTGACGGTCGAACTGCCCCCCGAACTGATGGTGCGCACGGCCTCGGCGGGGCCGGCCCCTCTGGTGCGCTTGCGCGATTGGGGGGTGACGGGGGAGGCCGGCTGGCGGCCTTTGCGCCTGGAGTTTCCGGCGCCGGTGTCGGGCGCCGTGGAGGTGGTGCTCGAACTGGTGCCGCGCGCGCCCCTGGCGGGGGTGGTGACGCTGCCGCTGCCGAGGCCGTTGGGCTCGCCGGCGGGGGGCGTGGGGCACCTGGCGTACCGCGCGGAGGGCGTCGAGGCGGTGCGCGGGCGGCTGCTGCGCGTGACGGGGCAGCCTGTCGGGGAGTTCGCGCCGTTCTGGCCGACGGCGACGCGGCCGAGGCCGCAGTTGCCGCTGTCCTACGCCAGCACCTTCCGGCGCGATGGGCGGGCGGCCGCTCGTCTGGAGCTGCACCTTAGGCCGGCGGCGCCGCGCGCGACGGCGGATCAGCAGGTGCATTTGCGCATCGACGAGCGCCAGGCGGAGTTGCGGGCGACGGCGACGTTGAAGGCGCCGGGCCGCGACCTGGCGGTGGTGGAGTGGGAGATCGCGTCTTCGCGGGCGTGGACCGTAGCGGCCGTGACCGGGGCCGGCACGTACCGATGGGGCCAGTCCGGCAACCGGGTGCTCGTCTGGCTGGAGCACCCGACCGACGCGGCCCAGCTAACGCTGTCGGCCTGGTTGCCGCTGACGCCGTCGGCCCCCGCGAAGAAGGGCGGGCCGGCCGGCCCGGTCAAGCTGGAGCTCCCGAGCCTGCGGGTGACGTCGGCGCAGTCGCAGCAGACGACGGTGCGCGTGGAGGCGGGGCCGGGGCTGGTGCTCGTCGCCGAGGCGCTGCGGCAACTCCAGCCACTACCGGGAGCACGGCCGACGGACCACGAGCGCGCCTACCTGGCGCGCGGGACGGGCTACGCGGGCACGTTCCTGGCCCGGCCCGGCCCGCCTCCCCAGGTAAGGACATTCACCCTCGTCGAAGTGCGCGACCGCGAGCTGACGTTCACGGCGACGGTGGAATGTCGGCCGGTGGGAGACCTGCGGGCGCTGACGCTGCGGCTTCGCAACTGGGAGGGCGACAAGGTGACGCTGAGCGCGCCTGCCCTGGCGGGGCCCGCGCGCGAGACGGTGCGCCCGCGCGAGCGGACGTTCGCGCTGAGCTTGCGGCCGGGGACGAGCGGGCCCTATGCGGTGACGTTGACGGGGAGCGTCCCGCTCGACGACGTTCTCGGCGGGGCGGCGATGCCCGACGTGAGCGTGGTGGGGGCGGGGCGGTCGGAGCGCGTGGTGGCGGTGGATGGGGGGGTGACGGCCGAGGCCCCCGCGGGGCTGACGGCGCTGGAAGACGTGCGGCGCGAGCTGGCGGGCTGGCCGGGCGAGGCGAAGCGCGCGGGGCGGGCGTGGCGCGTGCGGGGGCCGGACTGGCAACTGCGGCTGTTGCCGCGCGACCGGGCCGCGCGGCCGGTGGCTGTGGACGTGTTGCTGGAGGAACATTCCCTGGCGGTCATCGATGGGCGGCGCTGGCTGCACGAAGTGGTCTACTGGCTGCGGCACGAAGCGCATACCGACCTGAACGTGAGCTGGCCGTCGCCGGTCGAGGTGGTGAGCGTGTCGGTCGATGGCAGCGAGGTGGCGCCGCTCCAGCCGGGGGCCGACCGGCTGTGGTTGCCGCTGCCGGGCCGGGCGGGGGCGAGGCGAGTGCGACTGAGCTGGCTGTACGCGGCGGGCGGCGAGGCGCTGGAACGGCCCAACCTCGACCGGCCCAGGCTGGAGGGGGCGCGGAACGGCGCGACGGTGTGGACGGCGCACGTGCCCCTGGGCTGGCGAGCGCTGCCGAGCGGCGGGGAGGGCCTGGGGGCCGGCGCGACGCGATGGTCGGCGCTCGACCTGGCGAGGGCGCGGGCGCTCCTGGAGGTGAGCCGGGCCCTGGTGGAGAGGGGGCCCGAGAGCGGCCCGGCGCGTTTGACGGACGTTCAGAATCGCTTTTATCAGGATTGCCGGCGCGTGGACCAGGCGCTGGAGGTGGGGAGCGCGAGCCCGGAGGAGGTGGGGGCGGAGTTGCGCCGTCTGCGCGAGGAGAACCGGGGCCTGGCAAAGCAGTTCGGCTTCGAGCCGCTTCGCGCCGAGGCGGAGCGATCGGCGCGCCAGGGCACTTCCTCCGAGCGATCCCCGAACGGGCAGGCCCGGGGCAGGGCGGTCCGGCCGGGGGCGGCGGGAAGCGGCACACCGCTGTCGTGGCAGGCGGGCCCCGACGAGGCGGCGCCGGCGCTGCAACTGGCGGCGACGGAAGAGCGGCGGGCGCGGGTGGCCCTGGCGGTGTCGGGGCAGTGGCTGGGGCTGCTGGCGCTGGCGTGGGCGGTGTCGCTGTCGGCGCTCTTGCGCGGGGCGGCGCGCCGGCTCTGGCCGGAGCAGATGGTGCTCCTGGGCGCGGTGGGCTGGCACCTGGCGGGGCCGACGGCGGTGACGCTGTTCCTGATCGCGCTGGGCATCGCCGGGCGGGCGCTCTTGCTCGGGCAAGGGCTCCGCTGGCTGCTGCGGCAAGCGCCGGCACGGCCGGCGAGCGGGGTGGTCGGGCCGGCGGCGCTGCGGTGAGCGGGGCCCTCAGCCCGGCGGGGCGAGCGCGGCTGCGGGGAGTTGCGCCAGGCGCTCTTCGATCAGCTCTTTGAGCAGGGAGCGATGGCAGTGGGAGGCGTCGGTGCAAGCCGACGAGCAGAGCAGCGTGAGCGTCTTGCCGCCGGCGACCAGGCCGGCGAGGAAGGCGATCTCCTCTTGCTCGGCCTTCATTTCTTCGACGTAGCGGGCCCGGAACTCGTCCCAGGCGATCGGGGCCTCGTTCTTGCCGTAGATGGCGGCGTGGAGCTCCTTGCTCGGGCCGAGGTTGGCCCGCCACAAGGTCCACGTTTCCTTCTTCTTGGGCAAGGCGCGCGGACGATAGCGGCAGACCAGAAGACGGAAACCGTCGTCGTCCTCGCGGGCGTCGTCCCAGCGCTTGGTCTTGATCGTCATGGCGGTCTCCCTGAGGGGCGTGGTCATGATAGCAGGAAAGGCCCCTCTTGCCTTGGCGGGGCCCAACCGCGAAGGTAGAGGGAACGACCTCGCCCCCCGTACAGGAAGGACGATTCATGGTTCGCTCCACTCTGCTCTGCGCATGCCTGCTGCTCCTGGCCTTGCCGGCCATGGCGTCGGCGGGCACGGTCAAGCGGGCGATGAAGATCGACGACCTCTTCCGGCTACAGCGCGTCGGCGGGCCACAGGTCAGCCCCGACGGCAAGTGGGTCGCCTACAGCGTCGGCGTCGTGGACCTGGCGGGCAACAAGTCGTCGGCGTCGATCTGGCTGGCCCCCGTGGGCAAGGGCGCGCCGCGGCAGCTCACCAACACCACCGGGCGCGACGGACACCCGCGCTGGTCGCCCGACGGCAAGCGCGTGCTGTTCCAGTCCAACCGCTCGGGCTCGTCGCAGCTCTGGGTCATCGAGCTCGCGGGGGGCGAGGCGCGCCAGCTCACCACGATAAGCAGCGGCGCCGCCAACGGCACCTGGTCGCCCGACGGCAAGGCCATCGCCTTTGTCTCGGCGGTCTACCCGGAGTTCTCGAGCAAGGCGTTCAAGGAGAGCGACGCGCTGAACAAGAAGAAGGCCGAGGAGATCGAAAAAGGGCCCGTCAAGGCGAAGGTGTTCACGAAGCTCTTTTACCGCCACTGGGGCTCGTACGTGGAGGACAAGCGGCAGCACCTGTTCGTCGCGTCGTTCAACGACGGCAAGGCGGGCGAGCCGAAGGACGTGACGCCTGGGGACCGCGACGCTTACCCGACCTCCGATACGTTCTCCGCCGATCAGGACTTCGCGTTCAGCCCGGACGGGAAGTTCCTGGTCTACACGGCCCCGCCGGAGCGCGACGAGGCGTGGAGCACGAACTACGACCTGTGGCGCGTTCCGGCGGCGGGGGGCAAGGCGGAGCGGCTGACGAAGGACAACGAGGCGGCCGACGGGGCGCCGCGGTTCTCGCCGGACGGCAAATGGCTGGCGTACCGGGCCCAGAAACGCGCCGGGTTCGAGGCGGACCGCTGGCAGCTGTACGTCGTGGCGACCGACGAGAGCGGAGCATGGAAGGGCAAGCCGCGCAGCATCACGGAGAAGTTCGACGGCTCGCCGGAGTCGTTCGCGTGGTCGGCGGACGGCAAGACCATCTATTTCGGCGCCGAGGAGAAGGCGGTCGAGCCGATCTTCGCCGTGGAGGTGGCGAGCGGGAGCGTGACGAAGTGGATCGAGGGGAACACCAATGGCGCGCTGTCGCTGGGCGGGGCGGGCAAGGTGCTGGCGTTCTCGCGGTCGGCGTTGAACCACCCCGCGGAGGTGTTCGTCACGACGGACGTGGGCAAGCAGGGGGCGCCGGCGGTGCGCAACCTGAGCCAGGCGAACGCCCGGCTGCTGGCCCGGCTGGACGTGCCGCGGCCGAAGAGCGTGACGGTCTCCGGGGCCGGGGGCACGCCGATGCAGATGTGGCTACTCGAGCCGCCAGCCTTCGACGACAAGAAGAAATGGCCGGTGGCATACCTCGTCCACGGCGGGCCGCAGGGGGCGTGGAAGGACAGCTGGAGCTTCCGCTGGTGTCCGGTGCTGTGGGCGGCGCAGGGCTACGTGGTGGCGCTGCCCAACCCGCGCGGGAGCACGGGCTTCGGGCAGAAGTACGTCAACGAGATCAGCGGCGACTGGGGCGGGAAGTGCTACGAAGACCTGATGAAGGGCGTCGATCATCTGGAGAAGTTGCCGTACGTGGACAAGGCGCGGATTGGCGCGGCGGGGGCGTCGTTTGGCGGGTACGTGATGAACTGGTTCGCGGTGAACACGGGCCGCTTCAAGTGTCTGATCACCCATTGCAGCGTGTGGAACTTCGATAGCATGTACGCGACGACGGACGAATTGTGGTTCGACGAGTGGGAGCACGGCGGCCCGCCCTGGGGCCCGAACCGGAAGTCGTACGAGAAGCACTCGCCGCACCGGCTGGCGGCGAACCTGGGGAAGTTCAGGACGCCGATGCTGGTGATCCAGAACGACCTCGATTTTCGCTGCCCGATCGGGCAGGGGCACGAGCTGTTCACGTCGCTACAGCGACAGCGCGTGCCGTCGCGGTTCGTGAATTTCCCCGACGAAGGACACTGGGTGCAGAAGCCGAAGAACAGCGAGTTCTGGCACAAGGAGGTGTTCGCCTGGCTGACGAAGCACGTCCCGCCGGGGGCGAAGTGAGTCGGCCGTTGCTCATTCCTTTTCTCATTTTCGGAGGGCAAGACGTGATGCGTCGCTGGTCGCCAAGTCTGTTGCTGCTGGGCGCTGCTCTGGCGGGGTGCAACCCGGGGGGCAACTCGCCCTCGAAGGCCGATCAGGTGAGGCCGGAGTTGCCGCGCGTCACCGTCGAAGTGAAAGGCATGACCTGACCGAGCTCCTGAACGAAGAAAGTGCGCGAGGCACTTTCGACTCTACCGTGGGTAGAGCAAGGTTCGATCGTGACGGACACCCGGAAGCAGGAAGCGCGCTTTGCCGTGACGAGCAAAGAGGCGTTCAAGTTCGAGGAAGTAAAGAAGGCAATCGAGGCGAAGGACAAGACCTTCATGGTGGAGAAGGTGGTGTCGGGGCCATGAGGGCGCCCTGCGCCGCCCCTTCGGGGGTGGCGCGGGGCGTGGGAGGGCTCCTTCGGGCTCGTCTGGCGAACGAAGCTTCTTCAGGGCGTTTTCGAGGGCGACGGCGGCGCGCAGGGCCGGAAAGCCCGCAAGTGGGCTTGCGGGGCGGGCCGCTGCCTCGCGCTGCCCCTTTGCCGTCTCGGGCCTGGCAGCGGCAACGCGGTTGCCGCAACGGACCTTGAGGGCCCGGTTGAGCGCGATCGGCGAGGCTCGGCCAAGTACGTCGTCAGGCAGGTTGCTTCACGAGTTGGGATTCCTTCAGGAGGCGACGCGCCGTATCGACGAGGAACTGCACCTTGCTCGGCTCAACCGCCGGTGCCGAAAACCCGTGAACGATCGCGTTCTTCAACTGGAAAAGGCCCTCGAGGTCCCGCAGGACACCCGTCGAGAGGACGCCCCCTGAGTAGAGCTCGTCGAGCAACGTCCGGGGGGACGTCCCCCCTTCGACTTCTTCCCCTCCCGAACGCAGCCTTCTGCGCATCGCTGCTTCCAACACGGCCCACGCGGCGACGAGAGACTGTTCCACGAACCCGGCCTGGAGCATGGGCTGGACGTCGTCGAGGTAGCGCAGGATTTCTTCCTCCGGCGGTTCCTTTGCCTCCCGTTGTTCTGCCTTCACCTGGGCATCAGGCCCCAGGACGTAGACGTCGAATCGCCAACCGGGCTGTCCGTTGGCAATCTCCGCATACCGCACCAAGTCGGGGTCGGCTTCAAACTCCGAGCGGCTGCCCTTCGCCGAAACCAGGGCGGAGCCGTCCTCCTTGGTGGCGACCATCTCCACCTTGAAGTCTTTCGCGAACGGCGGCAGGTCCTCCGGTCCCGGTCGGGGAACGACCTTGAACCCGAGGGATCGGTATCTGTCGGCCAGGTAGTTCAGCCGCTGTTCGATGTTCATGGCATCACTTTGGGAGGGGGAACGGGCCTACCGGGTCTTCGATCCGCACGTAAACGAACGGGCTCCCGGCCTGGAGTGCCGTCACAATGATCGGGCGCACGCCCACGATCGAAAACGCCGCGCCAATCTTCACGTGGGCGATCTCGGCCTGGACGGTTTGCCGATCGTCGTCGTAGACGATGTTTTGCATCACGCCCAAGAAAGGTTTCGACAGGTTGTCTACGTCCACCGAGGGCTTGTTCCCGGCATAGAAGTTGACGATGATCGCCTTCAAATCCACCATGAGGAGAGGGCTCGGCCATTGCAGGGTGGCCGCTCCAGCGACCGTCGCACGCCAGGCCAGGAGGTTTGCGCGTCCATTCGGCGTACTCTGCTGGTTCGAGACGGGCGGACCGAGAACCACGAGCTCCAGGTGGACGGCCATCGGTCCCGTTCCTCGTGTCCTTATCCCTCCAAGCTCTAACCCCTCATGCTACTGAGGCGACTTTGCCGCGACAAGCGGGCCTCCGCTCCGACGCCCGGTGTAGGCGGTTGCCTCTTCCGTTGGCTTCGGCGCGCCGTCAGCCGCACCAACGCAATCCCGCCGAACGACAGGGCGAAGACGAGAATGCCGGCCACGGTGATCTCCTCCAGGGTTGGCGGGCGCGGCAATCCCCGCGGTCGGAGGATCGAAGCGATAGCGCGGACGGAGGAGCCCTGTCCGGGCGGCTCGTCGGGGAAACTCGTTTTTGAGGCAAGGACTATCGGCCCGCCCCAGAGGCCCAGCACTCCGAACACGGCCGCCGCGACCTTCCCCATCCAAGAGCGATCGCTGCGGTCCCGCCTGGATCGTTGGGCCCTCCCGTGTCGGGTGCCGGGCCCGGTTTGGGCTAGCCGATCAACGGCCGGGTCAGTTCCGTGCGCCAGGCGAGCGGGTCGGGGCTCGACTCCGGGCCCGCGACGTAGCATTCCCAGAGGTCCGTTCCCGGCACCTGCCCCTCGGCCGCGATCCACGCATCGAATTCGCCCCACGCGGCAGCGAGGCTCTCGTAGGGCCCACGGTAGACCGTCCGTGCCACCCTCATGGCGGGCCGTTGGCCCGGCTTCATGCGGCCCGCGGCGGCCACGGGCGTTGGAACGGGCACGCCGATCTCGAAATCGAAGACGTCTTGGGGCATTCGCAGGTGGTGCGTGAACCAGGGCCCGGCGGGGGCCAGGCCCTGGGCGGCGACGGCCGCCAGGAGCTCGGCGAGGCCCGGGCCCATGACGTTCTGGATCTGCTCCCGCGGAACGGTGAGGTGGATGAAGGCCGTCAACTGGGCGGCAGTCTCCGCGATCTGTGGTGTATCGAGCATGAGGGCCTCCTGTCCTACGCATGGATCACCCTCGTAGGTGGGGCGATGGCCCGATCCTACCCGACGAGGCGGTCACCGCGAAAGGTGAACCGCGCTCCGCGGCTTGACCTGGCCGACAACCCACAAGTTGCCGTGACGAGCAAAGAAGCGTTCAAGTTCGAGGACAAGCGATTCGAGGTGGTGTTGGGGCGGTGAGGGCGCTCCGCGCCGCGCCACCGGGGCGGCGCGGGGCGTCGGAGGGTTACTGCCGGCCCCCGTCCGGCTGACGGAGCTTCTTCAGGGCCTTCTCGAGCGTGGCGGCGGCGCGGTCCCTGGCCGCCTTGTTGGGGGCGGCGCGCAGGGCCCGCAGGGCGGCCTCGGCCTCCTCGATCGGACGCGCTGGGGCGCCAGGCTCGCCGGGCACAACCGGCCCCAGGCCAGCACCCGGAGGGGCCCCAAGCATGCCGGGCGGCCTCATAAGGCCGGGCCCTCCGGGAAAGCCGCCCGCGCCCGGCGGCCCCCCCATTATGCCGCCGCCGGGGGGCATGCCTGGCCCTCCGGGAAAGCCGCCCACCCCCATACCGGGGCCGCCCATGCGGAAGGGGTCGTTCGTGCCCTTGTCCTTCGCGGCCTTCTTCCCGCCCTTGAGGGCGCGGATCTCGGCGTCCTGGGCCTTGACCTTTTCGAGGACGACCTGGAGGTTGAGCTTGAGCAGCTCGACCTCCTTGCGGAGCAACTCCAGTTCGTCCTTCTGCGGGGCGGCCGCCCTCGGCCCCTGGGCCGCGACCGGGGCCGGCCCGCCGCGGAAGGCCAGGCCACCCGCGCCAAGGGCCACCGCCGCGGCCAGGACCGCGCCGACCGCCAGCTTCAACTTTGCCATGAGCATGGCCTTCAACACTCCTCTCGCAAGAGCGGCGGCGGGCGTCGAGACCGCCGCCAGTTGACCGGCCGCGACCAGCGTCGCGGCCCTCGCCGTCTCACCAACCAACGCCGCCGGCACGCAAGCCGACGCGGCCGTCGGGCACAGCGCGGCCGCGAGGGCCCCGCCGGGGAGCGCCAGGCCGCGCCGGGACAGGCGCTCGGCCAGCAGGCGCCGCGCCGCGGCCAGGCGGCTGGATAGGGTGCCCTCGGGGACGCCGAGTTGCCGGGCCGCCTCCTTGCGGGGCCGGCCCTCGAGGTCGCACAGCACGACCGCCGCCTGATACTTCTCGGGCAGGCGGCTCAGTTCCTCGTCCAGGAGGGGCCGCCAGTCCTGCGGTTCCGCGGTCGTCGCCTCCGGGTGGGGCATGTCTTCCACCTGCCTCTCGCGGGCTTGCCGCCGGGCGATGGCGGACCGCGCCTCCAGGGCGGTGCGCCGGGCGACGCCGAACAGCCAGGGCCCGATCGACTCGCGCTTGCGAACGGAGGCCGCCTTGCGCGCGAGGACGAGGAAGGTGGCCTGGAAGGCGTCCTCGGCGTCTTGTTCGTGGTGCAGCAATCGGCGGCACGTAGCCAGGACCATTGGCCCGTGGCGGCGCACCAGCGCCGCGAAGTCGGCCTCGGCCCGGGTGGCGACGAACCGCGCCAGCAGTTGCCCGTCGGACAGGCCGGCCTCGCCCGCTTCGTGCAGGGCTCGCCGGAGCCGGTCGAGGGCCTCCCTCATGCCGCCCGTCTTCATGTCCGCGTGCCCTCCTATCGAGTAGTGGGTCAGCATAGGCTTGCGCGTCGGTGATTTCGAGAACTTTTCTGCAAGGGCGCCCCATCGATTGCCGCGGGCGGCGGGGCTGGTGGTCCCGCGGGCCGGTACGCTTTATCATGAGCGTTTTACCGCTCCGGCGCCAACCGCGGCGGGGGCGAGCTAGGGGGGGCGGATGACGGCAAGGCCCGTCGGCTACGTCGCGCTGCTGCGCGGCAACCGGGCGTTTCGGCGGCTGTGGTACGGGCAGCTGAGCAGCCAGCTCGGCGACTGGCTCGACACCATCGCGCTCTATGCCCTGCTGCTGCGCCTGAGCGGCTCGGCGGGCGCGCTCGCCTGGCTGTTGGTGGCGCAATGCCTGCCCTCCGTGCTGGTCGGGCTGCCCGCGGGCGTGCTGATCGACCGCCTGCCGCGCAAGGCCCTGCTCGTCGTCGCCGACCTCGGCCGGGCGGCGCTGGTGCTCGTCTTCCTGTGCGTGCGCGGCCCGGAGGACGTCTGGCTGGTGTACGCGGTCAGCTTCTGCAAGTTTGCCCTCACCTCCATCTACGAGCCGGCCCGCGAGGCTGCCGTCCCCGGCGTCGTGGCTCGCGAGGAACTGGTGGCGGCCAACGGCGTCAGCGGACTGACGTGGTCGGTCATGCTGGCGGGCGGGGCGGCCCTGGGCGGGCTCGTGGTCGGCACGCTGGGCACCGACCTGGCCTTCGTGCTCGACTCCGCCTCGTTCCTGCTCTCGGCCGCCTTCACCGCGCGCGTTCCCGTCCGCGAGGACCACCTGAAGGAGCGGGCCCGGGCCGGCGCCCTGGACGAGCTGCGCGAGGGGCTGGCGTACGTGCTGGCGCGCCGCGACGTGGCGCTGTACGCGCTGAGCAAGTCGTTGTGGTGCGTGGGGGGCGGGGCCGTGCTCGTCCTGCTGCCTCTGTTCGGCAGGGAGGTATTCCCGTTGGGGCGCGACGGGGCGCTGAGCATGGGCGCGCTCTACGCGGGGCGCGGGGTCGGCGCCGGGCTGGGGCCGCTGCTCGCCCTTCGCGCCGGCGGCGGGTCGGTGCGGTTCCTTCGCCGCGCGCTGGGCCCGGGCTTCGCCCTCATGGCCGTCGGCTATCTGCTCTTCAGCGCCGCGCCCTCGCTGCCGCTGGCGTGCTGCGCCCTGGTCGGGGCCCACTTCGGCGGCAGCACGCAGTGGGTCTTCAGCACGGCATTGCTCCAGCTCCGGGTGCCCGGCCGGCTCCAGGGGCGCGTGTTCGCCGTGGAGCTGTCGCTGCTGACGCTGGTGACGTGCGCCTCCGCCTACGCGGCCGGGGCCCTGGCCGACGCCGGCTGGTCGCCGCGCGAGCTCGCGCTGGCCGCGGCCCTGGCGTTCGTGCCGGCGGCCCTTGCCATGACGCTGCTGCTGTGGCCGGCGCCCCCGGAAGGGGCCGGCGGGGAGGGGCCTGCCTAACATGACAGAGAGGCCACGGAGCCAAAGACACCGCACAACAGGAGGCAGGCGATGGAACGGCGGCAACTGGGCAGGCAGGGGCTCGCGGTCTCGGCGCTGGGGCTGGGCTGCATGGGCATGAGCGACTTCTACTCCGGTCGGGACGACAGCGAATCGATTGCCACGATCCACCGCGCCCTGGAACTGGGCATCGACTTCCTCGACACGGCCGACACGTATGGCCCGTTCACCAACGAGGAGTTGGTGGGCAAGGCGATCCGCGACCGGCGCGACAAGGTGGTCCTCGCGACCAAGTTCGGCAACGAGCGCCGCCCGGACGGGAGTTGGGTGGGGATCAACGGCCGGCCCGAGTACGTGCGCCAGGCGTGCGACGCCTCGCTGCGGCGCCTGGGCGTCGGGCACGTGGACCTCTACTACCAGCATAGGGTCGATGCCAACGTCCCCATCGAGGACACCGTCGGCGCCATGGCCGAACTGGTGCGGCAGGGGAAGGTGCGCCACCTCGGGCTGTCGGAGGCCGCGCCCGCCACGATCCGCAGGGCCCACGCCGTCCACCCCATCGCGGCGCTCCAGACCGAATACTCCCTGTGGAGCCGCGACCCGGAGGACGAACTGCTGCCCACGGTGCGCGAGCTGGGCATCGGCTTCGTCGCCTACAGCCCACTGGGGCGCGGGTTTCTGACGGGCCAGTTTAAGCGATTCGAGGACCTGCCGGCGGACGACTACCGGCGCAACGCGCCGCGCTTCCAGGGCGACAACTTCCGCAAGAACCTGGAGCTGGTGGAGCGGGTGAAGGAGGTCGCGGGCGAGAAGGGCGTGACGCCGGGCCAACTGGCCCTCGCCTGGCTGCTGGCGCAGGGCAAGGACGTCGTGCCGATCCCCGGCACCAAGCGCCGCAAGTATCTGGAGGAGAACGCGGCCTCGGTCAACGTGGTCCTGACGCTGGAGGAGCTGCGGCGGATCGACGAGGCGGCGCCCAAGGGGTCGGCCGCGGGGCAGCGCTACCCGGACATGAGCGTGGTCAACCGCTAAGGCGAGCGGCAGGAAAGGGCATGCTCGGAGGACGGCTCGGGAGAGCCGTCCTACAGGAAACCACGTTCCGCCGCTCGCCTAAACGCGTGGCGCCGGGCCCGGTGGTCCCCAGGGCCGGTGCGCTTTATCATGACCATTGTTCCCAAGGCCATTCACGTGCTGGTGCCGCGGCCCCTGGACGGCCCGACGGCGCGGAGCGCTCCGCGCCTCCGACAACTCCTTCCCGTTCCGAGGTCGTCATGCGCCGATTGGTCCCCCTGTTCCTCGTGCTGTGCTGCGCGTCGGTAGTGCGCGCGGACGAGGCCCCCCCGAAGATCGCCATCCGGAAGATCGCCACCGTCGAAGGCGTGACCGAATACCGCCTGGCGAACGGCGCCCGCGTGTTGCTGTTCCCCGAGGCGTCGCGGCCAACGGTCACCGTCAACATGACGGTCCTGGTCGGCTCCCGGCACGAAGGCTACGGCGAGTCGGGCATGGCCCACCTGCTCGAACACGTGGTCTTCAAGGGCACCCCCAAACATCACGACGTGCCCAAGGCGCTGCGCGACCACGGGGCGCGGTTCAACGGCACCACCAACGTCGATCGCACCAACTACTTCGAGACGCTGCCCGCCACCGACGAGAACCTCGAGTTCGCCATCCGGCTCGAGGCGGACCGGCTCGTCAACAGTTACGTCAAGCGCGAGGACCTCGTCTCGGAAATGACCGTCGTGCGGAACGAGTTCGAGCGCGGCGAGAACAGCCCCCAGGGCGTCCTTCGCCAGCGCATCTACGCCGCCGCGTACGGCTGGTACAACTACGGCAAATCGACCATCGGCAACCGCTCCGACATCGAGCGCGTGCCGATCGAGAACCTACAGGCGTTCTACCGGAAGTATTACCAGCCAGACAACGTCGTCCTCATCGTGGCCGGCAAGTTCGACGAGGCCAAGGCCCTCGCCCTGGTGCGGAAACACCTCGGCGCCGTCCCGAGGCCCAAGCGCAAACTGAGCGCCACCTACACCGAGGAGCCGGCCCAAGACGGCGAGCGCACGGTGGTGTTGCGCCGCGTCGGCACGGTCGGGTCGGTCGGCGCTGCCTACCACGTGCCCGCGGCGTCGCACCCGGACTGGGCGCCGCTCAGCCTCCTGGCCGGCATCCTCGTCCAGCAGCCCAACGGCCGGCTCTACAAGGCGCTCGTCGAGAGCCGGAAGGCGACCGGCGCGAGCGCGTTTGCCGACAACGCCCACGACCCCGGGCTGTTCTTCGCCTCCGCCCAGGCCGAGGCCGGGCAGCTCGACGCCGTCCGCGACGCCCTGCTGCGGACGCTCGAAGGGCTCTCGGCCGTGCCGTTCACCAAGGACGAGGTGGACAAGGCAAAGTTGCGCGGCCGGCGCGGTCAGGAGCGGTTGCAGTCGAGCGCCACGGCCATGTCGCAGGCGCTCAGCTCGGCCTCGGCGCGGGGCGACTGGCGGCTGCTGTTCGTGCAGCGCGACCGGCTCGCGGCCGTCACGGCCGCCGACGTGAACCGCGTCGCGAAGACCTACTTCCAGAAGCACAACCGCACCGTGGGCCTTTACGTCCCCGTGGACCGGCCGGAGCGGCTGGTCATCGCCCCGGCGCCCTCTTTGGAAGCGCTGGTGAAGGACTACAAGGGGAGCAGCGACGTGGCCGCGGCCGGAGAGGCGTTCGACCCGTCGCCGGCCAACCTCGACGCCCGTACGCGGATCGTCGAGCTGAACGGCATCAAGGCGGGGCTGCTGCCGAAGAAGAACCGCGGCGAGACGGTGTCGCTGCTGCTGACGCTGCACTACGGCAACGAGGAGTCTCTCAAGGGCCAGACGATGGCGGCGGCGATGCTGCCCTCGCTGATGATGGCCGGGACCAAACAGCACGACCGGCAGGCGCTGCGCGAGAAGCTCGATGAACTGGGCATTCGCATCTCCCCCGGAGCGGGCGGCGGCGGTGGTCGGCGGGGTGGCGGCGGCGCGTCCACGCCGGGCCAGCTCACGTTCTCGGTTGAGGCGAAGCGCTCGACGCTGCCCGCGGCCATCAAGCTGCTGGGCGAGGTCCTCCGCGAGCCGGCGTTCCCGGCGGCGGAGTTCGAGACGATGAAGCGCCGCGCCCGGGCCGGGTCGGCGATGATGCGCACCGAGCCATCGGCGCTGGCCGCCAACCGGCTGGCGCGCGCCCTGTCGCCCTATCCGCCGGGCGACGTTCGCTACGTGCCGACCATCGAGGAGAACGAGAAGCGCCTTCAGGCGGTCACGCTGGCCCAGGTGGTGGCGCTCTACGAGAAGCAGCTCGGCGCGACCTCGGGCGAGCTGGCCATCGTCGGCGACTTCGACCCCGAGCCGACGATGGTCCAGGTTCGCGCGATCCTGAAGGACTGGAAGTCGGCGGTGCCGGTGAAGCGCCTTGTGCGCCGGGCCCCGACCGAGTTCAAGGGCTCGAAGGACGACATCTTGACGCCGGACAAGGCGAACGCGGTGTTCGTGGCGGGCCTGCCGTTCGCGTTGAAGGACACGGACGCTGACTACCCGGCATTGCGGCTGGGCAACTTCATCTTCGGCGGCGGCGCGCTGTCGTCGCGGCTGGGCAATCGGATTCGCCAGAAAGAGGGGCTGTCGTACGGGGTGACGTCGTCGGTGAGCGCCTCGGCGCTCGACCCGGCCGCGAGCTTCACCGCCAACGCCATCACCAACCCGGCGAACGTCGGGAAGGTCGAGAAGGCGTTCTTCGAGGAGCTGCGGGAGTTTTTGGCCAACGGCCCGTCCGCGGTGGAGCTGAAGGACGCCCAGAAGGGGTATCTGGAGTCGCAGAAGGTGGGGCGCACGACGGACGGGGCCCTCGCCGGGCAGATTGTCTCGAACCTGCGCCTGGGAAGGAAGTTTGCGTATTCGAGCGAGCTGGAAAAGCGGATCGGGGCGCTGACGCCGGAGGAGGTCAAGGCGGCGTTTCGGCGGCACGTTGACCCGAAGAAGCTGGCGATCGTGCGGGCCGGCGACTTCAAGAAGTGACGGCCCGGCGCGGCGCCCCGAAAGAGCATCGGGGCGCCGGGGCCACGGGGGCAGCGGTCATGAACGAGCTCGACCGACCGCACCTCACGATCCTGCCCGAGGCCTTGATTTCCGAAGGTGGTCTCCCCTGAAATAGCAGCGGGTGGCAGCGACCATGCCAATGAAGGTGCGGGACGCCATCAAACTTGTCGAGCAGGACGGCTGGGTGCTGGTCCGCACCCAGGGCAGTCATCGCCAGTACCACCATCCCACCAAGCCGGGCACGGTGACCATTGCCGGCAAACCGTCCCTCGATCTGGGCCCCAAGACGGAGCGAAGCATTCTGCGTCAAGCAGGATTGTCGTAAGGGGGAAATTGATGCGATTCCTGATTCTTCTTGAGCCAACCGCAACGGGCTTCAGCGCCCACGTGCCCGACTTGCCGGGTTGTGTCGCGGCCGGTGAAACGCGCGAGGAGACCGTGCAACTGATGCGCGAGGCCGTCGAGCTCCATCTGGAGGGCATGCGTGCGCACGGGGAGCCCATCTTGCAACCGACTTCGCTGAGCGAGTACGTGGAAGTCGATGTTCCTATCGCACCACCGGGCTGACCGTGACTGGCCGGGCAAGCGGAGATGAGGCAGCGCGAAGCCAAGGTTCCCGTGCAGGCCAGGGCCCGCCTGGGCCGGCGACTTCAAGAAGTGACCGCTTCCGTGGCGCTCCGAACGGCCCTCGGCGCGCCGCCGGTGGCGGGAGGAGAAGGGGCAGCGGTCATGAACGAGCTCGACCGATTGCACCTGACGATCCTGTATGCGGGGCTGGTCGCCATCCGCAACGCTGCCCAGCGAGGAGACCTGGCGTGGTGCAAGGCAGAGTCGGAGCACCTTCACGAGGTCCCTTCGTTGATCGGCGAGACCAACGTTCGCCGGCACGTGTACCATGCCACGGCAGTGCGGAGGGCGTATCTGGACTGGGTGGCGAGAGACGGTGGAGAGGACGTGCGGGAGTTCGTGGATACGTGGTACTCTCTCGCGTGGAGGCAGATGGACCGGTTGCTCGGGATCGAGCAGGCGGGCCCGTCGTGAGGCGAGGCCGTCTACGGGCCCGGAAAGCAAGTCGCGGGTACGGCGCTGAAGCGCGATCAGCCGCATTCGCGTGCCGGGCTCCTGCCACGGCTGGTTCGGAGGGGACCGCTCCCAACCGCTGACGCTACGATCGCATGTAGACCAAGCCCCAATGCGTTGTGGGCGGCTGGCCGAACAGCGTGGCGAGCTTGCCCAACTCTTTGGCGAATGTCCGCGAAAACCACTCGATCTCTCGCCGTGCATCAACCCCGGCCCAGTCCACGGCATGCGGTTGTTGTTGGTCCGCGTTCAGGATGAGCAACATGTCCTTCCGCGGCTGTTTGGCCCGCTTTTCCCGAGGCATGCAGCAGTATTGGTACACCAGCCTGCGCCCGCGCTTTACTTGAGGCGGGTAGGCGCTTGCGTAGCTGATGTTCCAGTGGAGCGCGCCGCTGTCGATCAGTTCACTCCAGCCGTCCGGGTCGGCTTCATCCTCGGGCATGTGCCGGACGTCCGCGGAGAACCACTCTGCGTATGGGCCAACGAACACGTAGTGCGTCCAAGCGTCCACCTCGCGCCTCTTTCAGTAGGGAGAGGCAGGATCTTGCGGTGGTTCCCCACTCCAATCCAGGCCTGGTTCAAATCTGCCCCTTTTCAGGTAACACTACGGACCGTCCCCGGGCTCGCCTCGGTAGGCGAGTTCTCCCCGACTGGCGCCCTGGTGTCGAGAGCCTCACGCCCGCTTGAAGCGCGTGAGCCCGAGCATTTCCA